>JANOAS010000362.1:0-6464 GCA_031411255.1 bacterium
TGACCACGGACTGGTCGCGGTTGCGCGTGATGAGCACCGGAGCGTGATCGTGGCAAACCTTGTCCATGGTGGACGCGAGATTTTCTCTCGCCGCAGTGTAGGTGATGGCGGTCATGGCTGGACATTAACCTGTCCAGTCAAAATCGTCAAGCGGGGTGGTGGCGGCCCGGCTTTTCGGGTCTGCGGGGGTGAGGCGAGGTCCTCGGAGTCGTGAGAAAAAACGGGCTGGGATTTTGTGCTAGTGCGAACCTCGGGTCGTCGGCGTGACTTTTTCCCGATCCAGTTCAACCAGAGAACAGGCCTGTAGTGAAGAGACGATGGAAGGCAGATGGTCTTGAAAGATGAGCTTGGTGTCCAGTAGAAATTTCATGCCGCGACAACGTGGCGGCTGCGCAGTTTCAGCGACAAGGAGGCAAACTGGATGCAGGCCTGCAGGTCCTCGCGCTCCAAGTCGGGAAATTCCGCCAGGATTTCCTCCATGGAGTCGCCTCCGCCGAGGTAGTCGAGCATCGACTCAACGGAATACCGCAGCCCACGAATCGTTGGCTGTCCGTGGCAGATGGCGGGATCAATCGTAATCCGGCTCAACAGGTCGGCGGTCTCGTTCGGGGCGGTGATCATGGTGAGAAGTTAGCTGGAACCCGCAATCGGCGCAGGACCAGTCTGCTCCCCTCGACGAGCGTTGGGAGCTATCCCAGGAGATCGTGGAAAAATTAGCGAGATTTTGTGCTAATGCGAGCGAGTTGTTCTAACCGGCACGCGAAACGCGGCGTAGGCTCGGACCATGAACACGCCACCTCCACCGACCGTCCTCGTGACCGGAGCCAGCCGCGGGCTGGGCCGGGGCATCGCCACCCAGCTGGCTGCGGCCGGGTGCAGCGTGGCCATTCATGCCGGGGCGGCGCGCGAGCCGGCGGAGGAAACGGCGGCGCTCTGTCGCGATCTCGCTCCGGATCCGGCTCAGATTTTCCCCGTGGTGGTGGGTGATGTGGCGGACGATGCGGCCCGGCGCGCTCTTTTTGACGAGGCGCTCGCTGCCTTCGGCGGACATCTCGATGCGTTTGTCAGCAATGCGGGCATTACCTCTCCGGGGCGGAAAGATGTGGTCGAGGCGGACGAGGCCGGGTTTGACCGCGTCTTCGGCGTGAACTTGCGCGGTGCGCATTTCCTCGCCCAGTCCGCCGCCCGCGTCTGGCTGGAGCGGGAGGGGCAGAGCCGCCTGGCCACCGGATACAAGCTCGTCTTCATCTCCTCCGTCAGTGCGACGATGGTTTCCATCAACCGGGGAGACTACTGCATGACCAAGGCGGCACTGGCCATGTCCGCGCAAGTCTGGGCGGCGCGTCTGGCCCCGCACGGGGTCCAGACCATCGAGCTGCGGCCCGGCATCATGCTCACGGACATGACTGCGGGGGTGAAGGACAAGTATGACGCCAAAATCACCGGCGGCCTCGTCCCACAGAAGCGTTGGGGCACCCCGGACGACGTGGGCCGCGCGGTCCGCTCGATCATCGACGGGGACTGGCCCTTCTCGAATGGCGCGGTCATCACACTCGACGGCGGACTGACCATTCCCCAGCTGTAGCCGGCCCCCGGCATCCACCCATTCTGCTGTCGCGAGGCACGTTACCAGGCTTGACACCGGCATGGGCTGGCCGGATACTCTCCGTGATGGAAGCGACTCTCGACTATGCTGAAACGCACTTTCCCCAGCTGCTGCGCCAGGTGCTCGGCGGGGAGGAAGTCATGCTGCTGCGAGACTCGGTCGCCGTGGCCCGCATCGTGCCCGTGACGAGCCCGCCAGTGCTTCAGCGTCCGCGTGTCGGCGAGATCACCTCCGCTCCAGTCCGCTGGGATGAGGCCGCATTCGCACCGCTGGACGAGCAGGGCATGAAGGAGCTGGGTCTTCTGTGAATCTCCTGCTCGACAGTTGCTCACTCATCTGGCTGGCCAGCGACCCTTCGCGCCTCAGTCCGAAGGCTGCCGGCGGAATTAATGACCCCGCCTCTGTGCTTCATGTGTCACATGCCAGTCTGTGGGAAATTTCGCTGAAACACTACGCAGGCAAACTGGTCCTGCCCGACCCGCCGCGCCAGTGGTGGACGGAGCAGGTTGCCAGATGGTCGCTCGTGGAACTGCCCCTTACAGCCCACGTTCTTCTGAGCGGCAGCGAGATGCCGCAGCACCATCGGGACCCGTTTGACCGCGTCATCATCGCCCAGGCGCTGGATCAGTCATTGACCGTCGTCTCGCCCGACTCGAATTTTCCCCGCTACGGCGTTGCGCTCCTGTGGTAAACCCGCCGGGTTTTTGTGCTAATGCAGCCGAAGTGTTCTAACCGGTCATGAAAATGCGCGTAGACTCACAACTATGATCGACTCCGACACGACCCTCTCCCCTGCCGCGCTGCTGCCCGCCATCGAGCGCCTGTGGCAGGCCTCCGGCGAAAAAATTCTGCGTCTTCAGCAGCGGTGGAATCCGGCGGACGGCACGCCGGTTTTCACCTGGGAGGGGAAGTACACGACGCGCGGCTGGACGGAGTGGACTCAGGGGTTCCAGTTTGGCGCGGCCATCCTCCAATACGACGCCACGGGCGACGAGCGGTTCCTCACGCTCGGGCGGAATGCCACGGTGAAACACATGGCCCCGCACGTCAGCCACACCGGCGTGCACGATCACGGGTTCAACAACGTCTCCACCTACGGAAACCTGCTCCGCCTCATGAACGAGGGCCGCATCCCGGAAAACGTGTGGGAGCGGGAGTTCTACGCGCTGGCGCTGAAGATATCCGGCGCCGTGCAGGCGGCCCGCTTCACGAAGACCGGGCCGAACGAGGGCTACGTGTATTCGTTCAACGGCCCGCAGTCGCTCTTTGCGGACACCATCCGCTCCATGCGCTCGCTCGCCGTGGCGCACCAGCTGGGGCATAAATTCATGGCCGAGGGTGACAGGGAGGTGCCCCTCCTCGAGCGCCTCCACCAGCACGCGGCGGCCACGGCGAAATACAACGTCTACTTTGGCGAGGGGCGCGACTCCTGGGATGTGCGCGGCCGCGTGGCGCATGAATCCATTTTCAATCTCAATGACGGCGCCTGGCGCTGTCCCAGCACCCAGCAAGGGTACACGCCCTTCAGCACCTGGACGCGCGGTCTGGCGTGGATCCTCCTCGGCTTTGCGGAGGAGCTGGAGTTCTTCACCCAACTGGGCGCGGACGAGTCCGTGCTCAAGCTCTACCGCGAAACCGCCGAGGCGGTGGCGGATTTTTACCTCCTCCACACACCCACCGACGGCGTGCCCTACTGGGACACCGGTGCCCCGGGCCTCGTCCACCTGGGCGATTACCTAAACGAACCTGCGAAGATCCACAACGACCACGAGCCCGTCGACTCCAGCGCCGCCGCCATCGCTGCCCAGGGGCTGCTGCGGCTGGGGAAATCCGGAGACCGCCGCTACTGGCATGCCGGCCTCACCGTCGCCCGCACCGTCCTCGGCGAGCCCTACGTCTCCCTGGATCCGGAGCACGAGGGGCTCCTCCTCCACAGCATCTACCACCAGCCCCGCGGCTGGGACTACAAGCCGCCCGGCTCCCGCATCGCCAAGGGCGAAGCCTGCATGTGGGGGGACTACCACCTGCGCGAGCTGGCCCTCTACCTCCAGCGCGAGGCGCAGGGCGGGCCGTATCTCACTTTCTTCCTGAAGTGACGGGCAGCAGGCCGTTCAAGGGAGCAATTCCGCGACATCGCTCTGGTTTTGCGCCAGCCCCGCGTCGAGCGTCGCCAGCCGCCCAAGCCTGCGCCGGGCCAGCTCGGCCAGCCAGGCGTCGGTGACCTGCCGGTGGCCGGTCAACCCCAGGTGGCCGACTTCCGCGTAGCTGAACGCTTCCGCCCAGAAGTGGTGGCCGGTCATGCGGCGAAGCTGCCGCAGCGTCGTCCATGCTGCGGCTGCTGACGGGTCGGGCGCTGACATCATGTGCAGGCGGAGCAGCGTTCCCTCGGTAACGGCGCATGTGGCAAACTCGCGCGCCTGCGCATAAAACCAGGTCATTGCCCTCAGGTGATGCGCGTGCGAGCTGATAGCCAGCGCCGTGAGAACATTGCCATCAAGAAGCCAGATTATCGCTCCGTGGTATTTCGGCTACGCATCTTCCAGTCTGGCGACGTCTTCGGAGGAAATCGGCCTGCCACCCACTACCAGTGGGAAGCGAATGCCAGTGCCGTCCTGGGGGGGCGTGTCTGGAGCGGGCACGACGAGGGCAAGCACTTCGCGCAGCAGCCGCTCCAGCCTCGTGGCTCTGGCGGTGTCGAGCTGCTGGAGCGCTTGGTCAATTTCAAGGGCAAGACCACTCATAGTTTCAGACTTCCGCCAGGTGCCGCCCGGTGTCAAACTGCGGAATTTTGTGCTAACGCCCGCGAAGAGTTCTAACTGGGGCGAAAATCTGCGTGTAGGCTGCCCGCGATGACCCACGACACCCTCGACGGCCTCGCCATCCACACAGTCACCACCCGCAGCTGGTCCGCAGGTGAGTGCATCAAGCACTATGCCGCCGCCGGCATTCCCGCCATCACGTTCTGGCGGGACGTGCTTGACGGGCGCAACCCGGAGGCCATCGGCCGCCAGGCGCGGGATGCCGGGCTGGGTGTGGTCAGCGTGGCGCGCGGCGGGTTCTTCTTTGGCAGTGACTGGGAGGACGACAACAAGCTCGCCGTGGACCAGACCGCCGCCCTTGGCGCCCCTGTGCTCGTGCTCGTCTGCGGGGCGGACCCGGCACTGCCTCTGGAGGAGTCGCGCAAGATCATCACAGAGCGCATCGGCATGCTGCTCGGCTACGCGCAGCGGAGAAACGTCCTCCTCGCCATCGAGCCCCTGCACCCGATGTATGCCGACACCCGTTCGGCCATCAACACCATCCAGCAGGCCCACGACGTGTGTGACGCGCTCGATTCCCCGGCCAATCTCGGCCTCGCCCTCGATGTCTACCACACCTGGTGGGATCCCGCGCTGGAGGCCGGCATCCGGAAAACCGGAGCCACGAACCGCCTCTTCGCTTTCCATGTTTGCGACTGGAAGGTGCCCACCACCGACCTCCTGAACGACCGCGGCCTCATGGGCGAGGGCTGCATCCCCATCCGCAAGATCCGCGGCTGGGTCGAGGAGTCCGGCTTCCAGGGGTTCAATGAAGTCGAGATCTTTTCCCACACCTACTGGGCCCAGGACCCGCACGCCTACCTTGAGAAAATCAAGGAAGCCTACAAGAAACACGTCTGATCTCTTTCCTCATTCATATGACCACACGCAAACTGACCATCCTCATGAACGGCGTCACCGGACGCATGGGCACGAACCAGCACCTCGTCCGTTCCATTCTCGCCATCATCAAACAGGGGGGCGTGAAGGTTTCAGACGACCTCGTCCTCATGCCGGACCCCATCCTCTGCGGGCGCAGTGCGGACAAGGTGCGGCAGCTCGCCGAGACGCACGGCGTCACCCGCTGGACAACGGATCTCGATGCCGCGCTCGCCGATCCCGCCGTGGATATTTTCTTCGACGCCTCCGGCACCCCGTTCCGCGCCGGCTTCGTGGAGAAGGCCATCCGCGCCGGGAAGGCGGTCTACTGTGAAAAGCCCACCGGCGTCACCACAGCCGAGGCCCTCGCCCTGGCGAAGAGCGCCGATGCAGCGGGCGTGAAGCACGGCGTCGTCCAGGACAAACTCTGGCTGCCCGGCCTGCGGAAATTCATGCTCCTGCGCGACCAGGGCTTCTTTGGGAAAATCCTCAGCGTCCGCGGCGAATTTGGCTACTGGGTTTTCACCGGCGAAGACGAGGCCCAGCCCGCCCAGCGCCCGTCGTGGAACTACCGCAAGGAGGACGGCGGCGGCATCATCATCGACATGCTCTGCCACTGGCGCTACGTGCTCGACCACTGCTTTGGCAAAGTGAAGAGCGTCTCCTGCCTCGGTGCCACCCACGTGCCGGAACGCCGGGATGAAAAAGGCCGCCCCTACGCCTGCACCACCGACGACGCCGCCTATTCCACCTTTGAACTCGAAGGCGGCGTCATAGCCCAGTTTAATTCCTCCTGGACCGTGCGCGTCCGCCGTGACGACCTCCTCACCATGCAGGTGGACGGCACCCGGGGATCGGCGGTGGTGGGCCTGCGCAAGTGCTGGGTGCAGCCCGCGGCGGCGACGCCCAAGCCGGTGTGGAATCCGGACATCGACCAGAGCATCGACTTCCGCGCGGGGTGGCAGGAAGTGCCTGACACCACGGAGTACGACAACGCCTTCAAGATTCAATGGGAGCATTTCCTGCGGCACGTGGCAGTGGACGCCCCCTTCCCGTGGAATTTGCGGGAGGGAGCCAAGGGGGTCCAGCTCGCCGAAGCCGGGCTGCAAAGCTGGCACGAACGCCGCTGGATCTCCCTGGGCGCTCTGCCTCGCTGAGCGAGCGACTCCCGCGCCTGGCCC
>JANOAS010000363.1:0-17700 GCA_031411255.1 bacterium
CAACAGCGTGGTTCAACAGCTCAAAGCGGCGGCCAGGGGGTTCCGCTCCTTCGCCAGCTATCGAGCCAGGATTCTCTTCTACTGCGGCGGGCTTGAACTCAAACCCTCCACAAAATCCCACGGAATTGGTTGAAGAGCCGAGTTTTTGCCAATCTGGACACTCCCCGCCAGGGCTGCAAGGATTGCAGCCCCGGCTGCAGAAGCCCACAGGGGACGGAGGTTCTTTTTGGGGAAGATGAATGGCTTTTCCCCCAGCGGACCGCCCGCAAAGAGCCGCTCGAGTTCCGCCCCGGCGCACCACGGCTCGATGAGCCGGGCGACCTCGGCAGAGCTGGCCGGGCGGTGGGCGCGGTCGAGAGCAAGCATCTGGTCGCAGAGCCGGGCGAGGGGTTTGGGCAAATCCGGCCGCAGCGTGGCGAGGGGTGGCACCGGCTCGCCGGCGATGCGCTTCATCTGGCCATAGAGCGACTGCTCGCTCGTGCTGGGATGAACTGTCTGCCCGGTGAGAAACCGCCACAAGGTGGCACCCAGGCTGTAAATGTCCGCCCGTGCATCGACAGCCACAGGGGATTCGATCTGCTCCGGGGCGGTGTACTCCAGGGTGCCGAGAAAAAGGCTGGTGCCACCAGTGGTCGTGGGGGCTCCAAAGACCGGAGCCACCGCAAGCCCGGAGAGTCCGAAGTCAAGAATCTTCACTGTCGAGGGAAGTGCCCCGGCGGGTTGCGCTTCGGCTGCCTCTGCAACCGGTGGAGTGGTCCCGGGCTCCACCTCACTCCAGGAAATCATGATGTTTCCAGGTTTTACATCCCGGTGGACCAGCCCCCGTCCGTGGGCGTGGTGCAGGGCGAGGGCTGCCTGGCGGATGATCTCGCAGCTCTCCGCCACGGGCAGGATGCCGTGCTTGCGGACCAGGGCGCCGCAGTCCAGCCCGTCCACAAGCTCCATGATAATGTACCAGTGGCCGTCCCTTTCCCCGGCATCATGAGCCCGGACAATGGCCGGGTGGTCGAGACCGCCGACGGTGACCATCTCCTGCCCGAACAGCGCCACGGCCTCGGGCGAACGGGCGAGGACGGAATCGAGAAACTTCAAAGCAACAGGCCGTTTCATGCGACGGTGCTCGGCACGGAAGACAGTGCCAAAGCCCCCCTGGGCCAGCTTCCCCACCAGCATCAGCTCTGGAAACAAGTCCGCCACCCGGTCGCTGTCCTCGTTTTCGCCAACAGCCATGAGCGAGAGCACACACCGGGCACAACGCCTCCCGAACGGTCCGCTGCTGAGCGGGCCGCCACAGGTGGAGCACTGACCGGGAAAATGAGCGTCGACTGGTTCCATTCACCTCTACCTACTGGAAAATGGTCAGAAGGTAACTAATTTCCTCCTCAACTTCACTCCGGGAGCCCACGGTCTGGGAAATTTCCCACCGCAGCGCATCCGCGAAACGCTGCCTCATGCGCGAGAGCGCCATCTTGACGGCAGCCTCAGTCATTCCCAACCGCCCGCCCACTGCTGCCAGCGTGTCCCCGGCACTGCCGCCGTTGAGCCGGGGAAAGAGTTCTGAAAACAACTCAGCCTTTCCCCCTGCGACAAACTCGGCCTGCAGCTTGGTGCTCGCGCTGTCCATCACCGTATCTGCCCAGGCCAGGTCGAAGGCCCGCTCCGGCGCCGCGCTCAGGGAAGCGTCGACCTGCCAGCGTTCCTCCGCCAGCAAATCGTCCAAGGGGACCACCCTGCCGCCGCCGCGCTTTTGGGTGTTCGCCGCGCTCCACGCATCCGCATCCAGATTTTTCAACGACGCGAGCAGCAGGGTGCGGAATTTCCCCCTGGCCGGATCCGCCGTGGCCAGCAGCCGGCCGTCGATCAGCCGGGCAAAAAAGTCCTGCGTCAGGTCCTGCGCATCCTCCACGCCCCGCCCGCTCCGGCGGAGAAATGCGTAGAGCGGATACCAGTAGGCCCGGCACAGTTCCCCCAGGGCGCGACGACGCTCGACGTCGTCCCCGGCATGAGCACGGAGCACAAGGCTCCAGCGGGTGGCTTCGAAAGGGGCGGGGACGGCAGGTGCGGCGGGTTGGGGAAAATCCGTCATTGCGACGATACCTAACAGCCAGGTAACGGAGACGCCACGAAAAAAGCAGCAGGGAAACCCGTAAACGCGGGCCGCCTCTCGCGGGCAAAAGCACTCCCAGGTTGAATTTCGCCGTATTCCCTGCCACGGGTGCAGACCACAGCGACGGCCCCACCGCCGCCACCCCACCAAAGATGTCCACCACCTCCAAAGCCCCCCTCCGCACCCTGCTCGCCGCCTTTCTCGGGTGGATGTTCGACGGCATGGAGATGGGCATCTTTCCCCTCGTGGCCCGGCCCGCGCTCCAGAGCATGGCGGGTGGGCTGCCGGCGGAGACGTTTGTCCAGCACTGGATGGGCATCATCACTGCGTTTTTCCTCCTCGGCGCGGCGGCGGGAGGGCTGGTCTTTGGCTGGCTGGGTGACCGCATTGGCCGGGTGAAGGCGATGACGTGGAGCATCCTCGTTTACTCCCTGTGCACCGGGCTGTGCTTTTTCGCCACGCAGCCGTGGCACCTGGCTGCGCTGCGCAGCGTGGCCGCGCTGGGCATGGGGGGGGAGTGGGCGCTGGGCGTGGCCCTCGTCATGGAGACCTGGCCGGAAAAGAAGCGTCCGCTCATGGCAGCCTTCATCGGCGCTGCGGCGAACATCGGCTACATGGTCGTCGCCGTCATCGGGCTGAGCTTTCCGAAGCTGGACTGGCGCTGGATCATGGTCGTCGGCGCGGCACCCGCAGTGCTCACGTTTTTCATCCGCCTCTTTGTCCCCGAGTCCGAGAAATGGGCCGCGCAAAAACCCCGGCGCGACATGTCTCCCCTGCGCGAAATTTTTTCCCCGCCCCTGCTGCGGCACACCCTGCTGGCCATCGCCTTCTCCAGTGTGCCGCTCATCGTCACCTGGGGCATTGTCCAGTGGATCCCGCTCTGGGCGGGCCAGCTGGGCGGCGGACAGAGCGGGAAATGGGCCCAGCTTTTCACCGCAGGCGGCGCAACGCTCGGCTCGCTGCTCGCCCCGCTGGTGGGCGGGCTCATCGGGCGGCGTCCCACCTATGCAGGGCTGTGCGTGCTGAGCATCGGTGCGTGCGCGGGACTGTTCCTGGGCGTGCACGAGTTTGGAAATCTCTTCCTCCTGGCGGCCGGCGTGGTCGGCCTCTTCACCGCCGCCTTCTATGGATGGCTGCCGCTGTACTTGCCGGAGCTTTTCCCCACCCGGGTCCGCGCCACCGGGCAGGGCCTGGCGTTTAATTCCGGCCGCCTCCTCGCCGCCCTCGGCGCGTGGCAGAGCGGGCAGCTCATGGGCTTTTTCCACAACAGCTACGCCCGCGCCGGCATGACCATCGCCCTCGTCTACCTCGTCGGCCTCACCGTTATCTGGTTCGGCCCCGAGACAAAAAACAAGCCGCTCCCCGAATGACCGCGCCGATCACCGATCCCAGCTCTGACGACCACTTCATGGACCTCGCCCTGCGCGAGGCGAGGAAGGGCGCGGGCTTCACCTCGCCAAATCCCCCCGTGGGCGCCGTCATCGTGCGGGACGGCATCGTCCTCGCCCGCGGCCACCACCGCAAAGCCGGCGGCCCGCACGCCGAGATCGAGGCCCTGCGCGAGGCGGAGAAATCCGGCACCTCCGTGCGCGGCGCGACCATTTTCGTCACGCTGGAGCCCTGCTCCACCACCGGCCGCACCCCGGCGTGCTGCGATGCCCTCGCCAGCGCCGGCCTCGCCCGCGTGGTCTGGAGCGTGGATGATCCGAATCCCGCCCACGCCGGCCGCGCCGCCGCCCTGCTGGCGGAAAAAGGGCTCGCCGTCACCACCGGCGTCCGTGCGGCGGAGGGCGCACGCCTTCTCGCGCCGTGGGCGAAGTTCATCACCACCGGCCTGCCCTGGGTCATCCTGAAGGCCGGCCTCAGTTTGGATGGAAAGATCACCCGCCCCTTTGGCGAAGGCCAGTGGCTCACCAGCGAGGCCGCCCGCGCCGACGCCCTCAAGCTCCGCGCCCGCGCCGACGCCATCCTCATCGGCGCCGAAACCCTGCGCAAGGACAACCCCCGGCTCACCCTCCGCTCCGCCGGAAAGCCCGGACGCGAGCAGCCGTGGCGCGTCGTCTTCACCCGCTCCGGCCGCCTCCCCCAGGGCGCCCACCTTTTCACCGACGAGCACAAGGACCGCAGCCTCGTCATTTCAAAAGCCAAAACCTTGGAGCCCGCCCTGCGTGAGCTGGCCCGCGACCGCGGCGTCGTCACCGCACTCGTCGAAGGCGGCGGCACCCTCATAGCCCAGATGCTCGCCCAGCAGCTGGCCGATGAAGTCTGCTTCTACCTCGCCCCCCTCCTCTGCGGCACCGGCCGCCCCGTCATAGACCCCGGCTGGTTCGCCGGCGGTTCCGTCGCCCTGCGCGAGGTGAAATTCCGCGCACTCGGAGACAACATGCGCGTCACTGGGCTGGTGTAGCAAGCCTCCCGCCTTCATGGTTTGCCTTGGCCAGCTCTGGCTCAACTATTCAGTTCAGTCGATGCACCCGGCAAAATCTCTCTGGGCAGTCATTACCGCATTGCAGTTCATTCTCATGTTTTTCATTATCAGGAAATTCAGAATCCGCACGAACCTCGAACTTGCCGTCCACCTGTGCCCCGCGCACGGGGCCAGCTACACAGCCGCCAGCGCCCGGGTCAAGACCAGGACCTTGGCCGGCGCCCTCCTCGCCATCATCATCGCCAGCGGCTCCTTCTTCGTGGCAGCGGCACCCGGGCCGCTTCCGGGTGGCATCTGGTTGTTTCTCGTGCCAGCCATCATCACCCTCACCCTGTCGCTCAACTACGGGCTCAACCACCCTCTCGTCGCCCAGGTTTCCCGCATCACCGCCACCCACATCACCCTCACCCTCACCCGCAGCGGCCAGGCATTTCGCGCCTCCCTGCCCGACTGGCATGGAGAGTGAGGGCGGCATTTTCCATCGATCCCGCACGAATTGGCCCTTTTCAATCCGGTAATCCTCCTTCATCATCACCCACCTCCGTATGAACTGGTACTTTGACTCCAATGGACAGCAAACCGGGCCCGTCGAGGCCGGGGACGTTCTGCGGCGTCTGCAAACCGGCGACATTAACCCCGGCACCCTCGTCTGGCGGGAAGGGCTGCCGGCCTGGGTGCCGCTGAGGCAGGTTCTTCCGGAACTCCAGGGCGGGCTCATCACCGAACAACCCCTCGATCTTTGTGATGAGTGCGGTTACTCATTTCCACCAGCAGATCTCGACAGCTGCGGGGCCCACCGCCTCTGCCGCACCTGCAAGCCTGCCTTCATCGAGCGCGCGCATGCCAGCCTATCCGCAGAGACCAGGAGCCTCCCCAGCCTGCGTGTCTGGCGGCAAAACAAGCTCGTCATCATGGCCCAGGACGGGGAGCTTCCCTGCCGCTGCTTCAAGTGCAACGATCCAGCCGAACCCGTCAGGCTCCCGCGCACTCTGTACTGGCACCCGCCGTGGCTTTATCTGATCGTCATCTTCAATCTCCTGATCTACGCCATCATCGCCATGTGCGTCAGGAAGACTCAAAAAATCGGTCTGCCCCTGTGCGCCAGACACAAGGCTGTTCGGAATCGGGATCTGTTCATCGCCTGGGGCGGCATCGCCCTGTCCATTCTGATCCCGGTGCTGATGGCCTTCACTCTCAAAGACAGCACCTTCACCGGCGCAATTATCGTCTGCTGCGCGGCACTCCTCCTCTTCTGCGTACTATACGGCGTCATACGCTGCAGGCAGGTGACCGCCTCCCTCATTACCGACACCCACCTCCACCTCTCCGGCAGCGGGCCCGCTTTTCGCGCTTCCCTCGGGGAGTGGAATGGCTACTAGTCTCCACTCGCCCAGTTTTCAGCCTCCCATGAAACCACTCCCACGCCTTCTCCCCGCCCTTCTCGGCCTGCTTCTGCTCCCGGCCCTCGGCCTTGCCGCAGGGAAGTCATCCATGAACGGCACCCGGGTGCTTGATGAAAAGAACGGTGTCAGCATCGAGGTGGAACTCGTCTTCAATCCCCCGCCGCCCTCCGGCTGCGCCCCCGTCTTCATCACGGCCAAGAACCCCACCCCGGATGACAAAACGTGGAAGTTTTCTTCCACCTCCCGCGCCGGCGGACGGAACTCCCACGAGGCCAGCGGTTCGTTCGTCGTCCAGGTTCCTGCCAAAAAAAACATCAGCCAGACCCTTCTCGTCCCCCTGGCGGCGGACTACGAGACCGGCGGCTACAGCAGCCACAACGTCACCCTCAGGTTCAATGCACCCGGCTACGAGAACCAGACCTTCCAGTCCTACGACAGCCGTGTCGAGGGGCACGCCGCCATCGCCATGTCGCAGGCCCTCGCGGCACGCAATCTCTCCACCCTCGAAACCAGCCTCGGCTCCACCAGCCCGTCGCACATGAGCTCCGGTAAAGGCGTCTTCGCCAGCGAGTTCGACCCGTCCCACCTGCCCGAAGACTGGCTCGGCTACAACGGCTTTGATGTCGTCATGATCTCCGACACCGAGTGGCAGGGCGCCAGCCCCGGCGCGCGCACCGCCCTCGTCCAGTGGGCGCGCATGGGCGGCCGGCTCAGCATTTATGCGAAGTCCCCCACCACCACCTTCGCCAGCCTCGGCCTCCCCGGTGAAAAAAGCGGCAGCAAGCCATTCTCGAAGGGCGAACTCGAAATCTGCACGTGGAACGGCACCGATCTGCCCCCCACAGAGACCATCGCCCGCTACGCCAGCGTGGACGGGCGCCTCAACCACCTGCGGGAAGCCTTTAACGACGACAAGAAGTGGCCTCTCGTCAACGTGCTCGCCAGCAAGAGCTTCGCTGAATGGCAGGTCATCGTCTTCCTCCTCATCTTCGGCGTGCTCGTGGGGCCGGTGAATCTTTTCCTCCTCGCCCCGGCGGGCAAGCGCCACAAACTCTTCTTCACCACCCCCCTCATTTCCATCGGCGCCAGCCTCATCCTTGTCGGCCTCATCCTCTTTCAGGACGGCACGGGAGGAAAAGGCGGCCGCTTCCTGGCAGTGAACGTCGAGCCCGGGGACAAAACCGCCTACCTCGAACAGGACCAGTTCAGCCGCACCGGCGTCCTCCTCTCAGGCGGGTTTGAGACAAAGGAGCCCGTCGACATTTCCCAAGTCGTCATGAAGGATTCCGAGTGGACAAAACTCAAGAAAGGCGGTGACGGCAGCGCCCTGACCACGGGCATCGACTCAAACCGTGCTTTCAGCGGCAACTGGTTCCAAAGCCGCGCCGAACAGGGCCAGACCCTGCGCGGACTCACCGCCACCCGCGCCGCCATCGTCGTGAAGTCCCCCTCCGCCAGCCCCACAGCCGGGCCGACAGTCATCAGCCAGTTCGAATTTCCCCTCACCCAGCTCTACCACACGGATGCCAAAGGCACCGTCTGGAAGTCCCCCGACGGCCAGGAAATCAAAACCGGCGTCCCCGTCGCCCTCGTCCCCGCAGACCAAAACGCCCTCAAGGATTTCTGGAACAAAGCCACCGCACCCGCCTCGCAGGGCGCGTCCAAAGGCCGGCTGGAGCGGGAAACAGCGCGGAACTCCGCCTTCTTCGCCAGCGCCTCCACCGCCCCTGGCTTCCTCATCCCGACCCTGTCCTCCATCACCTGGGTGAAGGACACCGTCGTCCTCTACGGCAGCATGCCCGAGTGAACCGCCGCCGGGGCGGCCCCTTCAGCGGCAGGAGTCGGCACCACTACTGCGGCCGGCATGGGTGAGCACAGCAGCGCCGCATATTTCTCCCCCGCCCAGAAGTTCAGCAGCTGCCCCTTCTGCACCGGGGCGATCCCGCCATACGCCGGGTCCATCACCAGGTACTCCCCGTCCTTCTCCCCGCAGATCACCACGTAATGGTGCTTCCACATTTCTCCGGCGCCAAACGGGTGAAAGCTGCGCCGGTCCAGCGTCTCGATCACCGGCAGCGCCCGGCCAAAATACCTTCCCTGAGGCACATACAGTGCAGCGATGACCGGTCGCCCCTTCGCCAGGTGGCTGGACACCTCCGCCTCCACCCCGCGCCCGCCCTTGTTCATCGCCACCGCAAAGGCCAGCAGCCCCTCCGCCTGCGCCATCCTTTGCAGCTGCGCCAGAGACCAGCCCAGCTCCCCGATCGCCGGGTATTTCGCCACCAGATCCGGTTCGGAAACCGGCTTCTCCCAATATTTCAGAACGCACGACAGACACGCCGGTCCGCACGACTTCTGCGCCGTCTGCTTCACCGCCTCCACCTCCGAGTAGGCAAAATCACCCAGCTTCTTCTGAAACTCGGGCGTCTTCGTCGACGGGTGCAGCGCCGTGCACGAAGCCAGCCCCGCCATCCCCGCCGCCATCATTGCATTCCTGATCATCCCCCCTCCCTTTCCACTCCCGCCCCCCACTGTCAAACGTCGGCACCCTCCACTTTCCCTCATCCTTCCTCAATCCTATCCCGTCCCATCCGTCCCACGCCCGCCCCTCGAAATGGAAAAAGGGGCCCACGCTTGCGCATGAGCCCCTTGATCACGGGGAAAGTGGGGAAGAAGAACTCCGGGCTGAACCGGAGATCCCGCTGGGAAAAGAGGATTCGAAAAAGACGCTTACTTCTTCTTCTTGAGCATCGGCAGGCCGGTGCGCTCCATCTCGACGACTTCATAGCCATCGGGAAGTTTGTCGAGCGCGCCCTCTCCCACCGCTCCAGCGAAGAAGTAAAAGATCACCGTCTTGCCGCCGCGGGTCTGCGGACGGGCATGCAGGTGGTACGTCTTGCCGGATTTCTTGCTAACGACGTTGTAGGCCATTATTGGTGTGTGGTATTGGGATGAAAAATTATACGAGACCGGCTTCCTTCAGCACTTTGAAGGCTCCGTTCTTGGTGATCGTCTTCAGCGCGCGGGCCGTCAGCTTGACCCGGACGAACCGGCTCAGCTCAGGCACCCAGATGCGCTTTTCGCGAATGTTGGGGAGAAAATCGCGGCCGACTTTCTTGACATGGTTCAATCCGATCCCGCCTTTTTTCTTGGCGAGACCACTGTGGTGAATTCGGTTGCCGCGACGTCCGCGTGCTCCCGTGATGCTGCATACCCTTGACATGGATGTGTGTAGTTAAAAGTGAACCGGAAATCGTACCGGGGGAAAGGGTGGAACGGTTACAGGCCTTTCAGCCACGGTCAAGGAATTATTCCTTTTCAATTCCTCCCGCCCTCCGGCCGCCTCAGCCATTCCGCCTCTCTTCACCCCGTTTTCTTCCCCGCACCAGTCCCGATTTTGCTAAATTTAAGATAATTTCCAAAAATTTACACGCAAATTTGCAAATTCAAATTTGAAGTGTTATAATTTCCATTACTAGCGGCATTATTCAGCATGTTTAAAGCAAGTCAGAGATCCGAAGCCGAGCCCAACCAGTGGAGCCTTTCCCTGCTCCACCAGTTGGACTGGAAGCGCTTTCATGAACTGACGCACGCCATCATCCACCGGGGAGGTTACCGCGCGCTGCCGGACAGCGTGAAACCGGATGGCGGCTGCACCGTGACCCTCATGCGAAACAACGCCCAGGCCCGCCGGCCGGAGGCCCGCATGGCCGTGGCCGGCTGGAATGGATTGAGGGTGAATTCCGTGGAGATGCAGTCTTTCATCGCGGAAGTGATGGACACCTGCATGCCTCACGGTGTTTTTGTGACCCCGGGCACCTTCGCCCCGGAGGCGCGTGCCCTTGCCAGCCAGGGAAATGTCGAACTCGTCGACGGCCCGGCCTTCCTCGACACCCTGCGCGACCTGCCCCTCAACGAGCAGGAATTTCTCCTCCGCCTCGCGACTGCCGGTGATTTCCAGTCCCCCTCCTGCCCGCACTGCCAGGTAAAAATGGTCCTCCGCGCCAGCGAGGCCCCCCGCCATGACGGCCCCCTGCCCGACCTGCATTTCAAGCACTCGGACACCGTCAGCCACGAGCTGCGCTGCGGCACGCTCAACATCCCGGCCGGAGTCGAGGTCCTCTTCCTCAAGCCCGTCCACGCCGAGTACATCACCCTTTCCGGACGCGCCACCGGCAGCATGGTGTGCAATGGCCAGGTCGTCATCGGCCCCGGAGCCGTCTACACCGGCCTCATCGCCGCACGGTCCATCAACGTCAAAGAGGGTGGCACTCTGGACGGAGAGGCCTCCATCCTTTCCGCAGAGGAAATCCAGCCCGTCCGCCCCATCCCCCAGCCTCCGGTGTGGGGCTGCCCGAACTACCCGGCCTGCTGCGGCGTGCTCGACGTGCGCCATCCGGAGTGAGTCACGCGCACGCTTCCGGCATTTCCTCCTTGCCCCCGCCGCCCCGGGTGCTACCACTGCGGGCCTATGAACGAAGTTGCCATCATCAAAACCTCCGCAGGTGACATGGTTGTCGAATTCTGGCCCGATGTGGCCCCCGACACTGTCGCAAATTTCAAAAAACTCGCCAAGTCCGGTTTCTACGACGGGACCTGCTTCCACCGCATCGTGAAGGGATTCATGATTCAGGGTGGAGATCCCCTCACCAAGGAAAAGAGCCAGGAATCCGCCTGGGGCACCGGCGGCCCCGGCTACAAGGTCAAGGCTGAATTCAACGACCGCAAGCACGTCCGCGGCGTTCTCAGCATGGCCCGCTCCAGCCACCCGGACTCCGCCGGCAGCCAGTTTTTCGTCTGCCTGGGCGACGCCGCCTTCCTCGACCGCCAGTACACCGCCTTCGGCAAACTCAGCAAGGGTGAGGACGTCCTCCTCGCCCTGGGCAATGTCGCCACCGTCAGCGGCGGCGGCGGCGAGAAGAGCAAGCCCGTCGAGCGCCAGAGCGTCGAGAGCATCACCATCGTCGACGCCGCTCAGGCCTGATCCCCCTCCCAGCCGCCCCCGCGCGGCGCACCACGGCCCAGGCACGCAGGGAAACCCGCGCCGCCTGGGCCGCTTTCTTTTTCCCGTCTACTTCGAGAGTGGCAGCTCCGGCAGCACGCGGAAAAAGAACCGGTCACCTGAAACGCTGAAACTGGCACTGCTTCCCGCCACCGCCGTGCCCATCGGGTCCCAGCCATCCAGGTCCTGGCTGCACTGGATGGCAAAGAGCCTCCGTCCGCTGCCCGTCCACTGGAGCTGGATCTGCCCTGTCGCCGGATCGCGTGTCAGCCCAGTCACTCCGGGCTTTGAAACGGGATCAAACGGGTTTGTGTCGGCCACATATTCGTCCCGGTCTGTCACCCCGTCCCCGTCCGCATCCGCTCCGGGCGTCGCACCCAGGCGCGCCAGGTCTGCAGGCAGGCCGGCGGCGAGCAGTTGCTCCAGCTCCCACGCATCCGGGATGCCGTCACCGCCACCACCCGCCACGTCACCATCGGAACCCGGCTTCAGCTTTGACGTCGCTCCGGACAGATTGATCCACCCGCAATTCGCCGAGTAGGCGTATCCGCTGAGCGCCCCGGTCGTCAGATCGATCCTCGGCGGCGAGTTCCACGTCTGCGCGAACCGGATCCAGCCGATGTTCGCTCCGTAGGCATACCCCGCCAGCCGCCCGGCCCCGTCGTGGTTCACGCCCACGTCGCCTCCCGTCTGGCTGTAGGCAATGCCGGAGGCAGGCGTCCCGCTCCCGAGGCTGATCCACCCGACATCCGCCGCGTAGATTTTCCCGCCCAGCACGTACGAGCCCACCGTCGCCGCATCCGCCGCCGTGGCGCTCCACGCCCAGTTCAGCCAGGAAAAGTTCGCGCCATAGCTCAGGCTGCCTGCGGCAAAGGTCGTCGTCGTCGGACTGGCCAGGGCGAAGCTGCAGTCCACCCCCGCATTGATGAACGTCGCAGCCTGCCCCGCCATGATGCCGGTCATGTCCACAGCCACGGGCGAGGTGCGGTCCGTCGTGGTGCCGTCTCCCACCGCACCGTCTGCATTGTAGCCCCACGCGGCGATCTGCCCGTCCTCCAGCAGCGCCAGGCTCTGCAGCAGGCCGGAAATGGCGGTCACCTTTTTCCCCGACAGCACCCCGGAGCGGTCCACCGGCACCGGACTCACCCGCTGCGTTGTGGTCCCGTCACCGAGCTGCCCGTAGGCGTTGTACCCCCAGGAGTAGACACGGCCACCGGAGGTCAGTGCCAGCGAGTGGAAATACCCGCCCGACACCGCCACGACGCTCTTGCCCAGCAGGGCACCGCTCATGTCCACCGCCACCGGCGTACTGCGGCTCGTAGTCGTCCCGTCGCCCACCGTACCATAGGCATTCGAGCCCCAGCCGAAGACCGTCCCGTCCGACGCGGCCGCCAGGCAGTGCCAGCCGGCGGCGATCGAGACGATGGTCTTCCCCGAGAGCGCCCCGCTCATGTCCACCGCCACCGGGACGGAGCTTTGCGCCGTGGTCCCGTTGCCCAGCTGGCCCGTGGCGTTCGCCCCCCAGCTGTAGAGCTTGTTGTCCGAGGTCAGCACCAGACAGGTATCCCCTTGGGCGGAAATGGCGGTCACCACCTTGCCGGAGAGCACCCCGGTCATGTCCACCTCCACGGGATTTCGGCGATACGTCGTGGTCGTCCCTTCGCCGAGCTGTCCGAGGTCGTTGTGGCCCCAGGAGAACAGCTTGCCGTCACTCGTCAGCGCCAGGGAAAACTCCTGGCCGGCGGCGATGGCCGTCACTGTTTTCGTGGAGAGCACACCGGTCGCGTCCACTGCCACCGGCACCGGAGCATCGGTAAAGCCCCCATCACCCAGCTGCCCCCAGATGCCCCGCCCCCAGGAGTAGACCAGCCCGTCGGAGGTGAGCGCCAGCACGTGATCATAGCCTCCCGCAATGGCCGTGACCGTTTTACCGGAAAGCACCCCCGTGGTGTCCGGGGCCACAGGCACGGACGACGAACTCCTGCTTCCATTCCCCATCTGGTAGTAGAAGCCTTCTCCCCACCCATAGGGCGCCGCCCGCAGCAGTCCTCCCGCCCCGGCCCACAGCGCCACGGCGAGCCCGAAAACATGAGTCATTTTCATGGTTTTTTAGTAGCTCAGGTTGGCCAGCGGGCTCACACCCGGGTTGGAGGGCAGGTCCGTTGCCGCCACGCCGTTGCCGGCCGGGGCATTGATGTTCCCCAGCGTGTTCGTCCGCACGAAATTCCGGATCACCACGTTCTGGTTGTTCGTAACCTCGATCCCCCAGCCGCCATTCCCCCGCGCCGTGCAGCCCTCGATCCGGTTCTGCAGGCCGGCCTTGTAGCCGTCGGCCAGATTCCCGATGGAAATGCAGTTCAGAAACTGGTTTCCGTCACCCACATTGAATCCGTGATTCGTCCCGCTCAGCGGAGGCGCCGGCGAACCCGGCGCAGGCGGCGGGCTGCCGTTTTTGTCAGCCGTGCAGTGGGTGAAAAGACAGTTGTCCGTGGTGTGAAATCCATCCCACGCATTCAGCTGCGCCACACACTGCAGGAAGCTCGTCGCGTTGTTCGACTCAAAGTAGCCCGGATACATCATCGGCTCCGCATAGAAGCCCTCCTCCTTGTTCTGCCGGCTCGTGCAGCCCGTCAGTGTGCAGCCGCCGCGCAGGTGAAATCCCTCGCCCCCGTTCTCCAGGGCGGAGCAGTTCAGGATCGTTGTCCCGGCGCTCACGTCGATGCCCGTCACCCCGTTTTTCAGCACCGTGCAGCCGGAGAGCGACGCCCCCGTGTTCGCCACGATCCCGCACCCGGCGCATCCCGCAGCGATGCTGTCCACAATCCGCGAACTCTTCTGTCCCAAGATTCCGATGGCCAGCACCCCGTGCGCCTGGCACGCGCGAATCACCGAGGCCCCCTCCGCATAGATACCCGCCCACGGCCCCGCACCCACCGGCCCGCCGAGCGGGTTCTGCGGCTGCGTCTCCACACTCACCACGCAGCGCTCGATCAATGCCGCCTCGTCGCATTTCACCCCGTAGGTCTGCACCCCGGAAACCTGGAGATCAAGGGCGCGGGAGTCCGGCCCCAGCTTCACCCCGATCAGCCACGCCCCGCTCACGTGGCCGTTGCGCACCGTCACATTTTTCCGCACCACCGGGCCGGACGTGGTGTCCACCGCCGCCACCGTGCTCGGAGGCGCCCCCGCCGGAGCCTCCAGCCTGATGAGATGCCCCCGCAGGTCCAGCGTGACATCATCAGCGTCGATCACCACCGGCTTGATCCCCGTCAGATTTTCCGTCAGGTAGTAGTGCCCCGGCTTCGTAATGATGTACTGGGCCAGCGTCCCGTTCAGCGCCGGCTGGTTCACGTCCCGGCTCGGCAGGGGCTGGCCTGGGTCGGTCTGCGTCAGTGTTTTCATGGACGGGGTGGGCGAGCCCGTCCCGTCCAGCGCCCTGTCGGCGAAGGGCAGCGACGCCGCCCCGGGAGGCGGCAGCGGTCCCTGGGCAAAAGCTCCGGAAACAAGAGCCCCCGCGCACACCACGCGGAGGGAAAAAAGAAACAGTGTCTGTGATTTCATGTCAGTCGGCAGAAGGTTGAGGTTTTTTCTGAACACATCCGCCGGCACCACCAGCCTCTGTATTCACCCCCTTCTCCGCACTTCTGAAACCGACCTTACACTGTCCCTGGAAAAAAATGATTCCACCTTCGCTGGCGGGGCGACGGGGGCATGGATTCGGCGGTCTGCGGTTGCCCCAGCCGCAGCAGCGGCTACTTGTCGCCATCAACAATGAAGCCCATCCTCGCTCTTCTCACCGCCTTCCTGCTGGCCTTGCCAGCCCTTGCGTATGCCTCCGACGCACTGGTGGTTTACCCGCCCGTGCCGGGACTTGCAGCCTCGCAGCATTACAAAGTGCGCGTGCGCCCGGCCGGTGATGGCGCCGAGTGGCAGAGTGCTTTTGCCTGGGAAACGGTCTGCAAAACCGTCGAAAAGAAGACCGACGCTTACTTCGACACGCTGGCGGGCTGGACGCACGCTTATGTGAACTTTGAAACCACCGGGGCCGTGGAAATCGAAATCGCCCGCGTCAATGGGGAGCCGATCCATACCGCAGTGGTGCATCCGCAACGCAAAGCGGCCGCGTGCTCGATCAAGGGGGGCACGGCTCTTGTCAGGCTCGACAAGCCCTGCCAGGTGGCCATTGACATCGACGGGCAGATGGATTCGCAAGACACGGGCAAGGGCTACAAGGGGCCGCCGATTCATACGATCTCGATCTTTGCCAACCCGCCGGTGGCCGGCAAGCCGAAGCCAGCGGATCCCGGTGTGTTGACCGTGAAACCAGGCGAAACTCCGCCTCCGGACGGGCCCTGGACCACGCTCTATTTCCTGCCGGGAGTGCATGATGTCGGCGTCGCATTTCCGTTGCGCGCGAACCGGCAATACTACATCCCGGGAGACGCGATGGTTTACGGCACGCTCTCCAGTCGCAAGTGGGGCGACGGTCACGACATCCGCATCTTCGGTCTCGGCACGCTCTCGGGAGCACGCCTGAAGCACCCCGGCTATGTGGAACCCAAAGTTTCCGAAAAGGACCACGGGCTTTACCGTCCGATCGAAATTGTGGGCGCGACCGATGCTCGCGTGGAGGGCATCACCATCGCGGACTCGGCGACTCACTCGCTCATGCTGATCAGCCCTTACCAGGAGGGTCATCCCAACGAGGTGAAGTGGACCAAGATTTTCACCTGGCGTGCCAATGGCGATGGAATCAACCCCTTCGGCAACACGCTGATCGAGGATTGCTTCATCCGCACCCAGGATGATTCGCTTTACGCGAACGGCCGGGGCATCCGCCGCACCGTGCTGTGGAACGATGCCAACGGATCATCGTTCGTCCTGAGCGGACTGCCGCAGCTCACGGACCGCCAGTTGACCGTGGAGGACTGCGACGTGATTTATGCGCGGGCGAAATGGCATCACTGGAGCGGCGGACGGGTCTTCAACATGCGCGGTGAAGGCGGCCGGCCCGCCGGAGCAGGAGTCATTTTCCGTAACATCAACATCGAGGACCCCCGGCCGACGCTGCAACAGTTTTTCATCTGCATGACCATGCCGGAGCCTTACTCCAAAGACGCGGAACAGCGCAAAGCCGGAGACTTGTCAGGCATTCTTTTCCAGAACATTTCCATTGCCGCCCCCAGCGTTCTCGGCGAGCCCCAAATCCTCTGGGGCCAGGCCGACGCCCGCATCCGCAACCTCACCTTCGAGAACCTCACCCTTGCCGGAAAGCCCGTGCAGACTTCGGATTTTTTCAAAACCAACGAGTTCGTTGACGGGCTCAGCTTTTCACCTGGTGCGAAAGGCACGAAAAGCGGAGAAGCCCCCAAGGCTCCCAGCAATCCAGCTGGGCGATAGACCGCTTGAAAAAATTCACGCCCCGCTGCGGCGCTGGGTCATCATGAATTCATTTCCCTCCGGATCCACGCACATGGCCAGGTGCAGCGGGTCCTCCGGCGTGTCATTCGGCTCGCACGTCAGCGCCCCGCCGCACTCCGTCAGTCGCGCGATGCCGGCCCGCAGGTCATCCAGCTGAAAGGACAACCCCGTCCACGTCCGCTTCCCCTCCCCGCCGCCGTGGATGCCGATCGTCGCCCCGGCCACCACCACCTCACTCCACACCTCGGACTCCATCGTCACCTGCCCGGCAAAGAGGTCGCGGTAAAACCGCACACACCGCTGCCAGTCCGCCGCCCAGAGCACATACTTCACTTTGACCACATTCATGCCGCCCACCATGCCCGCCCCTCCAGGAAAAGCCAGAAGGATCTGGCTGCCCCCGGACTGGGTTCAGTTCACTCCGCCGCGCCCTCCCGCAGACAATACAACGCCTTCTCCCCCCGCAACAGCAGGTCCCCACCCACCATGGCCGCAGACGCACTGAAGCGGTCGTCCAGCTGGTTGCGTGCAACCTCCTCCAGCGTGTCCTGCTTCACCACCAGCGTCAGGCCGCTCCGGTCCGTGATGTAGATCCGTCCCGCCGCAGCCACCAGCGAGCTGTATACTGCCTCAATGCCCGGCAGCCTTGCCGGCCCCGCCGCCCGCTCCCCCGTTTTCCCTGTCAGGCACGACAGGATGCCCTGGTAGTGGCTCAGAAAATAAAGCCGACCGCCGCACAAAACGGGCGACGGCACGTATGGCGTCCGCTGGTTTGTCGTCCACAGGACGTGGTCCCCCTTCGTGATGTCCCCCGCCGCGCCCTCCAGCTTGATCGCGATCATCGCCTTGCTGTCATAGCTGCACCCGCAGTAGATGATCCCGTCCGCTGCCACGGGCGTCGCGATCACATTGCGCGACATGCCCCCGCACTCCCACACCACCCGGCCCGTCTCCAGGTCGTACCCGCGGATCCGCGTCGTGCCGCTCAGCACCACCTGCGCCCGGCCCGCCACCTCCACGATCACCGGCGTCGCCCAGGTCGTGATTTCATTCCGGTCAGACTTCCACCGCTCCGCCCCGGTCTTTTTATCCAGCGCATGGACGCACGACCCGCTCTCCTGGTCCCACGGCACCACCAGCGTCCCCCCGCCCAGCGCCGGCGAGGCCCCCTCCCCGTGCGCGTGGTGCGTCGTCAGCTTCCCTAGTGTGCTGCCTGAGAAATAACTAGACAGAACTACTTTTTCCGCTAAGATCCCGTGCATGTCGCGACCCATCAGCACTTTGCCGGTAACGCTGGAGCAGCGCAGCTCACTGCGGAAGATCATCAACGCCAGGACAT
>JANOAS010000364.1:0-50125 GCA_031411255.1 bacterium
CTCGCGTTCGGCCACGCGCAGGTCGGTCATCGGCACCCACTTTTACGGATCGTCGAGCGCCTCCACTTCCTCGATCACCGGCACCTTGCCGTGCAGCACGGTGAGATGCGCGCGGATGATGTCGAAGAGGCTCTGGCAATCCTCCGCCACGTCGCCCGTCACCGCCACTTCGGTGCGACGCTCGTTGCGATCCAGCCGCACCAGCGCCCGCGCGCCGACCCACTCCAGCACCACGCCCGAACGCCAGCGCCACTCCGCGTGCGCTTCGCTCAGCTCGTGCGTGCGCACGATCAGCCGCGGCAGCAGTCCCGGCGGCAGCGCCTCGGGATAGCTAAAGCGCAGTCGCTTCACCCCCGGCTGGCGGAACTCCGCAAAAGCCGCCGGCAGCGCCTCCGGCAGCAGTTCCGGGATCAGCCAGCGCTGCGGTTCCTTCGGCTGGCCCGCCGCCGCCTCGGGCTGCTCCAGCGCAAAGGCCACCTCGAACTTCTCCATCAGCTCCATAACAAAACCGTGCTTGTCCGCCGGATAATCCTTCGCCGGCAGCGCCTGCGCGATCCACGACCGCTCCAGCACCACGTGGCAATTCTGCTTTTGCGCATACCGCAGCAGCCCGTAGATGCCCTCCGTCACCCATTGCGGCTTGAGCACGCTGGTGTGCTTGAGTCGATGATGGTCGCGGAAGTTCAGCGCGATCCCCAGCCGGTGCAGCACCACCGACAGCGAGCGCATTTCTTTCGCGGGGACACCGTTTTTCACGGCCAGGGACTGGAAGGACTCGAAGGGCAGGTAGTTCTCCTTCATCGACGAGAACGCCTCCTTCGCCTTGTGCCAAGTGGCCGGGAACCCCATGCGCACCCACTCCATCCGCCCCGCCAGCTCCGCCAGGCGGTCCGGCAGCCGCATCTTCCCGTGGTCAAACCCCAGCCCCGTCTTGCAGTCCGTCTCCACCCAGCCCGCGATCCACGGGTACTTCTCCTGGAGCGCCTCCCGGTCCACCACCGGGCGCGTTTCCCCCGTTTCCCACTGGTTCAGGGAAATCAGGACCGGCGGCAGTTCCCCCGGGCATTCCGCGTTCGTCGCGTACGCCTCCATCAGCTTCAGCCAGTATTCCGCATCCTCCTGTGCATTCTCCTCCCGTCCGCTTAGGACCAAAATATAGAGGCTCCGGTGGCTGAGGAAAAACTTGTGCAGGTTGTGCGTCACCGTCTGCCCGGCAAAGTCCCACCCGTGTACCCGCACCGGCTCCCCCCCCGGAGCCGGCAGCGTCCAGTCCGTGATCTCGATCCCCACCGTCTCATCCGTCCCCGGCACAAACCCCCGGCCCAGCAGCCGGTTCATCGTCGCCGTTTTCCCCACCCCGCCGCGACCGATGAGCAGGAGTTTCACTTCGTTCAGCGGCCATTCCCCCCCGCGCCGGGCAAAGTAGTAGTCGAGAATGGCGGGGCAGTTGCCTGGGGCAGCTCCATTCCTTTGGTCCGGCCCCAGTACCTCCGGGGGCAGGCCGAGCGCCTCATTCCCGTGGAGAGCCAAATACCGCAGCCGCTTCAGCCCGCGCAGCGATTCCGGCAGGGTGCTCAGTTGGTTGTTCTGGAGGTGGATCCACGTCAGCGCCGAGAGTCGACCGATTTCCGCCGGCAGGGTGCTCAGTTGGTTGTCCGAAAGGTAAAGCACCGTCAGCGCCGAGAGTCGACCGATTTCCGGCGGCAGGGCGCTCAGTCGGTTTCCCGAAAGTTGAAGCACCTTTAGCCCCGAGAGTCGGCCGATTTCTGGCGGCAGGGCGCTCAGGCGGAGGCCGGACAAACTGAGGAACGTCTCCCCGCTGCGGCGGCAGGCCTCGATTTCGTTCCGGGCCCGGTCGTAAGCATCTTGCTGCTCTGGCGTCATGTCTGGCGTTGGCATGGGCGGGAGGATAGGGAGGAATGGCGGGAAGAAAAGGGGAGAGGAGTAGAGGATTAGAAAAAGTAGAAGATTAGAGGGGTTGGAGGGGTTGGAGGGGGAGGCGGGGCGCGTGCGGGGGGCGCTGGTTTTTTTCTGAGCGCGGAGCGCCGTGGAGTGCGGAAGCTCGCTGCCGCTGTAGGCGAGGCAGCTCGCTGCCCGCCGCGTGCCCCGAGTTCGGTGCCCCGAGTTCGGTGCCCCGAGTCCGGTGCCCCGAGTCCGGTGCCCCGAGTCCGGTGCCCCGAGTCCGGTGCCCCGAGTCCGGTGCCCCGAGTCCGGTGCCCCGAGTCCGGTGCCCCGAGTCCGGTGCCCCGAGTTCGGTGCCCCCGGCTTGGTGCCCGCCGGCCGCAGCGAGCTGCGAGCCGGACAGCGGCCGCGAGCGTCCGCACTCCACGGCGCTCCGCGCGGGCGCGGATGGTCGGCCGTTTCTGGGGGGGCGTCCTGTCTAGGCGGCGGCGTGGGCGGGGCGGCGGGCCGGGGCGGTGCGGCGGGAGGGTGGATATGGTTCAGCCGACGGTGCGGGATTAGTGCCGGGCAAAGTAGTGGTCGAGCAGGGCGGGGCAGTTGCTTCTGGCATCGTCACCGCACAGCTCCGGCGGGATGCCGAGGGCGTTGTCATGCCCGAGCTGGACAAAGGTCAGCCCCTTGTGCCCGCGGAGCGACTCGGGCAGGGCCGTGAGCGGGTTTCCCGAAAGCCAAAGCCCCGAAAGCCGGGCGCACTGGCCGATCTCTTCCGGGAGGGCCGTCAGCCGGTTTTGCTCAAGGTACAGCTCCCGGAGCGCCGCGAGCTGGCCGATTTCGGGAGGCAGCGCTTTTAGCCGGTTGTCGGCAAGGTTCAGCCAATCCAACTCCAGGAGACGCCCTATTTCCGGCGGCAGGGCCGTGAGCCGGTTGGCGGAAAGCTCCAGCGCCGTGAGCGCCCCGGCCCCCCCGATCTCCGGCGGCAGCGCGACCAGGCCCCGGCCTCTGAGGTTCAGCTCCCCCGCCGCATAGCAGTCCCCCGGACTCCCCGCGGCCTCAAGAATTTCCTCCCGGGCCCGGTCGTAGGCCTTTTGCTGCGCTGGCGTCATCCTTGGCTTTCGCATGGGCGGGAGGATAGGGAGGAATGGCGGGAAGAAAAGAGGAGACTGGGGGTAGAGGATTAGAGAAAGTAGAGGGTTGGAGGGATTAGAGGAGGAGGCGGGGCGCGCGCGGGAGGCGGAGCCTTTGGAGTGCTCCGACTTGTCGGAGCTTTTCCGCCCGAGACTTGTCGAGGCACACGCTCCCGTCACCGAGCGCCCCCCGCCGCGCGCCGGCGGTGCCCCGAGCCCGAGTGCCCCGTTCCGCAGAGCTGGCGTGGGGGCGTCCGGTGGGCGGGGGTCTCACGTCGCGGCTCAGCAGGAGCTTCGCCCCACCCCGGAAACCAGCCGCGTCCGTCACGCAAGGTGGGGCGAGGCACCCGCCGAGCCTCATCGCCCCGCGCCACCCCGGAGGGGTGGGCCCACGAATAGCCGGGGGTTTCAACCCCCGGGAGCCTGGCGAAGGAATCGTACCCCGGAGGGGTGGGCCAATGCTTGCCACGCCAACGCAGGGTCTTGGCCAACCCCTCCGGGGTTCAGGGTGCCCGGCGATGTTTCCGGGGGTTTCGCTCGGCTCAACCCCCGGCTATTCATGGGGGCACCCCTCCGGGGTGGGGGGATGCGCCGTGTGCGGGGCTGCGGGGGCTGGGTGGGGGGAATAGGGCTGATGGGGCGAGTGGGACCGAAGAGGCGGGTGGCTTTTTCCAAGGCTCTAATCTTCTAATCTTCTTATCCTCTAACTTTCCAACCCTCTAAATCTCTAGCCCTCTATTCCTCCCGCCAGTCGAGGCGGCGCTCTTTGAGGAAGTGGCGGAGTTTTTCCAGATCCCAGCGCCAGAGGGTCTGGGAGCGGTGGTCGAGGTTCCAGAGCTGGGTGCCTTGGGCGTCGAGGGCGAGGTGGCGGAGGGAGTCGTCGCGGTCCCGGTGGAGGGTGACGGCTGGGTGGCCGGTGCGGGCGTGGTGGAGGGTGAGGCTGCCGGGCTGGGTGGCGGTGAGGAGCCAGTGGGAGGAGGGAGCGAACCAGAGGGGGCGGCCGATGCTGCCGTTGGCGCCGGCGGGCTGGTGCCAGGCCTGGTCCCAGGTGGTGGTATCGAGGGCGCGGAAGCCGAGGGCGTCGCCGAGGGCAAGGAGGTGTCCATCCGGGCTGAAGGCGCAGGAGGTCCAGTCGCCGGTGGCGGGGATGTCGCGGATGGTGTGGCCGTCTGTGGTGTCGAGCAGGCGGAGGCTGCTCTGCCGGAAGCCGTGGACGAGGAGGTGGCCGTCGGGGGAGAGTGAGCAAAATTCGCTGGCGTTGGGCTCCATGGGGAAGCGGCGGGTGTGGGGACCGTCGGGGCTGCGCTGCATGAGGTGCCAGGTGCCGTCTGTGGAGAAGGCGGCGGCGAGGGTGGCGTCCGGCACGGTGCGGACCTGGTAGTAGAGCTGGCCGGGGGTGTTCATGCCGAGCGGCTCGGGGTTTCCGAAGGTCCAGGCGGGGCCGGGATTTTCCTGAACGGGGAGGCTGATGCAGGTGAGGCCGGCGAGGACGAGGTGGCGGCCATCCGCAGAAAACTGGGCGTCGATGGTGGGGGTGGGCCAGGTGCGGAGGAGGGCGCCGGTGGTGGTGTGAAAGACGCGGACGCCGTCGGGGCCGGGGACGGCGAGGAGGGGGGCGGTGGGGTGGAGGGTGAAGCGGTCGAAGGCACCATCGCGCGAGCTGATTTTCTGCCGGGGGAGGACGAGGGAGCGGCAGAGGTCGGCGGGGTCGAACTGGAAGAAGCGGGAGGCGTTGGCGGTCCGGAGGAGGAGGCGGCGGCCATCGGCGGAAAAGGTGGGGGTGCCGCCGGGCAGGGGGACGCGGGTGAGGCGGGTGCCGTCGGCGAGGTCCCAGAGGTGGCTGAGGGCGGACCAGGTGTTCGTCACGAGGAAGCGTCCGTCGGGGGTGAGGGCGACGGCGCAGACGGCGTCGTTCCCGGTCTCGATGACCTCGCACACGCCGGTGCCGGTGGTGCGCCAGATGCCTATGCCGCCGTCGAGAAACCCGGCGGCGACGACTGTGCCGTCCGCAGACAGGGCGACGCTGCCGTGGAGGGCGCGGGGGCTGGTGAGCTGGTGGAGGAGTTTTCCCCCGGGCAGGGCGTGCAGGTGGAGGCGGGTGCCGCCGCCCTCGCCAAAGGCGGCGACGGTGGAGTCTGCGGAGAGGACGGGGGCGACGTCGATGCCGGTGCGGAAGGGGAGGGCGGTCTTCCACACCTGAGGCGTCGCGTTCCCGGCGGGGTCGAGGACGGACACGGTGCCATCCTCCCGCCAGGCGAGGGCGGGGGTGGTGGCGAAGCCGGGGAGGACGGTGCCGGCAGGGTGGGTGGCGGTGAGCTTGAGCCCCGGGGTGGCGAGGGTGGAAATGAACTCCTCCCGCATGACGGCGTCTCCGGGATTTAGCGCCGCGGCGGCCTCGAGGAGATCCAGCGCTGTGAAGCGGGCGTCGGCCTCGCCGCTGCGGCGGGCATTGCGCGCCTGCTGGACAAGGCCGGCAAAGAGATTGCGCCGGGACTCGGCCTCGGCTTTCTCCGCCCGCAGGACGAGGTGGCGCAGCTCATCCGCCCGGCGGCCCTGCCACCAGGCGACGGCGGCGGCGAGGGCACCGGTGATGACGGCGGCGGCGGCGATCTTCCGCAGGAGGCGGATGCGGTGGCGCAGCTGGCGGACCTGGCGCACGGACTGTCCGCTCTGGAGCAGGGCGAGGTCGGCGAGCAGCTCGTCCGCAGTGGCGTAGCGGCGGGAGGCGTCCGGCTCGCAGCAGCGGAGGACGATCTCGAAGAACTCAAACGCGCCTTTTTCCCCGCGCAGGGCCCAGCCGTCCGGCAGGGAGGGAAAGCGGGAGGCCTCGAAGCCGGTGAGCATCTCGTAAAGGACGCGCCCCAGGCCGTAGAGGTCCGCGCCGGGCTGGCCCGGGCCCTCGGGCGGGACGTAGCCCTCGGTGCCGACGTAGCTTTTGCCCTCTGAAATGTGGTCGACGAGGCCGATGTCGGCGAGCTTGGCGCGGCCGTTGATGAAGATGATGTTCGACGGCTTCACATCGCGGTGGACGAGGCCGACGCGGTGGAGGTTGGCGATGCCCTGGGCGAGGTTCACGGCGATCTCCTGGCAGTCGCTGACGGCCATGGGCCCGAGGCGGCCCATCTGGACGCGCAGGGTGCAGGGGGCGTACTTTTCCGGCTCGGTGGCGGGATCGATGCCGGGCTCGACGGGGTCGGCCAGCTCCATGACGTAGTGGAAATGGGAGCCGTCGGCGGCCTGACCGGCGTGGAGGAGATTGACCAAACCGGCGGCGGTGCGGCTGACGGGCTCGTAGCGCTTCACGGCGGCGAACTCCCGCTCGAAGGGGCGGCTGCTCTCGAATGCGGCGCGCCGGACGACTTTCACGGCACGCATGAGGCCCATCACATTTCGCGCCAGCCACACCTCCCCGTAGGCACCGCGCCCGATGAGGCGGATGAGTTCGTGGTCGGGAATGTCCGGCGGCGGCTGCATGTGACTCGGCTACTCCCGGCCCTGGCCGAGTTTTTCCACTTCCTCTTTCATGAGGCGGCCCACGCGGTGCTTCGCCAGATAGACCTGGGCGGCATTCACGCCCAGGCTGCGGCAGACATCCCGCAGCGGGGTCTGCTGGCGCACGAGCATGTCGAAGATGAGGTAATTCCGCGCACCCACGCGCTGTTGCACGCGCTGTGCCGCCACCTCAAAGATGCGTCCCTCCCACTCTGCCTGCCAGACTTTCTCCAGAGCCGCCTCGTCCGAGGGGAGTGAGGACGGCTGCTCGGGCAGTGGGACGGTCAGCTGGCCCTTCGGCAGGGTGGCGCGCCAGTGGTCCGCCATGCGCCGCCGCACGATGGTGAGGAGCCAGCCCTTGAAGGACCCTCCCTGCTGCCGGCGGTAGTCGGGCAGGGACTTTGACACGGAGAGCATGACCTCCTGCACGATGTCCTGCGCATCCGCATCGGTCATGCCTGATTTTCTGGCAAAACTGTAAATGAGGCGCCAGTAGCGGTCAAAAAACTCGCGCCAGCCCGCCTGGTCATCGCACAGCCGCAGCCGGCTGAGCAGGCTGTGGCGGGTCTGGAGGGAGAGGTCGCTGGAGGTGGGCACGGCGGCGGAGTGTGGGGAAGCATCCATCGGACATGTCATCGCGGGCGGCGTCAAGAATCTTGCACCGGGGTGGAAAATAGCGGGAATGCGGGTGGGTGGTGATTTGCCTTGTTCTCCCGCCCGGCAGGGTGCTTGGTTGCGGACGAATGAACGCTCCTGATCTCCACTCCCTCCTCCAGTCGGCCCAGCCGCCGATGCTGATTCATGTGCTTCCGGGGGAGGTATTCGCTGCGGCGCGACTGCCGGGCTCAGTGAATGCCTGTGTGTATGAGACGGCGTTTCTGGATCAAGTGCGGGCGCTGGTGCCGGACTCTGCCACCCAGATCGTGGTCTACGGGGCGGGGGAGGGGTCTCTGGATGCGGTGACGGCGGCGGAAAAACCTCAAGCGGCGGGCTACGGGCAGGTGCGGGCCTTTGAGGGCGGGCTTTCTGCCTGGAAGGCCGCCGGGCTGGCGCTGGACGGGGACGGACACCTGCCGGAGGCGCCTGTGCCCGACGGCACCTTCAGGGTGGACACGGCGCAGAGCGTCATCCGGTGGACGGGGCGCAATCTTTTCAACCACCACAGCGGCACGGTGAAGCTGGCTGCGGGGGAAATCATCCTGGAGCAGGGCCGCCTCGTTTCGGCGGGCTTCACCATCGACATGGGCAGCATCGCCTGCGAGGACCTGGCGGACCCGGCCTACAATGCGATGCTGCTCGGCCATCTGTCCACGGCGGATTTCTTTGACGTGGCGAACCACCCGACGGCGCAGTTCGTCGCGAGCGCGGCGGAAAAGACAACCACCGGCACGGAAGGAACGCCGAATTTCCTGCTGCGCGGCGCCTTTACCCTGCGGGGGATCACCCTCCCGCTGGAGTTTCCGGCGCTCATCGCCCCGGCTGAGGACGGACGGAGGCTCACCGGGCAGGCCCAGTTTGAGCTGGACCGCACGGACTACGGCAGCCACTACGGATCCGGCAGGCTCTTCCGGTTGCTCGGAAAACACCTCGTCAATGACTGCGTCCACCTCCACCTGAAGATCCACGCGGACCGGGTGGGCTGAGGGCGGGGCGGTTACTTGCGGGAGGCGGCTTTCACAATGTGGTCGTAGGCGGTGCGGGATTTTTCCTTCATGGCGGGGAGGCTGGACTTCAGGGTGGCGGCCATGGCATCGCGGGCGGACCAGGCGGCCTGGACGCGGGCGAGGCCGGCGCCGGGGGCGATGAAGTCCTGGATGGAAATGAGGGCGCTTTGTTTGGTCATGTCCGCGCCGAGGAGGTCGGTGAGGATGCCCTCGGCCTTGATGGAATAACCGATGACGAGGGTGGGCACGCCGGTGGAGAGGCCGGCGATGGCGGCGTGCATGCGCTCGGCCACGACGAGGTCGCAGCGGGAAATGATGGCCTTGTAGTCGCCGGCGGAGAAGTCGCCCCCGGCGAGGCGGACGCGGGGATCGTGGCCGAGGCGGCGCATGATTTCCGTGGCGAGGACGCGGTCGTCATTGGCGGCGGAAGTCTCCTGGACATGGGGGATGAGGATGATGTTCGCGTCGAGTGCGGCACGGAGCCAGTGGATGACCTCCAGCCAGGTGTCGACGTGGCGGGATTTGTCGGATTTCATCCAGTGGCAGATGGCCGAGCTGGTGCTGAGGGCGATGGTGGGGCGGCCCTCGACGGCGCGGTGGTGGGCAAAGAGGGCGTCGCCTTCCGCAGCATCCGGCTGGCCAAGAAGGAAGGCGGGATCGGCCACGAGGTGGCAGCGGTCGCGCGGGAGCTTCAGGTCCTCTGTGATGTAGCGGAAGGAGGCGGCCTCGCGCACGGTGACGGCGGCGGCGTGCTGCGCGAGGGCGGTGAAGGCGGTGCGGTCGGGCTCGTTATTGAAGGGCCCGATGGACTGGGCGTGAATGACGAAGGGGACGCCGGCCGCGTGGGCGATCTTCAGCGGCTGGAGGTGGGAAAGGAGGGAACGGTGGCCGTACTCCGAGCAGAAGACATCTCCGCCGCTGGCCACGGCGCAGGAGGCGGTGCGGAGTTCATTGGCGGCGGTCTGGGCGTCCTTGTCCAGGGAGGGCATGACGCTGGTGAGGGCCTTCCGGAGTTTCCCGGCGTAGAGGGGGCGGATGGTGTAGTCGTGGACGAACTTCACATCCGCATCCGGCAGGCGGGAGGCATCGTAGTCCGGGGCGCGGTCGAGTACGGTGTAGGTGGCTCCGGGCAGACGCTGGCGGAGCTGGGCGATGGTGGAGACGACCAGGGCCTCGACGCCGTGGTTGCGGAAACTGGTGATGCCGGTGATGACGATTTTCTGGCTCATGTGACTGGAGGAGTGAAGATTTGAGGGTTAAACGGGGGTGGTGAGGAGTGAGTTGTACTTTTTCGCAAGGCGGGAGCCAATGGCGGGCCAGCCGAAGCGTTGATTGGCGGTGGTGAGGCCGTTTGTTTCCAGAGTGGAGCGGAGGGCCGGGTCCTGGAGGGCGCGGGCGATTTCGGAGGCGAAGGCCTCCTCCGTGTCGGCGAGGAGAATGTCACTGCCGTGGGTGAGATCGAGCCCCTGGGCGCCGATGGTGGTGGAGACAACCGGGGTGCCGATGGCGAGTGACTCCACTATCTTCAGCCGGGTGCCGCCGCCGATGCGGAGAGGGACCATCTGGAGCCAGGCACGGCGGTAGTAGGGGCGGACATCCGGCACGCCGCCGGTGACGGTGACGCCGGGGCGGGAGCCGTAGGCCTTGACTTCGTCGAGCGGATTTTTTCCCACGACGAGGATGTGCACGTCCGGAACGAGCTGGCGCAGGCGGTCGTGGATGCCGCCGAAGAACCAGCGCAGGGCGTCGATGTTCGGGCTGTAGTCCATGGCGCCGCAGAAGATGACGGTGGGCCCGGCGGCGCGCGGGTCCGGGGCGGAGGCGGGGTGAAAGTAATCGAGATCCACGCCATTGGCCACGACCATGACGGGAGCGGACTGGCTGATTTCCTGATGGATGAAGACCTCGTCGTCCGGTCCGCAAACGACCTCCAGCGCTGCGGTGGCGGCTATCTTTTTCTCGAAGCGGCGGAGCTTGGCGTAGCTCTCGCGGCGGAGGAGGCGGTTCCGCAGGGAGAACTGGAGCGTCTGGTGCTCCATGAGCTGGAACTGGAGATCGACGCGGCTGCGGTCCACAACAAAGGGGGTGTGGTGGAGGTGGGGCAGGACGTAGGGGGCGAGGACGATGTCGCAGATGTGGACCATGTCATACCGGCCGGGGGGGAGACGGCGGTTGATGGCGGCTGCGACATCCGGGCTCTGCCAGTGCTGGACGTTTGAGGGCAGGGGGTTGAGCAGGCGGGTGGGGAAAAGCTTCTGCCACGGTGGATGGACGAAGGGGATGAACTCGACCTCCCGGCAAAACTGGGAAAACACGGCACGCTTTTCCTCGAGGCCTTCGGTCTCCTCGGTGAGGGCGACGAAGTCCACCTCGTGCTCGAGGGCGAGGGCCTTCAGCAGGTGAAAGGTGCGCTGGTAGGTGCCGCGATCCAGCGGCCACGGGGCGTAGGGATAAAAGACGAGAAGTTTCATGGGGCCTCGGTGGCTCTGAGGTTGTTTTCGGAAATGACCTTCGCCGGAATGCCGACGGCGGTGGCATGGGCGGGGATGTCTTTTGTGACTACGGCAGAGACTCCGATGATGGCATTGTCTCCGATGGTAACAGCACCGACGGCCTTGGCTCCGTCTCCCATGAAGACGTGGGCGCCGAGTTTTGGCCCCTGCTTTGCCCCATGGGCGAGAACGAGCCGGACATCGGCGTAGAGATCGCAGTCCGGGCCGATTTCCACATTTGGAGCGATGATGAGACCCATGGGATGGGGCAGGCGCAGGCCGGGGCCGATTTTGGCGTGTTTGCTGACTTCGATTTTAAAGAACCAGAAGAGAAGCTTGGCCGCGAAGAGGGTGGGCAGGTGGTGGGCGGCGCACCACTGCTGGAAACGGATGAGGACGACGGCGTGGACGCTGTTCAGCGTGAGACAAAGCGCGATCCGCCGCACCAGCCCGCATGGATGGTAGTCGCGGAGGTTGCGGCGGAGGTCGGCTGTGAGGTTGGGGAACATGGGTCAGTTAAACCGGCTCCAGAGGCGGGTGTAGGCGGGCAGGGCGTCGGTCCAGGTGGTGACGGGAGTGCGGAGCTGGGCGGAGAGGTGGGCGGCGGTGGCCGGGGCTTGGTCGGGGGCCCACAGGAGGATGGGCAGGGTGCTGAAAAGGACCTCGCGCGGGTAGCGGAAGAGGCTGGTGGAGAGGAGGCCGCCGGGACCGAAGGTGCGGAGGCGGAGGAGGGCGTTCTTCAGCGGATTGGTCTCCGGGCACTTGCTGCGGGGGCTGGTGGCGAGGGAGACGGGGTCGGTGGAGGGGAGGCCGAGGCGCTTTTCCTCCAGCCATGACCAGACTGACCAGGCGAGGTCTTTGATTTCCCGGTGACGGGCGGCGAGGGCGTCGCGTGTTTCCGTGCTGGCGGCGGGGTGGAGCTTGAACTCGACGCCGGCAGCGTGCGCGGCGCGGATGGCGGCCATGGGCAGGGCGGGCACGTCGAGGGCGAGCAGGTGCTGGTGGCGCTGGAGGCAGCTCCAGTGATAACTGCCGGAGGCGGCGAGGATGACGTCGCCGAGGGCGAGGCTGGCCTTGGCGATGTTGCGACTGGTGAAGTCGGCATCCTCGGTGGTGAAGGGATCCCGGGTCAGGCGCTCGGCTGCAAAGAGGAGGCCGGTGCAGCGGTTGAGCAGGAGCCGTGCGGCCTCCGCTAGCGGGATGCGGGTGGCATCGGTATGGTGGGCGCAGGATTTCAGGATGTCCGCCGGACCGGTGGTGACGCGGTGGCCGCGGACGAGATCGTAGTAAAACATGGTCGTCCCGCTGTCGCGCAGGCGCTCCAGCGAGAGGATCTTGAACTCGACCTCGATGCCGAGCACCTCCGTCATGCGGTGGCCGAGAGCGTGAAAGGCGGGGCCGTACTGGCGGTCGCTGAGCGGGACGGGGCCTGCGATGAGGACGAAAAACTCGAGGTCATTGTAGGGGGCGTCTCCGGATTCGGTGCGGAGGACGCCGCCCTCGCCCCGGCCATAGCCGCCGCCAAGGATGAGGGCCTGGAGTTTCGCCGCAGGCACGATGGCGCGGGTCTCGCGGCCGATCTGCTGGCAGACGTCATGGAGGCGCTGTTCGAGGGCATCACTGCCATCGCGGGTGTAGCGGTCGCTCATGAAGCGGCCTCCCGGTTGTAGTCCAGCCAGCCCTGGCGGAATCCGGCGAGGCGGCCCCGGCGCTGGGCCCAGCGGATGCGGGCGGCGTGGGGGATCTCTGCGGTGCGGTGGTGGCGCAGGCACCAGAGAAGGTCTTTTTTCACATCCGCAGCCCAGCCGAGGGCGACGGTGCGGGGCCAGGAAAAGTCAGAGGCCCGGCCCTGGTAGGTGGCGGCCATGGCACGCGCGTCGCCGAAGGCGCGCTTGGCGGCCTGGGCGGCGGTGTAGTTGTGACTGTGCATGGCGACTGACTCCGGGACGTACTTCATTTCGTAACCCTGACTCACACACCAGCGGGTGTACTCGTCGTCCTCGGCGAACTGAAGGTCCTCACGGAAGCCGCGCTGCGCCCAGACATCCCGGCGGAGGCCGCTGCTGACCATGCTGAAAAAGTGGTCCCATTTTTCCGACTCGCGGTGCTCCCCGAAGCAGCGGTCGTAGTCATGTGCAAAGACGGCCTGGCAGTCCGGGCGGGGGATCTGGCGGGAAAAGACGGCGGCGGTTTTCGGAGACTGGAGGGCGTCGTAGAGCGGACGGAGCCAGTGCGGGCCCTGCGGGGTCGCGTCGGCATTGAGGAAAATGACGGTGTCCGACTGGGCCAGGCGCATGCCCTGGTTCATGACGCGGCTGGGATTGTACTCGCGGGGCTGGATCTGGATGAAGTGGGCGGGGGCGGCGGCACGGATGAGGGCGGCGGAGTCGTCCGTGGAGCCGCTGTCGATGACGATGAGTTCCCACGAGGTGAACTCCTGGGCGGCAAGGGCGGGCAGGGTTTCCTTGAGCGCCCATCCTTCATTGTAGGAGCGCATGACGATGCTGGCGAGTGGCTGCTGGCTCATGCGGCGGGCTGCGGGGTGGTGGCGGCGGCTCCACGCAGGCGGGCGGGGAGCTTCTGACGCGCTTTTGCCTTTTCTGCGGGATCGAGGGCGATGCCCCAGACTCCGGCAATGGCGGCGAGGCCGGTGACTGCCATGCCGAGAAGACAGGGGAGCCACCCGGGATTTCCAAACTGCGGCCCGATGAGCCAGCGGCAGGCGAGGCCGGTGACGAGCATGGGCAGGCAGGCGAGGAGCGGACGGAGCAGGGTGAGGCGGAAAAGGGCCCAGACGCCAAGGCCAGCCTCCTGCGCAGCCCAGCGCCAGAGGACGCCCCAGCCAAAAAGGATGGTGGGCAGGACTGAGCCGGCGGCGACGCCGATGATGGCGTCATTCCCCCAGCCGCGACGGACAAGCAGCCAGGTGAGGCCGGTGCTGAAGAGGATGTTCAGCGCGGCCTCGCCCAGGCCCTGCCACATCAGGCGGCGCTCCTGACCACACATCATGAACATTTTTTTGAAGACGAGGTGGGTCATGGCGAGGTGGAAATACCAGAAGAGGAGGATCTCGCCCACGATGAGGGTGGACATGGCGGGGGCCTTCTCCCCGGTGAGGATGCGGACGAGGAGATCGAGGTAAAGCGCTCCGCCGACGTAGAGCGGCGCGGCGACGAGGACGGTGAGGCGGAGTCCTTTGACAAGCATCTCACGCAGGGCATCGGCCCGGCCGCCGGCGTGCAGGTAGGCAGCCGCGGGGGAGAGGGCGTCGGAAATCTGCTTTGTGATGATGCCAAACATTTCACCGGCCTTGCCGCCGGCCTGGTAGAAGGTGACGGCTGGCAGGCCGACGAGGGCGCCGACGACGACCTGGTCTGTCTTGTTGCGCAGGAGGTTGCTGATCATGTTCAGCCAAGCGAAGAGGGAGAACTTGCCCGTGGAGAAGAGTTCGCTGCGGCTGAAGAGGGCGGGGCTGAGGCGGACGCCGGGCATGGCGCGGAGGGAGGCCCACCCGGCGAGGAGGTCCGGCCCAAGGACGCAGGAGAGGGCGATGATAAAGACGGACATGAGGCCCCAGTGGAACCAGAGGGCGAGGGCGATGAGGGCGGCATTCGCGACGAGGCCAAGCATGGCGATGCGGTTGGCCGTGCGCACCTGCTGGAGGCCGCGCAGGACCTCCGGGAAAATGCCGAGGGGAAAGCCGAGGGCCATGCCGTCGAAGAAAAGGACGGTGACGGGCCGGTAGGTGGCCTGTTTTTCCGCCGCGACGCCGATCCACGTCATGAGCGGGCCGGAGAGCCACCAGCCGAGGAGGCCGATGATGATGGCGGCGCCGAGGTAGAAGAAAAAGATGGTGCTGAGGGCGCGGCTGAGTTTGTCCCAGTCCTTCCTGGCCAGGCCCTCGGCGACGCGCTTCTGGGCGGCGTAGCCGAAGCCGAAGTCGAGCAGGATGCCGTAGCCAAAGACGCTCCAGAGCAGGGACCAGAAGCCGAAATCCTCCCGGCTGAGGCCCTGGTAGAGCATGCGGAAGGTGACCAGGCCGAGGACGATGCGGAGGAGGGTCCGGCCGTAGTTTGAGATGGCCCCGCTCCAGGCGGCCTTTTTGACGTCTTCAGTGTTCATGGGCGGGAAAAGCGGCGGGCGGCGGACTCCTCCGCCTGCTGGTAGATGGTTTCGAGCCGCGCGCCGATGCGCGACCAGTCGTAGTGCGCGAGCGCCTCGGCGCGTCCGGCCTGACCGAGGGAGTGGCGGCGGGCGGGATCCGCGTGGAGGTTTGCGAGGAGGGCGGCGAGCTGGGCGGGGGCGTCCGAGGACTCGGGGTCAAAGAAGAGGCCGGTTTCGCCCTCGCGGATGAGGGCCTGGAGGCCGCCGACACGGCTGGCGATGACGGCGCGGCCGGCACACCACGCCTCGAGAACGACGATGCCGAAGGGCTCGTGCCGCGAGGGCAGGACGAAGGCGTCGGCGGCGTGGTAGGCGTCGATGAGGAGGCCGCTTTCATTCGAAAGGCCGGGGATGAGGAAGACGGCGTCGCTGAGGGCGTTCGAGGCAATGAAGTCCCGGAGTTTCTGCGCGTAGGCCGGCTGGGTCTCCGGGCCGATGAGGACGAGGCGGGAGTGCGGGGTGTCCCGGTGAAAACGGGCGAAGGCCTCCAGCAGGGTGAGCTGGTTTTTCTGGGAATCAATGCGGCTGATGCCGAGGGCGAGGAAGGCGTCGGCGGGGATGTTGTGCGCGGCCCGGAAGCGCTGCCCCTCGCCCCGGGTGAAGCGGGCGGAGTCGACGCCGTTGGGCAGGTAGCTGACGCGGTCGTGGGGGAGCTGGGCTTTGGCCATGTCGGCCTCGCTCTGTCCGACGCAGATGACGTGGTCGGCGTCGTCGAGCACCCTGCGCGCACCGAAGAGGGCGCCGAAGATGCGGCCCCATTCGAACTTGCCCTGGATGGGCTTTGTCAGGTCGCTGAGTTCGGCGGCGGGCACGTCGAAGATGCCGCCGTGGAGGGAGACGACGTAGGGCAGTTTTCTGCGGCGGGCGGCGGTGCGGACCATGCCGCCGAGGCGCTTGAGGGCGTGGGCGTGGAAAATGCGGACGCCAGGTTCCTTCATGAGGGCCCGGAGCAGGCCGAGGGAGAGGAGGTTTCCGCCTTTTTTATCCATGGCGGCGATGTCCGCCGGGCTGAGGCCGAGGAAGGGGTAGCTGTGGGGAAAGCGGTCAACCGGAATGCCGCCGATGACCGAGTGCCGCTCACTGGAGAGGGCCATGGAGGTGATGATGCGGGGATCAAACCCGGCAGCCTTCTGCTGGCGGGAGATCTCGAGGACCACGGTCTCGGTGCCGCCCCATTCGTCAGCGACGAACCGGCGCGGCACATGGATGATGCGGCGGGGCTGGGTCATGGGTGGGTGGTGGTGAAAGGGAGGGGTTGCAGGTAGGGGGCGGGCGTGGCATCTTCGCCAACGACCAAGAAACGAATGACACTCATCCTGGAACTTCCGGAAGAATTGGAAGCCTCGCTGAACCGCGAGGCTGAGCGCCTCCACGTGCCCGCGCAGGAGGTGGTGCTGAATGCGCTGCAGAAAGAGCTGCGGCAGGACCTGGACAGAGCGGAAAGGATCCGGCGGAATGCCGGGATTATCGCCCTGGTGGAGGAGTGGAAGAGAGAAGTCCAGGACCCGGCCAACCAGGAAAGCTTGGAGGATGTTTTTAAGAGCATGAACGACAACCGGATTGCCAACGGGGAGCGCGAGCTTTTTCCGGCTGAACTCAAGGGCATCACATGGTAGGTGCGGCAAATGTGGTGCTCGATGCCGGGCCGCTGGGGTTGTTGAGCCAGTCCAGCCTCACGGAGGAAAGCTCTGCCGCCATGGACTGGCTTCTGAAGCTTTCCTCGCGTGGCGTGAATTTCTATGTGGCTGAGGTGGCGGACTATGAGGTGCGCAGGGAACTTCTGCACGCCGGCAAGCACAAGGGGCTGCGCTGGCTTGACGCAATGGTCTGCAGGGCGACCTACCTGCCCCTGAGCACGCCCGTCATGCGCCAAGCGGCGGAGTTGTGGGCTCGGGCGAGGCAAAAGGGACTGGCGACGGCGGACAAGCACGGTTTGGACTGCGATGTGATCCTCTGCGCGCAAGCCATGGTCCTGGGTGCTCCCGATTGCGTCATCGCGACGACGAACGCTGGGCACATCGGTCGTTTTTTTCCGGCGGCACGCTGGGAGGAGATCGCGCCGCTGTGAGGTGGGGCGTGGAGTCATGGGCGGGAGGGCTGGGCCTCGCGGGTTTCCGGTGATTTGGCCGAGGTGTGCCAGGCGATCTCGCGCTCCATGAGGCGGTGGATGTGCGGGATGTGGGTGAGGTCGTCCGGCACGTCGTCGTGGCTGGTGAAGAGGGTGGCGTAGCTCTGCGGGTCTGTGGGGTGGTAGCCGTGCATGGCGCGGATGGGGCGCTCTCCCATGTGGCTGGGGACGATGAGGACGCCCTCCTGGGCAAGCCAGATGAGTTCGCCAAAGGCGTGGTCGTCGAAAAAGGCGCGGTAGTGGCGCAGTTCGTCCTCGGGCATGATGCGGCCTTCGGGGACGGTGTTGAGGACTTCGAGGACGCGCTCCCGGACGCCTGGTTTCAGGAACCAGAAGCGGGCCATGGTGCTGTCGTAGACGACGGCGTAGTCGACGCCCATTTCGAGGCCGAGGGGTTCGATTTTCGCTTTGAGGTCGAGGTGGCGGTCGCAGTTGGCCATGCCGTGGTCGCTGAAGACGTGGACGCGGACCTCCCGGTAATGCTGGCGGGCGGTTTCGACGACGCGGGTGATCCACGCATCGTAGTGATCGAGCTTTTTCGGAATTTCCAGTGAATCGTTTCCAACCGAATGAAGCAGTCCGTCGAGCCCGGCCCAATATTGAAAGGCGAAGTCGATTCGTTCTGACTCGATGGCAGCCAGGAGGAGGCGCAGGTGCTCTTCCTCGGGTTGTGCGGGATTGGTTACGAAGTAAGGAACGTGCTTTTCTTCGAGGAGGTCGAAGACGTTTGGCCCGCGATTCATTCCCTTTGGCTTGAGAGGACTTTTCTTTTCGGTAAAATCGAAAAGATGGATATAGCGGAAGGGAATGTTGTAGAGGTCAAAATAGCCGCGGAAGTTGAGCTGAACTTTGACGAACTTGGTGAGCCAGCGGCGGAAGATGCGGCGGCTGGTGACGGCGGCGGGGAGCCAGCGGAGCCAGCGGAGGGAGCTGAAGGGGGAGTGCTCCGGGTCGTAGACGAAGTAGCACCAGTTCCGGTGTTCATCCGGCCAGCGTCCGGAGAGGATGGAGGGGACGCAGGTGGAGGAGTAGCCGAAGACGCTTTCGAGGCGTTTGCGGTGGGGTGCGACTTTGGCGAGGAAGGGATGATCCTTGACGATCTCCCAGCCGCAGGCGTCGACCATGATGAAAAGTGAGAGGCGGTCTTTCATGCTGCGGGTGTGGTGAGCTGGTCGATGGCACCGAGGAGTTCGGTGGGGCTGAAGGGTTTGGTGAGGAAGAGGGCGGCTCCGCTGTCCTGGGCCTGCTGGCGGGTGAGGGACTGGCCGCGGGCGGTGAGCATGATGACGGGGATGCCGGCGGTGGCGGGATTCGCCTTGAGGGCCTGGAGGGCGGTGAGGCCGTCCATGACGGGCATGATGACGTCGAGGATGACAAGGTCCGGTGGCTCCTTCGCAGCGGCGGCGAGGACGGCGGCGCCATCCGCGCAGGCGGTCCAGGTGTGTGCGCCTTTGCGCAGGGTCATTTCGAGCAGGCGCAGCATGTGCGGGGCGTCTTCGGCTATGATGAGTCTGGCCATGGTTCAGGAGGGAGTGGCGGGTGGATCGCAGCAAATGATGAGGAAGGTCTGGTCGTCCGCCTGGGATGGGGATGGACCGGCGGAGGGGCTGCTGCCGATGCGGTGGAGGAGTTTGGTTTTAAGTGACTCGGCGGAGGTTGAATCCCGTGCGGTGGTGGCGAACCAGGCGCTGACTTCACTGGGGTGTGTGAAGGGGCTTCGCTGGTCGCGGGGATCCACGAGTCCGTCTGAATAGGCGAGGATCTTCGCGCCGGCGGAGAGGGAGACCTCCTGCTCGGAGCAGGAGGGGGTTTTCTCCAGCCCGAGGGGCGGCATGGAGGGCTCGACGCCGATGACGGAACCGTCCGGCAGGGCGACGAGGACGGGGCAGTGCCCGGCATTGGCGATGCGGACGATGCCGCGGTGAATGTCGATGACGCCGACGGCGACGGTGACGAACATCTCCAGGCGGTCGAGGTCGTCGAAAAGGAGGCGTGCGGCGCGCTCCATGGCGCGGGCGGGGGTCTGGAAAAGCTGGTTGAGCGAGCGGAAGATGGAGCGGGTGACGGCGGCCATCATGGAGGCGCCGACGCCCTTGCCCATGACGTCGGCCACGACGAAGAAGAAGCCGTGATTGTCCCAGGGGATGACATCGTAGAAGTCTCCGCCGACCGTCATTGCGCTCTCGCAGTGGCCGGCGAGGCTGAGGCCGGGAAGCTGCGGGAACCGACGGGGCAGGAGGGAGTGCTGGATGGCTGCGGCCAGTTCAATCTCGCGGTGGGCGATGCTGGCCTGGATGGCGGCCTCGGCATGACGGCGGCTGAGGACCTGCTGGGCAAAGAACTCGGAAAAGGTGTGGACGATGTTGACCTCTACGGCGTTGAGGGGCTGGTCTGTGTGGTGGCGGCCGACGCTGAGGACGCCCATGAGCTGGTCCTCGTGGTAAAAGGGGTGAACGAGGCCGGCCTGGGGGCGGGCTTCTTCGCAGTTGGTGCCGTGGGGTGTGGGTTCGATCCACTGGTCCTGGCGGGAGGAGACGGCGGCCGCCTCCAGGGGCAGGGGGCTGGCATCCTGCGGGCAGGCGGGTGGGGCATCGCAGCCGTGAACGGCGATGGTGGCGAGGTCTGAGCCCGAGACGACGCGGAGCATGCCAGAGTCCGCGCCGGTGACGGTGACGAGGTGCTGGAGAAGGCGGGTGGCGAAGTCCTCGAGGCTGCCGGACTGGCGGGCCTCTGCGGTAAAACGGAAGATGGCTGAGAGGCTCTCGTAGCAGGCCCCGAGCTCCCCGGTCATGGCATCCAGGGTCTGCTCCAGTTTCGCCACAGCGGCGCAGGGCGGAGGGGAGGCGGGGGCTTTGCGCTCCAGGCAGAGAATGTTTCCGGCCGCACTGCGGTGGTAGGAGAGGGCTGAAGTGAGGGCCTCGATGAGAAAGAGGCCGCGGCCGGATTCTGCGGCGGGGTCGGGGAGGGAGACGTCGTCCGGCCAGTCAAAGCCCGGGGTGTGGTCTGTGACGCGGGCGGTGGTCCGGTCGGGAAAAACGGCGAGATCGATGCTGAAGGGGAGAGCTTCAGCGGCGGGCTGGCCATGGAGGATGATGTTGTTGGCGGCCTCCGTGAGGATGAGTTCCCACGCGGCGAGGTCGTCCTCGTCCAGGCCCTGCGAGGCGAGGAACGCGCGTGCGGCGCGTGCTGCCTCGCGACCCGCGTCGAGCGAAGGCTGGCCGGACCAGTGCCATGCGCTGCCCACCCGGGAAACGGGGGGCGGGGCATGAAGCGATGGCACTGGCAGGATGGCAGGCATCAGGCGGGAACGATGTCGAAGACGCGGTGAAGGCGGGTGAGTTCGAGCACCTGCACGATGGTGGGCTTGGGGGCGATGAGACGGAAGCGGCCTCCGCGTTCGGTGGCGAGCTTCTGGAGGGAGATGAGGGCGCCGAGGCCGCTGGAATCGATGAACTCGAGAGTGGAGGCGTCGAAGTCCATGTTTTTCAATCCTGCGGTGAAGCGAAGGCGGGCCTGGTCCTTGAGTTCGGCGGCGCTGACCGAAGTCAGCTCCTTGATCTGGGAGATGCGGAGGGTTTCCTGGATTGAATCAATGTTCATGGGCTGGAGTAGTCGTGGAGGTGATGGTCAGTCGGGAAAGGGCGTGACGGATGATGCGCCAGCGCCAGGCGGGGGTGGGCTGGCAGGCGAAGAGGGCGGCATGGGCGTGGGCGGAGGCGTCCCACGGGGCGGTGCAGCCCTCGGCCTCGGGCGCGGTGAAAAGGCCGGGCGGGGTGTGGAGCCAGAGGCGCTCAAATTCGCCCTCGAGTGCAGAGGCCTCAGGCGCGGTGAGCGGGGGGTTCCCTGTCCAGGCGAAGTGGCCGGTGACGATGCGCCAGAGGCGGGGCCAGCGGCGGAGGGAGCTGCGGAAGGCGGGGAACTGGTGGTAGGCGACGCTGGTCCTGGGATGGCCGGGCTCGCCCAAAAGGGAGGCGTGGAGTTTTTCCAGAAATGGCTGCCGGCGGAGGACTGAGGTGATGAGGGCCAGCAGCAGAATGGGTGAAGTGAGGATGAGGACGAGCAGGGCGAGGAGGCGGGCGGGGAGGTGGGTGGCGGGGTCGCGCGTCTGCTCGAGGGAGGAGAGGAGAAAGCTGTCCGTGATGCGGGTGAGGGAGCCGTTTTTCCAGTTGAGCAGGGTGGGGCCCATGGCGATGGAGTCCCGCACGCAGGTCATGCTGCCGGCGTAGGTGCGTGCACCGATGATGCTGGACTCGACGGTGGCGTGGGCGTCGATGATGGAGTCCCCCTCGATGAAGGCCTGGGGGCCGACGACGGCGCCGGCTTGAATAATGGAGTGGGGGCCGATCCAGCACGGGGCGTTGAGCACGGCGGTGCTGTGGACGCGGGCACGCAGGCCGAGCCAGATGCCGGGGCTGGCCTCCCGGGCACCGACCTGGCGTGGGGCGAGGAGGGGCAGGAGGGCGGTGTGGGCGGCGAACCAGGAGGCGGCATCGCGCAGGACTGGCAGATCCGGAGCCTGGGGCAGGGTGTCGAGGGTCAGTACTTGATCCGGCTGAAACGCGGCATGTTTTTCCGCAGCCGCGCCGGGGGTGAGTTCGGAGCCTTCGGGCACGACCTCCAGTGAGAGGCCCCACGGGGCGCCATTCATGACGTAGGTGCGGATCTCGGCAGGGCGGTCACTGGCGAGGACGCGCACGGCGGTGACGCCGGACTTGGCCAGGGCGTCGAGGGCGTGGTCGATGAGCGGCTTTCCGAGAAAGCCGGCGAGGGCGAGAGGGATGCCGTCTGAGAGGATCTCCAGACCGGGGCGCTTGTCAGGACAAATGAGGAGAACGCGGCTCATGCGCCTCCTTTCCCCAGCAGGACCGCCGGCACGGTTTTCAGGAGGATGAGGATGTCGCGCCAGAAGCTCTGGCTTTCGATGTAGCGGACGTCGAGGGCGACTTGTTCGGGAAATTCGATGATGTTGCGGTCTCCGACTTCGAGGAGCCCGCCCTTGCGCTCGCCGATCTGCCAGAGGCAGGTGATGCCGGGCGCGGCAAGGAGGCGGCGGCGGTCCTCCGGGGAGTAGAGGGCGACCTCGCGAGGCAGCGGGGGGCGGGGGCCGACGAGGGACATTTCGCCCTTGAGCACGTTGATCATCTGGGGCAGCTCGTCGATGGAGGACTTGCGAATGAAGCGCCCGACCGGGGTGATGCGGGGGTCGTGCTTCATTTTGAAGGTCACGCCGTCGGTCTTTTCGTTCTGCGCCATGAGGTCCTTGAGCCGGGCCTCGGCATCGACGCACATGCTGCGGAACTTGAGCATGCCGAACTCGCGTCCGCGCTCGCCGACGCGGACTTGCTTGAAAAAGACGGGCCCTCCATCCCGGCGGATGAGCAGGGCGACGACGATCATGACGGGGGCGACCAGGATGAGGACGAAGAGGGCGGCTGCGATGTCGAGGAGGCGCTTGAGGAAGCGGGTGGAGCCGACGGTGGCGCGCCAGGCGAGGCGCTTCCAGCCCATGTAGACGCGCAGCCGCAGCCTGCCTGCCGGGGAACCAGCGGCGAGGATGCGTCCGGCGAGGCGCTCGGAGAGCTGGGCATCAGTCATCATGGCAGGGGAGTCGAGTGCGCGGCGAGGCGTGAGGTGAGGGAGTCGAAATCCTGCAGGCTCCAGGGGGAGACGAGACGGTGGCGCGCGAGGCTGGCCTGGGGCTGGACGTGGCGGTCGTGCCGGACGGCGACGGTGCTGAAAAACTGGGAGCGGACCGCCTCTGCGGAGCGGCCGCGCTCTGAGGTGTCGCGGTCGAGGCGGCGGTCGAGGCGGAGGTCCTGAGGGCAGTCGAGGAAAATGGAGTGGTCCGTCTCCGACCGCAGCCACGGGGTGTGGAGGGCCCAGAGCCCCTCCCAGATGATGAAAGGGGCGGGCTCCACGGGCACGCGATCAGGGCGGCGGGTGTGGGTGGTGAAATCGTAGTCCGGACGGTGGGCGGGCGCGCCGCTTTTCAGGGCGGTGAAAACGCGGGCGGCCTCATCCCAGTCGAGAGCCTGGGGGTCGTCGAAGTCCGTGGCGGCGCGCTCCGCGCTGGAGAGGTGGGAGAGGTCGCGGTAAAAGGCGTCCAGCGGTACGATGGTGACGCGGCCGAGGTGGCTGGCGAGCTGGGAGGCGAGCACTCCCTTCCCCGAGGCGCTGCCGCCGGCGATGGTGATGGTGATGGGGCGGCTCAAGCGGCGGCCCTCCCTGCTTTGCATTCGTGGATGACGCGTGTGAAGAGGTCCTCCAGTCCGGCTAGGTATTTTTCAAAGTCGTAGCGCTCGCTGACGAGGTCGAGGCCGGCCTGGCCGAGTTTTTTGGCGAGGTCTTTGTCGGCCAGGAGCTGGTCCAGGCGGCCGGCGAAGGCGTCGACGTCCATCCAGGGAACGAGGTAGCCGTTCTGGCCGTCGATGAGCCAGTCCTTGATGCCGCCGGCGTCGAAGGCGACAACGGGCAGGGCGTAGCGCATGACCTCCAGCCCGATGGTGGCGATGGGCTCGGGCCAGACGCTGCTGAGGGCGACGACGCTGCACTCCCGATAGTAGGCCTTGAGTTCGTCCTGGGGGATGAAGCCCTTGAAGTGGACGAGGTCAGCGAGGCCGAGTTCCACGCTGAGGCGCTCGCATTCGGCCTTGTGGTTGCCGTCGCCGAGGATGATGCACTCGAACGGAGCCTTCACTTTTGCCAGGGCGCGGAGGAGGACGTCGACGCCCTTGCCGCGGATGATCTGGCCGGCGTAAATGATGAGATTCCGGTCGGAAAAAGTGGAGCGCAGGCCGGCTTCTCCCGGGCGGGGGACGGGCGGGTGGATCTCGATGCGGCGGGGCTCGAAGCCATTTTTCACCAGCTCGTCGCGCATGTAATTTGTGACGACGCACATGCGGTCGAAGCGGTGGTTGAGTTTGATCTCGCGCTTCTTTTGGGTGTAGCTGACCCACTTGAGGGGAAGTCCGGGGCCGTTGTTTTTCACGACGCAGGCGAGGCAGACAGTGGCGCAGTAAAGGGAGGCGGCGCGGGTGCAGATTTTGCGGTTGAAGTAATTGTACTTGTAGCTCCGCATGCAGTAGATGTCGTGGTCGTGGACCATGCGGACGAGGGGGACCCCGCTGTCGGCAAGGGCGGAGATGACGGCGAGGTCGGGCATCTTGTGGACGAAGACGGCATCCGGTTTGAAGTCGCGCAAGGCAGTGCGGACGGAGGCGGGGCCATCTTCACCGAGGGGAAAGCGGTGGGGGAAGGTGGCGTTCCAGCCATCCTCGTTTTTGCCGGTGCCCGGGCCATGGAGGATGCCGATGTCGTGACCTCGTTTGCCGAGTTCGGTGGCAACGATGGAGACATTGGCTTCGGCTCCGGCGAGGGCTCCGAATCGTTCATGGACGTAGAGGATTTTCATGACATCGGATGGAGTATGGAGCTGGAGGCGAGGGCGGTGAGGGCGGCGCGGAGGTCGAGACCTGCTGCGGCTGCGGCGGCATCCAAGGCAGGGAGGGCGTCGGCTGCGGCGGGAAGGAGGCCTTCGCGGGCGGCGTGCTCGATGGCTGCGGCGGCGGCCCGGAGATCGTGGAGGCTGAAGATGCCGGCTGTTCCCTTGAGTGAGTGGGCGAGGCGGGAGGCTTCTGTGCCATTGCGCAGGTCGATGGCGATGCGGATGGCGCAGAGCTGGTCCGGGAGGTCGCCGAGGAAGTCCGAGGCGAGGGAGGAGGCGTCATCCGGGGAGAGTTCATCGGCCAGCTGGCGGAGGGCCTGCCATGCGGGGGATGAGGGGGCTGTGTCGTCGACCGGGGGCGCGGAGGTGCTGGCATCGAAGGCGTTTTGCAGTGTGGTGCGCAGGGCCTCGAGGCGGATGGGCTTGGGCAGGTACTCGTCCATGCCTGAGTTGAGGCAGATTTCCCGGTCGCCAGTGAGGGCGTTGGCGGTGAGGGCAATGATGCGTGTGGGCGGTGTGCCGGACTCCGCCTCCCAGCGGCGGATGGAGCGGGTGGCTTCCAGTCCGTCCATGCCTGGCATCTGGACGTCCATCAGGATGGCGTCGTAGCGGGTGGTTTTGGCGGCGTGGAGCGCCTCGTGGCCGTCGACGGCGACGTCTGCGGTGCAGCCCATCTGGCCGAGGGCTGCGAGGGCGAGTTTGCGGTTGATGGCATTGTCCTCAGCCAGAAGGAGGCGCATGGGCCTGTCTTTCGTTTGCACACGGAGCAGGAGGCGGTGGTGGCCTGCGGCAGGGAGGGCCTGGCGGTTGGCGTGGGCGAGGAGGGCGTTGAAGAGGGGGGAGACCTTGAGCGGTTTAAAAAGTGTGCCGGAGATGGCATCACCAAAGCGCTCCCTGTGGGAGAGCCCGTCGCCCGGCTGGCAGAGGACAAAGAGGGCGGTTCCCCGGTCAGCCAGACTGCGGGCAAACGCCACGTCTGCCTCACCGGCGGCACCGGAATCCATGAGCAGGACCTGGGGCTGCCAGTCGTGCAACAGTGACTCGGTGTTGGCGGGGCTGGCGGCGGCACGGATGTCCATGCCCCAGCGAGTGAGCAGCTCAGTAGCAACCTGACGGGAGAGAGTGTGGCCGTCCACGAGGAGGGCCCGCTGGCCGCGGAGGCCGGGGAAGGGCTGCGGATCGACCAGCGGCGGGGGCACTGGCGAGGGTTCCACCTCCAGCTGAAAAGTGAAGCTGGATCCTTCGCCGCGGCGACTGCTGGCGGTGATGGTCCCTCCCATGAGTTCGACGAGGCGCTGGCAAATGGCGAGTCCGAGTCCCGTGCCGCCAAAGCGCCGGGAGGTGGAGCTGTCGCCCTGGTTGAACGGCTGGAAGAGGGTTTCCAAATTGGCGGGGGAGATGCCAATGCCTGTGTCCGTGACGGAGAAATCAAGAGCGACACGGCCCTCGCCGGCTGGACGGGCGCTCACGGCGAGCTGGACCTCGCCGCGCGGAGTGAATTTGATGGCGTTGCCCAGCAGATTGACGAGGATCTGGCGCAGGCGCAGGGGATCCCCGGACAGGGAGGAGGGCACGCCGTCGCCAATGCGGGCGGCGAGGTCGAGGCGCTTTTCCGCAGCGCTGGTGGAGACGGTTTCGAGGGCCTCCTCGATGCACTTTTGCAGGCTGAAGGGGGTGTGCTCGATGTCCATGCGGCCGGACTCGATTTTTGAAAAATCCAGGACGTCGTTGATGACGCAGAGCAGGGACTCCGCGCTGCTGCGGATGGCGGAGACAAAATCCATCTGCTGGGTGGAGAGCTGGCTCTGCTGGAGGAGCTGGGTGAAGCCGAGCACGCCGTTCATGGGGGTGCGGATCTCATGGCTCATGGTGGCGAGGAAGTCGCTCTTTGCCCGATTGGCGGACTCGGCAGCCTCCTTGGCCTGTACGAGGGCGCTTTCCGCTTTTTTCCGGACGATGAACTGGCCGATCTGGTTGCAGATGCCGTCGAGCGTCTGGAGGAGCATTTCATCCGGCTCGTCGATGGCGGGGCTGAAAAACTCCATCATTCCCTGGAATTCGCCTCCATTAAAGAAGGGGAGGGCGATGGCGGAGTGCAGGCCGCAGGCCAGGGCGGCGGAGGCGCGGGGGAAATTTGGATCTGTGGTGACGTCCCGCACCAGGGCGCTGTGGCTGGTCTGCCAGACGCGCCCGGGGAGTCCGGCGCCCGGGCCAAAAGTGAGGCTCCGGCTGGCATCGACGAACGTTCCGAGGTTGCCCGCTGGATCGTACCATGCCTCGGCAAAGTGAAGGGACTGCCCGGCTGCATCCGGCAGCCAGACGCAGCCGACGGCCCAGCCGAGGCGCTTGCACATGGTCTGGGTAATGCGGGCCGCAGCCAGGCGGACGGTCTCGGCATCAGCCAGGATGCGTGAGACGGAGTGCTGGACGCCGCGGCGCTGGTCGTTGAGAACGCGACCGGTGATGTCCGACTCGACGGCCATGAAATTGGTGAGGACGCCGGCGTCGTTGAGGACAGGCTGGACTTCCACGGAGGCCCAGTATTTCCGCCCATTGCGGTGGTAGTTGAGGATCTCGGTGCGGAATCCCTCGCTGCGGCGGAGCTTGTCGCGCATGAGGTCGATGCTGTCGGGATCCGTGTCGGCACCCCGGAGAAAGGAGCCTGGAGTTTTGCCGGTGATCTCGGACAGCGTCCATCCGGTGAGGCGGACGAAGCCGTCGTTGACCCACTCAATGCGGCCTTCGGCGTCGGTGACGATGACGGCATTGTCCGTGCGGGCAGCCACGAGGGCGAGCTTTCTGGCTTCAGCCTCGCTGGTGCGCAGTCTGGCCCGCTGCTCGGTTAGTTTGGAGGTGAGTTTCTGCAGGTCCTCATTGGCCATGCGCTGGGTCTGCACGATCTGGAGGAGATCCATGGTCTGGTCATGGAGGGCGAAGTCACTGAGGGTCAAGCCCAGGGTTTCGACCTCCTGCGGGTCTGCGAGCCAGGGGGCGGCGAGCATGAGGCAGCTGTCCGGCTGCGTGGTGATGACCTGGCCGCGGAACGCCACGTTGCTGGCGAGACCTTCGAGGAGGATGAGAAGACTGCCGTTTTTCCTGAAGAAGGCGTCCGTCATTTCGCCGACGGGGCGCTTGAGCCGGAAGATATCCTTCAGGAGTGTGCCGGGGACGGCGGCCGGGCAGATCCTGGTCAGGCTGGGGCCGGTGGCGGTGACACGGAGGTCCCGATCCCAGGCGATGAAGAAGGGAAAGGCGTGTGCGACGTCTGCCGGAGCAAGGCCCGGCGCTGCAATGGGCTGGGGAATGCTGGTCATGCCGGGGCGGAGGTTGTCCATGAAACGGCGAAGACGTCGTGGTCAGCGCCCTGGTCTTTGCGCTCGAGGACGGTGGAGGTGCACGGGGTTTCGTAGAGTTTGCCCAGGCCGGAGAGCAGGCCGGTGACGAAGGCGGTCAGGCCGGCGCGGTGGCTGAAGTAGTGCAAATGCAGGCCGTCCTCCGTGACGTCGGTGCACTGGAATCGCGGTGGTTCCAGCTTTGGGTAGATCATGGCGACGCGGGTGTGGAAATTGGGCAGGTTCAGGAGAAATTCCTTGAGCGTTTTGCCTCCGGATTTCATCATCGGGCCATAGCTGGTGGCGGCGGTCTTGAAGACCCAATGCTCGCCTAAGGCGTTCAGAATGGTCTCGGAGGGAAGGCCAAGCACCTCGACGGCAGCACCGACGAGCTTGTAGGTCATTTCGTCGGGGTAGCACTCGTTGCTGATGAAGACGTCAACATCGACGCCGGCCTTTTCTTTGATGGCTTCCCATTTGTCCTCACCGAAGCCGGTGACGACAAGTTCTTCGACTGCTTTGTTGACGAGGCCGTACATGGAAGATGCGGGGGAGGTAGATTGTGAAATGGCGGAATTACTACGCAAGAGTAAACCATTTTTCTATAAATTCCATAATAATCTTCTTCGGACCAATTTTTTCCACAGGCCGCCCGTGGGGGAAGATTCACTTGCCAGGAAACGGACCGAGGGCGGCGATGTCGGCGAGCTTGGGGTCCCGGCGGAGGACAGAGATGATGCCGGAGGCGAGGAGGGCGGATTGGTCCCTGGGACTGAGGCTGGAGTCGATGACGGCGAGGCGGCTGCCTGCGGGAAGCTGGCGGGCGAGGCTGGTGGCGAAATCGACCTGGTGGGCGGTGACGAGTGCCATGTCCATGATGAAGAGGCCCGGGTATGCAGGAAGGGGAGGGGAAAGGGAGTCGAGCCCCCGGGCCGTGCAGCCCTGCTTTTCCAATAATCTGAGGATTAAAGTTCGCAGAAGCCGGTCGCCTGAAACAACAGTGGCCGCAGCGGAGGGGCCGGATGGTGGGGCGGGAATTTGAGGGGGAGTGTCCTCGATTTCTATGAGTCCGGTTTTTCCAGAGTCTGGCTGCGCCTCCGCCGGAAGGGAGAAGTGGAAGGTGCTGCCCTTGTTGGGGGTTGACTCGACATGGATCTCCCCGCCCATGGCGCGGCAGAGGCGGTCGCAGATGACGAGGCCGAGGCCTGTGCCGCCGTACCTGCGGGTGGTGGAGGAGTCGGCCTGGGAAAAGGGTTTGAAGAGCCGCTCAAGCTGCTCCGGAGAGATGCCGATGCCGGTGTCTGTGACGGCGAAGCGGATGGCAGGGCGACCGTCGGGAAGGGAGGCGGAGGCGGCCTCCAGGGTGACGCCGCCGGTGGCGGTAAACTTGAGCGCGTTGGTCACCAGATTCATCAGGATCTGGCGGAGGCGGGTGCTGTCGGTTTTGAAGGCGGCTGGAGTGCCGGCCTCGATGGTGGCGCGGAGCTGGAGGCCGGCGTTGCGGGCCTGCAGCTCGAAAAGCTTGACGATGTCACGCATGACAGGCTCGACCGCGACGGGGACTCTTTCCAGTGTGAGCGAGCCCGCCTCGATTTTCGAGAAATCGAGGATGTCATTGATGACGGCGAGAAGGCTTTCGCCCGAGGTGTGGATGGTCTCGACGTAGTCGCGCTGGACCTCGTCGAGGCGGGTGGTGCGGAGGAGTTCGGCCATGCCGAGGACGCCATTCATGGGCGTGCGGATCTCGTGGCTCATGGTGGCGAGGAAGCGGCTCTTGGCCCGGTCTGCGGCCTGCGCGATCTCTGTGGTGTCGACGAGTGAGCGGATGGCGACCTGCAGCCGCCGCTGGTAGGCCCACACGGAGACGCCGGCGAGCATGGCGAGGGAGAGTGCGCCCAACCCCGCAGCAAGTGAGGATTTGTCGACCTCCCGGATCTCTTTTTCGTAGGTCTTAAGCTCCATGTCCACGCCGACGGCGCCGGCAAGCTTGCCATCTGTGCCAGTGATCGGAGCGTAGCCACTGAGAAAGGTGCCCCACTGGTCTTTTTGCGGTTCGGCGGTGACGGTGAACTGCCCGGTCTGGAGGGTGAGGAGCAGCTCCGGGGCGGCTTCCGGGTATTCCTGCATGATGTGGGACTTGTCGTCCACACCGTCGCCGTCGGCATCACCAGCTGTCGTGGGGTCCAGGACAAAGAAGACTTTTCCGTCGCGCAGGATGCAGGTGTAGATGAATTTGAAGGTTTCCGGTCCTTCCAGGGCGTGCTTCAGGCTGGCAAGGCGGTCAGCGGCGGCGGTGTACTCTGGGGAGGACTCCTGGGAGGGGGAGACGAACTGCTTGTGAACGTCCGCGTCGATCGCGAAGGAGGCGCTGAGGGCGGCCCGGCGCAGGGAATTGCGCATGGATTCCACAGCCTGGGTGCGGAGGGTGTGGTGGTAGTTGAGCAGCACACTGCCTGTGGCTGCGAGGAGGATGAAGCCCGCGAGGGTGCCGCTGAGCAGTGGATTGAGCCCCAGCCAGCGGCGCTGGGCTACGGAGGCGGCGAGGGCGTCCTGCAGGGGTGGGCTTGGTGGTGGGGTGTGCATTCTGGGGCGGGCTACTGGCCGATGCCTATATTTACCCCGACGGGACTGCCGGCCCCGCCGGCGCGTGCGCCTTCATTGGCGGCCATGGTACGGGCGAATGTGCTCACAATCAGGTCTGCGTAGGAAACGAGGGAACTGGGCGAACTTTCAGGGACGTAGACGATGTCCTGGGGCTTGAGGAGAATGTCGGGTTTTTTCCCGGTAAGGATGGCCTGGGCGTCGACGATGGCGATGGAGGGTTCGTGGAGGGAACCGCGAAGGATGGCGACTTTTTCGGGTTTGGCGCCCTTCACGAAGCCGCGGCAGTGGGCGAGGGCGGTCATGAGGGTGACCTGGTCCTTGAAGGCGACCGCGCGGGGCTGGTAGACGGCACCCATGACGAAGACCTGGCTGCCGAGGGCGGAGGGCAGGTAGACGAAGTCATCGGGCTGGAGGTAGACATTCTGCGAGGTGTCTCCGCCGCGGATGAGTTTGTTGAAGTCGACGGGGAGGAGCTGTCCTTTTCGAATGAGGAAGCTGTGGTAGAGGTCGGCCAGCTCCTCGGTGGAGCCGCTCATGCGGGAGGTGAAAAGCCCTCCGGCTTTGCTGATGGCCTCGATGACGGTCATGGGCTGGCTCAGCTCGTAGAGGCCGGGGGTGTTGACGCGGCCGAGAACCCAGACGCGGCGGCTGTGGACCTCGCGCAGGGTGATGCTGACCTGGGGGGACTGGACAAAGCGGGCGAGTTCCTTTTCCAGCTGGCGCTGGAGCTGGCCGAGGGTGAGGCCCCAGACCTGCTGGCCGGAGAGGAGGTGGAAATAGATTTTCCCATCCGGGCCGACGAAGGTTTTCTGCGGTCCGTCGCCGGAGCCGAGAAGCTCGATGTCGATGACGTCGCCCGGACCGAGGGTGAAGGGATCCAAGGGCGGGACGAGCATGGCGGGGGCGAGCCTGCCTGAGGTGGTGGTCTTGACCACGTCTGCGGAGGTGGCCCCGGCGGCAGCGTAGGGGTCGAAGGTTTTTGTCCGCGTGGCACAACTGGCCAGCCCGAGGGCGGCGGCGGCCAGGATGAGGAGGTGGTGGAGGTGCCGGATCATCACGGGTTGAGGGAGGGGAGGAGGGGTTCCTTGATGAGGGGGCCGATGTTCTTGCCGGTCCAGGTGGCGGTGCCGGTCTGCACAAAGGCGCGCACGGCCAGGTCGAGGATTTCCTCGGCACGCTGCCATGGTTTCTCACTCACGTAAACGAGGTCACGCGGCTGGAGGAGGACGTCCTTCTGCTTTCCAGCGAGTACGGCGGCGGCGTCGACGACGATGACTTCGGGCTTCTCCTTGTCGATGGAGCCGCGCACGATGAGGACTTTGCGTTTCCAGGCTGTCTTCCCGAAGCCGCCGCGAATGCTGATGGCGCCGAGGGCGGTCAGGCGCTCTGTGACGCCGGTGTGGCCCGGGGAGTCGACGGCACCTAGGATGTAAACTTCGTTGACGATGTTGCTGGGGAAATAGATGTAGTCACCAGGCTGGAGGGGGATGTTCTGCCGGGTGTCGCCTTCGTAGAAGAGCTTGGTGAAATCGACGTCGAGTTTTTTCCGTCGCGGACGATGAAGGCGCGGCGCATGTCGGCGATTTCGACGGTGTTCTGCTCCAGAAGTCCGGTGGCGATGCCCCGGGCGCGGGCGGCGGCCTCCAGGAGGGTCATGGGGCGGTCGAGGGTGTAGGCACCGCGGTCGATGACGGTGCCGAGGAGGAAGTATTTCTTGCTGCGGTAAGCGCTGGGGGTGACGATGACCTGAGCGTTGGTAATGAATGCGCGGAGTTCTTTGGTCAAGCCCTCTCGCAGCTCGTCGATGGTCTGTCCGGCGGCCTTGTAGCCGTGGACCTGGAGGTAGGTGAGGGTGCCGTCCGGGTTGATGGGGACCTCGGTGCGGGTGTATTCCTTGTGGGCGAAGACCTGGAGATTGACAAGATCCCCCGGGCCGAGGGTGAGGCGCTCCTGCCACGGCGCGAGGGCCACGGGGGGCTTTGGCTGCGGGAGCGGTGAAGGGGAGGACGGAGCAGCAGGCAGCAGCTGCGGCTGGGGGAGTGGCAGGTCCGCCGGGGCTGCGGGGAGGAGCGGCTCGGGGTTTGAAACGGGGGCCGGGGAGGCGTGGGTGGCTGGCGGGGGCGGGTCTTCCTCGTCATCCTTCGCGACGGCCGGGCTGGTGCCGAGGCTGAGCATGGCGAGGAAGCAGAGGCCGAATTTGCCGAGGTCGGGCAGCTTTTGAAAGAGGGGCGGGATGCGGTTGAGGAGGGAGCCGGCAAGGCTGACGCCGCTGCCCCGGATGGTGTCGATGATGCCGGTGACCTGCTCGCGGCGGAGGCGTCCGCTTTCCGAGAGCCAGAGAACGGCGGGGAGGGTCTCGGCGAGGAGGAGGCTGTCGAGTTCGGCAGCGGGAGGCAGCTCGACGAGGATGACGAGGCCGGGCTCCCGGCTCCAGAGGGCGAGGGCCTCGCGCCAGGACTGGCGGGAGGAGGCGGTCCAGCGCCAGGTGGCGGGGACGTTCAGCTCCAAGGCGGCGGGCTGGGCGGAGCGGAGGTGGTCGAGGACGCGGGCGGAGTTCGCCAGTTCCGGCTCCAGCGGGATGGTGGCGGACTGGGGGCCGGTGCTTTCGCCATGGGAGACGGCCAGGACCTTGTGCCCGCGGTCAAGGGCGGCGCGGCCGAGGTGCTTGAGCCAGGTGCTTTTCCCCTCGCCATCCTCTGCGGAGAGGAGGCCGACCACGAGGGCGCCCTCCGGTGGTGCGGCCAGGCTGCGCACGAGTGCGGCCCAGGTGGAAAAGCGCCAGCGGGCCAGGGCGGCGGCGTCCATGGAATCAAGCGGCGGCAGGGTGGCCAGTAGACGGGTGCCTGTGAGCCGGCGCACGTCGCTGGGGGAGATGATGGTGTCGTTCATGGCGGCACGCAGGGCCCGCCAGGCGGCCACGGCAGCGGCAGCGGCGAGGGCTCCGGCCAGGGTGACGATAACCAGCTTCATGGTGCGGCTGCTGGTTTCCACCGCATCCAGCGAGGCCGGGGCGAAGAGCCGGTAGTAGCCCATCGCCTTTTCGGCAAAGATCTGCGCCTCCCGCTGGCGTCCGCCGAGGAGGGTGCGCGTCTCTTCAAGAGAGGTGGCGCGGGCTTTGATCCGTGCCTGGGCGAGGCTCTTGTCGGGGATGCTGTCGAGCTTTGTCCTGATGTTTTCGAGATAGGCTTCGAGTTTGCCGATCTGGGTTTTCAACGACTCCTTTTCACCCCGGAGTTTGATGGTGTCGAGATAGAGGCTGTTCGCCACGGTGTTTCCTGTGGACTGAAAGGAGGCGGTGGCATCCCAGGCGGGATTGAGGGTCTTTTCCTCCAGCGCCTTCACGCGGGCCAGCTGCTCGATGACGAGGGGGTGCTGGGCGGTGTACTGGGTGAGGAGGCTGGCCATTTTATCGCGGGCATCCTTCAGGCTCTGCATACCGGGGTCCTGCTTGGCCAGCTCGGCCTCGATGCGCGTCAGCCGGAAATCGATGGTGTCGTGGTCGATGCGGGCTGTCTCGATTTTCAGCTGCATTTCCCCGATTTGTTTGAGGTAGCTTTCGGTTTCCTTGTCGGCGTTGTAGAGGCCGCTTTCCTTGGAAAAAGCCATCATTTCCTTCTGAACGGCGGCGAGTTCCTGGTCCGTGCGGTCAACCTGGGAAGTAATGAAAGTGAGGAGTTCCCTGGCCTCCTGGGCCTGAAGGTCGCGGGTCATCTCGACGACGTTTTCTCCGAACCGGTTCAGGGCCTCCACGGCAGATTTGGCAGAGGTGGCGGTGGTGTAGGCGACGGTGATGAGGTCGGTGTTTTTCTCCGGCCGGATGATGATGGCCTGCTGCATGGCGCTGCTGCTGACAGGCGGCTTGAGCGAGGCTCCGGTTTTCTCCATCAGGGAGGCGGATCGCATCATGGAGCTGACGGTGGCGGCGTTGAACTGGCGGGGGCGGAAGGACTCGCCCACTTCGCTGGCCTGCAGATTGTTTTGCGCCTCCCTGCGGACGATCTGCACTTGGGCGGTGTATTTGGTGGTGAAGCGCGTCCAGCCAAAGGCTCCGGCCCCGCCGGCTCCGAGGGCGGCGGCGAGGATGGCGATTTTCCAGCCCTTGACCACGTGGGTCACTACTCTCAGTACGTCAAAAGGCAGCAGCGATTTAGCTGCTGCCGCCGGGCCGGTGCCACCCTGAGGCGGGGCGTCCCGGTCGGGACTGGAGGAGGTTGGGTTCATGGAGGGCTTCAGGGCGCGGGAGGAGACGCGCAGAACTTAAACAATATTGATAATCGGCCCTAAAGCAAATTCATTGTTATGGTATTTATTGAAATCAGTTTATTTAAAGTTGCCAAAGTTCTGGCATTTCGATGCGGAGGCGTTCCCAGTCGACGGGCTGGCCATCGGGGGAGGCGATGAGGACAAACAGGTGTGCGGGACCGGAACAGCCGAGGGTGAGGCGGCGGGCGGCGGTCTGCAGAAGGTGCCTGCACAGGGATGAGTGGCGGGATTGACCGTCTGTGAACCAGTAAAGGGCCTGGGTGATGCGGCCCTCCCTTGCCACGGAGAGGCAGGCGGCCTCACCCCCGGGGACCGGGAGGACGCGGGAGCCGGTGATTTCCCAGCCGGCGCCGCGGAGGCAGTAGGCGGGGTCGTGGACGGCGTGGCGGTTGCGGGTGCCGTCGATGATGGTGACGAGGACGCGCTGGGTGGGAGTCTGGCAGAGGCGCTTGACGAGGCGGGCCTGGCCGATGACGGGCAGCTCTGCGGGGTCGGCTGGGACATCGCGGCTGGCATAGGCTGCGCCGCGGAGGGGGAAGGCATCCAGGCGGGTGGAGGCATCCGGCAGCTGGAAGATGCTGCTGAGGATGAGGAAGATGACGGTGAGGGCGAGGAGGGCGGGGAGCCAGCGGGCGGGCTTGCGCGGTGTGGCGGAGGTGGTCATGGGAGGGGCGGTGGAGGGGTGCGGCGGCGGGAGGTGGCGAAGGCGAGAGCGGCGGCCCCGGCGGTGCAGAGGGCGATGCGGAGCAGTTGCACGGGGCCGGGCGGGCCGGAGGCGAGGAGCCAGCCGGCGGCGGGCATCCAGGCGAGGGAGGAAATGAGCCAGAAGGCGGCGGGCAACGTGAAACGCGGGACAAAAGCCGCGCAGGCGGCGACGAGGGCGGTGTGGCGGAGGAAGTGAACGTCCAGCACGGCACCGGCGAGCAGGCTGGCGAGGGAGGCAGTGGCGCAAAGGGCGGGGATGCGCGATTTTTCACCCGGCCCATGGCGGCGCAGGGCGGCCCGGGCCCACGGGGCAAGCCAGAGGGCGAAGCCTGCCGCAGACCAGCGTTCGAGGGGGGCGTGCCGCCAGGTCTCCACCAGCGAGGGGGCGGCGGCGGCAGCGGCGACGAGGCAGGTGAGGCCCTCAAGGCGGGGGAAATTCATGATGGGGCGGGCTGGCAGGAAAACTGGAGCGGAGCGGGACGCCGCACCCAGGACCGGAATAGAAGGAGGCAGCCTTGGAACACGGCGACAAGGACGGCCCAGCCGAGCAGGCCGTGGAAGGAGCCGGAGGCAAACTCGTGCCCGGCGGAGAGGGCGGTGGCTGACAGCAGGAGGACGCGCAGGGTGTTGGCCAGCCAGGCAGCGAGGAAGAGAACGGGCAGGCAGAACCAGAAGCGAGGGCTTTTTCCCAGCTCCAGGGCGGCGGCGGCGGCCCCGGCCAGGAGCATGGCCTGCAGGGAGCCGAGCCCGGCACAGGCGGCCTCGACGGAGAGCGGCTCGCCCCGGACGGTGAGCAGGGTGCCCAGGCGGATGATCTCAAACCCGGAGGCGGCAAAGCACTTTTCCGAAACCCAGGCGGCGGAAAGGCGGAACCACCAGCCCAGCCCGCCAGCCGCACCGACGAGCCAGGGAAAGCCGAGCAGCGGCAGCAGGAGAAGGCGGGTGCGGACGAGCCGGTGGGCGGGAGAAGTCCGGGAAAGAAGCCACGCCCCAAGGGCCGCCGCCCACCCGAGAGCGGTGAGCAGTCCGCTGCCTGCGGCGCAGCCAGCGGCTCCGAGGAGCAGCGCCCCAGCCACTGCGGGCCAGGGAAAGGGAGGGGAGTCTGTGCGAAACGTCCACGGAGCCCCCAGCCGCCAGAAAAGGGGAAAGGCGAGGAGCAGCGGCAGGGTATCTGCCAGGGCCAGGGCGGTCTGCCGGGCCTCCCGTTCCCAGAGCCAGGCACCGGTGGTGAAAAGGAGGGCCAGCCAGGCGTAGTCGGATGGTTTCATTTTTTCTGGCCCGGCAGGAGGTGGAGCTGGTTGGCGCGGGTCTCCATCTGGTCGGGAAGGAGGTCGCGCAGCTTCATGGAGGCGTCTGCGGCAGCGGTGCCGTCTCCGGATTTCACGGCCTGGCGGAGCAGCCACGTCTGGCCCTCGGCTGAGCCGGCAGCGGCGGACTGAGAGTAGAGCGCGGAGGCGGCGCCAGTCTGGCCGGTGGCGAGGGCGAGCCTGGCGGCGAGTGCCATGCCCGTGGGGGTGGCGGCGAGGCCGGGCGTTGTTTCCAGGGTTTGCGTGACGGCGGGAAGGTCGCGCTGCTCCAGCTGGGCGGTGGCGAGCAGCCAGCCGGCGCGGCGGCCGGCCTCGGAATCGTCCGCTGCGGCGGTGCGGAGTGCGGCCAGGCCTTCTTCGACTTTGCCGGAGGTGATGAGGCACTCTGCGGCGAGGCCCTGGAGCAGGGCGCCCCGGCTGCCGGTGAGGAAGGAGACGGCGGCGGCGGGACTGCGGTTCAACCGGGTGCAGGCGGCGATGGTGTAGCGAACGGGTTCCGGCAGGGCGGGGTCGGGCTTCCAGTCGTGCAGGGTGAGTGCGGCCTCCCGCCACCCTGCGCAGGCAAAGGTCCAGGCGAGCGCGGCGGGGTGCCGGGCGAGGGCGAGGGTGGGGTCGTCTACAGGCAGGGGGCCTGAGGCGCGGGCGGCCTGGGTGAGCTGCTGGAGGGCGGCGAAAAAAGAAGGGCGGCTGCCGCCGGCGGGAGTGGCCGGCCAGAGGATGCCGCCGGGCGGACGATTGGCCCGGAGGGCGAGCACCGTCCTGAGGGCGGCGGAGAGGTCCGGGGCCATGGCGGCGGCCCGGGCTGGCTGGGCGTCCAGTGCGGCGGTGAGGGCGGCTTCGTCGCCGGACGGGATATGGTCCAGCAGGGAAAGCCACCAGATTTCCCCGTGCCGGGTGAGGGCGGGGGTGATGTCCGCAGGTGCCGGAGCGAGCCAGCGGCCCGGGGGGGCGAGATCCATCGCGTCCAGCGCGGCACGCCACGGGCTGGAGGGCTCTGCGGCGGGGGAGGAGGTGGTGCGGTCGAGGGTGGGATCGACCACCCGGGCCCAGAAGCGGCCCTTGAACTCCATGAACCCGGCCTGGTGTGCGGCGGTGACCTCCAGCCATGTGGGCACGGCGTGATCAAAGTCGCCCTGGCGAAGGTAAAACTCCGCCAGCTGGTCGCGGCGCAGGGCATTGTCCGGCTCGGCTACGAGGGCGGCGACGTATTCGACGCGGGCTTCGGGAATGCGTCCGGTCGCTTCCAGCATTTGCGCCTTGAAGGAGCGGATGTCGGCATTCCGCGGGGCGAGCATGCCCGCCTGCTCCAGCAGCAGCCACGCGGCCTCCAGGTCTGCGGGCGCCTGGAGCAGGGCGAGGCGCATGAGCCGCTGCGCCTCGTCTGCCGGCGCCCAGCCGGTCTGGGAAAGCAGGAGCTTCCTGGCTTCGGGACCTTTGCCATTTCCCATGAGGGCGTCGGCACTGCCGAGCAGCCAGGGGGCCTTGCGGGTGGATTTTTCCTGCCAAATCCCTGCCAGGGCGGCGGCGGGCCCGGCATCGCCACGGGCGGCGAGCGCGCGGTAGATGATGAGGGAGGCTTCCTCGTCAGCCTGGATGCGTTCCGGCTGGCGTTCATAGATGGCGAGGAGCCGGTCCACCTTCATCGCGGCGACGGCAGCCCGGATTTCCAGATCCTGCCAGGCCGGAATGGCACCGGCGGCTGGTTTGGCCCGGTCAAGCGTGGCGAGGGCCTCAGCCGCGTGTCCCGCCTTCATCGCGCTCTGCGCCTCCTCCAGAGCCCTGCCATCCGTGCGCCGCACTACGGCGGAACGCCACCAGCTGAATCCGCCGGTGGCGCAGGCGGCCAGTCCAACGGCCACGCCCAGTCGAACCAGAACTTTTTTGTTCACGCGAGGAGAGGCTGACGGCGGCGGCGGCGCAGCGCCAGACCGAGGAAGGAGACGAGCGTCAGCGCGATGGCGGGTTCGGGCGTGGCGGTGAGGGAGCGCAAGTTGGCCGCACCGACCTCGACCGCGAAAAGCAGATCGTTAAAATCCCGGTCGCCGCCGCCCCAGAGGTCTTCAAAGCCGATGATCAGGTAGGGGCTCCCCGTCATCCTGGACGCGAAGGCGACTACGTGGTTGATGCCGTCACCGTTGACGGACTGATCCGTTGAGAAAACCGTCCTGCCTCCATTGGCACCGTTCGCGATGAGGAAAAAGTCGAGCATCGTTCCACCGGCGAGTTTTCCCAGATCGACGAAGTCTCCGGCGACGAGGGGGGCCGTGCCGGTGCGCTTTACGCGCTTTGCGGGGTTGTAGCCTGAGACCGGGCTGGAGGCGTCCGGGAAGATGAGTTCCGGATTTCCGCTGGTCACGCCGCCGCCGCTGGTGTTGAAGCCGAGGGTGTTCCGGTAGCCGGCACCCTCGCCGATAAAGTAGACCCGGACGTCCGAGGAGGTCTTCAGCCTCAGGCTGGCAGGGTCGAGGGCCATCTTCGAATCATCGATGACGCTCCGCTCGCTCAGGCGAAGGTCGAGAAATTTTGCCAGTTCAGGAAGGACTGTTTTTTGAAAAACGGCTGACTTTTCGTCAGAAGCGGCGGCTTTCACCGTGTCGACGATGTCGAGATTAAAGGGCCTGGCCGCGCTCTGAACTGGCGAGTCGGTCTGGGCGGCGGAGGCAAGGGGCAGGAGACCCAGAAGCGCGGGAGCCAGGAGGCGGCGCAGGGTGTTGGTGACGGTTTTTGTCACCGGGCGTGGGGGGACGGTCATCGTGTTCATCGTGGGGAAAGTCTCGGCGAATTATGGAAATTTGAAATCCCCCCAATTGGAGGGAAATGCATTTTTACCTTCAGGCGTCCGCAGGCCTGGCTTCGAGATAGCGGAGGACGGCCTCGGTGCGGCTGCGGACGTGGAGCTTTTGGTAGATCTGTTTCAAGTAGTCGCGCACTGTCTCATAGCTGAGATGAAGGAGGGCTGCTGCCTCCTTGGGGGCCATGCCTTTGGCCATGAGTTCGAGGATTTGGAGTTCTCGCGGAGCCAGCGAGGGCAGGGGAATGGGGGCTCTGGCTGGCGCGGGGCTGTTGGTGAAGGCGCGGATGACGAGGCTGGCGACGGCGGGGCTGAGCGGGGAGCCGCCAGCATGAGCGGCCTGCAGGCCGGCGATGAGTTCCGCAGGCGGGGAGCCCTTGAGCAGGTAGCCATTGGCCCCGGCGCGGAGGGCGGAAAAAACACGGGCTGCGTCATCGTGGATGGTCAGCACGACGAGGGCGCTGGAGGGCAGCATGCCGGAGAGGGCGCGCAGGCAGTCCTCTCCGGAGATGCCCGGCAGCTCCAGGTCGACAAGGATGACGTCCGGCCGGATGGCGGGCAGGGCGGCGAGAGCGCTCTCTCCGGTGGCCCAGGCTCCGGCCAGCGTGCACGAGGGGCTGGCCTTGAGGAGTTTTTCCAGCAGGGTGCGCATGATTTTGTCATCCTCGATTAGGGCGACCCGGAGTGGTGGTTTTTCCAATTTTTCGGCCGGAGGAGAAGATGGTGTCATGGGAGTGGGTGTTAGCTGCCAAGGAGATCAATCCAGATGGAAAGGGAGGTGGACTGCTCGACGGTGCCGTCCGGCCAGATGCGCAGGATCTGCCGGGAGCCGGCCTCGGGCTGGATGAGATCGCTCTCCCATTTCCACGGCAGGCCCTCCGCCTGGACGGCGGGCATGACGATGATGGGGGAGGGCTGGCCTCCGGCGGGGAGGACCCAGCGGTGGGAGGCCTCGCCCTCGAGCGCGGGCACCTGGTGGGTGAATCCGGCGGCGGACACGGCCAGTGGCGGCAGGAGTTTGTCTCCGGCATTGATGAAAATGACGCGCGTCTGGCTGCCGCGATGCAGGGCCACCGCCACCGTGGCGGCCAGCACGAGCGAGCCTGCTGCGGCCCCCCAGAAGCGGCGCTTCCGCCATGACCGGCGGCGCGGGCAGGCGACCACGGTGGCGGCGGGCGGCGGCGGGGCGGGCTCCTCGCTGGCGAAGGAGGCCACGGGCAGACCCAGGCCGGTCACAGCCGGGCCAGCAGGCGGGGCGTGCAGTTTTTCCGGAGATGGCGGGTCGGTGGTGGTCATGGGAAATGAGGGCAGGTCTCACGGCATGGCCGCCGCCCAGCCGGGCACGGGAAAGGCTGGGCTGGAGGGAGCCGCAGCGGTGCCCGGACGGCTGATGAGAACAGCGGGGGAGGGCCACGGCAGTCCGCAGGGCGGCTGGGCAGCCGGCGGCGGGGTGGGGGAGTCATCGTTGAGTGTGGCGGCCGTTTCCGCCTCTGCCGGCAGGCCGGCCTTTGCCCGGGCTCGTTCCGCCCGGCGCAGCAGCTCCATCCGGCTGGTAAGGCCGAAAAGGATGAGCCAGAGCATGAGATTCCGCGGCTGGGTCAGGACGCGCTCCAGCGTGCTCTGCACGTAGTTCAGCGAGCACCCGACCATGAGGCCGAGGCAGAGGCACCTCTCAAAGCTGTGGCGGAAAGAGATGAACCCGCGGAAGTTTCTCCACACGCCGGAGACGATGACGAGCAGCCAGGAGATGAGCCCCGGGTAGCCGTTTTCCCCCAGGAGCAGGTAGTAGTGGCTCTCGACGGGGGCGTTCGGCTTGTCCATGTCCACCTTCATGCCGCGGCCGCGGGTCCACTCGTAGACGACGTCGGCGTACGGGTAGGGGGTGTTGATGCAGAGGGCGTAGTTGTTCCAGCCGATGCCGAGCGGGTGCGCGGCGGCCATCTGGCGCGCGGCTTCATTGAGTACGTCGCGCAGCTCGGAGCTGGCGGTGTTCCCCTTGTCATTGAACCGGGAAACAATGGTGTCCAGCGTGAGCAGCAGCCCCAGCACGCCCACCGCCCCCATGCCGGCCAGCATGCCGAAGCGGCGCTTGTTCGGTTTCTCCACCACGCTGAGCACCGCCACCGCCACCGCACCCAGGGCAAACATGATGAGCGCCGCGCGGGAGAGGGCGCTCTGCACGATGATGGCACAGGCGGCAAACCCCGCCGTACACCATTTCCTCCCCAGAAAGTCCGGTCCCAGCGCCACCGCCAGCAGCGGCATGGCGATCATCACGGAATACATCGCCAGAGGGTTCTGGTGCTCGAAGGTCCCCCTCACCTGGTAGATGCCCTGCAGGTACTTCATCTTCAGGACAATCATCACCTGCCACACCATCGTCATGCCCATCACTCGCATGAAAAACTGGATCCGCTCCGGAGCCTTCAGCCAGTTGAACGAGGCCAGTGCGATGACGGCGAAGAAGATCATCTTGTGAATGGCCATCAGCGTGTAGTCCGTGCGCGGGGCGTTCGTGATGGACAGCGTGCAGCACAGGATGAAGAGCGCATACAGCGCCATGCCGGGCGGCACCCAGCGAAAGGTGCGCCGGCTTTCCAGCCACACCGCCGTCAGCAGGGCGATGGCGAAGATGTGGTTGAAGTAAAAGTGGTAGCCCTTCGCGTGGCCCCGGTAGGTCTCCACGGAGCCAAGCGTGAGCCCCCAGTTTCCCGGGGCGAAGAGCCCGTTCACCGTCATAAAGCACATCAGCGCGAACAGCCAGCGCTGGGCTTTCTCCTTGTCTCTCACCATCTGCCCAAGCAGAGGCCCCAGCCCGAAGAACACGGGCAGGATGATGGCCAGCTTGATCCAGTCAGCGGTGGTCATGGTGAGGTTGGGAGTTGCGGACTTGCTAAATTATGGTATTTATGAAATAATTCACTTTTTATTTAAGATGATTTCACAATTGGAACCTCCGCAGTTGCCTCCCGCCCGCCCGATTGGAGCGGGTCCGGGCCACCGTGCCTGGGCGCAGACGCTGCCTCCGCCCATCGTGATGATGGGAGTGCCGTTTGACCAGGTGAGCACGGCCATGGCGTTGGAAATCATGGATAAAATGATCATTTCCCGACGGCCTCACCTGCTGGCCACAGCGAATGTTGACTTCCTCGCCCAGGTGCAGGAGGACGAGACGCTGAGGCGGATTTTGATCGGGGCGGACCTCGTCGTCTGCGACGGCACGCCGCTGGTCTGGATGTCCCGGCTGCTGGGGGATCCGCTGCCGGAGCGCGTGGCCGGGTCGGACTTGGTGCCGCTGCTGCTGGATCTGGCGCAGGCGCGGGGCTACCGCGTGTTTTTTCTGGGTGGAAAAGAGGAGGTCCTTGCCGAAGCGGAAGGGAAAATCCGCGAGCGCTGGCCCGCCCTTCAGATTGCGGCCATGTACTCGCCCCCCTTTGCCCCGCTGGACAAGATGGATCACGCAGACATCTGCCGCAGGGTTCGCGAGGCGCAGACGGATCTCCTTTTTGTCTCCTTCGGCTGCCCGAAGCAGGAAAAATGGCTCGCCCTGAACTACCAGCGCGCCGGCGTTCCGGTGAGCATCGGCGTGGGAGCCACCATCGACTTTCTCGCAGGAACGATGAAGCGCGCCCCGGTCTGGATGCGGAAGACCGGCCTGGAGTGGGTCTTCCGCGTGCTGCAGGAGCCGAAGCGGCTGGCCGGGCGCTACTGGCGGGACATCCGCATAGTGGTGCCGGGACTGCTGCGGCAGCTGCTCACCATGCGGAGCGGAGAGCCCGTGCCGCGCATTCCGCTGGAGCCGCCTGCCGTGGATCTGGCGGCCGGAGCGGCGCCCGTCGTGCTCACCCTGCCTCCCCGTCTCGACGCCATGGCAGCGCGCCAGGCATCGCTCTGGTCCGCCGTGGAGGCATGGTCCGGGCCCTCGCTCATTGCGGATGCCTCGCAGACTACCTTCCTCGACAGCACGGGCACGGGCAAGCTCATCCGCCTTGCCCGCACCGCCCGCGAACGTGGCGGGAAACTCATCCTCGCCGGAGCCCTGCCCGCCGTCCTGCAGACACTCGATCTCATGAAGCTGCGCGAGTTTTTTACCGAGGCTCCAGACCTCGCCGCTGCTGAACACCTGCTCGCCCACTCATGAAAATCGGACTCACTGCCACCATGGTTCAGGGCGGGCGTTCCGGCGTCGCCCAGTATGTGTTTTCCCTCGCCAGGGAACTCATCCGCGCCGGCCGCGTGGACCTCACCCTTTTTGTTCTCGAAAACGAAAAACCCCTCTTTGATTTCGCCGCCGGCGGCTGCCGCCTCGTGGCCGTGCCGCAGAGTGCCGCCCCGCCGGTGAAGAACATCCTCTGGCACCAGCTCACCCTGCCCGGGCTGGCGCGGGAGCTGGGGCTGGACGTCCTCCACGTGCCCAGCTACCGCCGCCTCGTCCGCTCCGCCCCGTGCCCCACCGTGGGCACCATCCATGATCTGGCGCCCTTCCACGTCGCCGGGAAATACGACATGGCCCGCATGTTTTACGGACGCGTCGTAGTGAAGTCGCTCGCCCGCCGGCAGAAGGAACTCATCGCCGTCAGTCACTGCACCGCGCGTGACATCGAGCGCTTTTTCGGCATTCCGCAGAGCCGCCAGCATGTCATTCACAATGGCATTGACCACGACCGCTTCCTGCCCGGCGACAATGACGCCGCCCGCGCCCTGGCTGCCGAAAAGCACGGCCTCACCCAGCCCTTTTTCCTCTACGTCTCCCGCCTCGAGCATCCGGGGAAAAACCACGTCCGCCTCATCGAGGCCTTCACCGCCTTTAAACAAGCCACCGGCAGCCCGTGGCAGCTCGCCCTCGGCGGGGGAGACTGGCACGGGGCGGATGCCATCAAGGCCGCCGCCGCCGCCTCGCCCGTGGCGGCCGACATCAAGTTCCTCGGCTTCGTCCCCGACACCGCCCTGCCCGACCTCTACCGCGCCTCCCGCGCCATGGTTTATCCGTCCCTCTTCGAGGGCTTCGGCCTCCCGCCCGTCGAGGCCATGGCCTGCGGTACCCCCGTCATCAGCAGCACCCGGGGCGCCCTTGAGGAAGTCGTCGCCGACGCAGCCCTCATCCTCCAGCCCGAGAGCGTCCCCGACATCACCGCCGCCCTCACCCGCTTCGCCACCGACCCCGCCCTCGCCCCGGCCCTCAGTGAAAAAGGCCTCGCCAACGCCGCCCGCTTCCACTGGTCCCGCACCGCCGCCCGGGTGACAGAGGTCTACGAAAAAGCCGCTGCCAGCAGGTAGCGCAGATCCCGCCCCATCCGCTGCATTTCTCTGCTCGCCAAACTCTCCTCTCTGCTTAGGCTTGCAGGGTGATGCGGCTTCCCAGTCTCCTGCACTTTCCTGTTGAATCCTCCACCGCCCGCGCATGCCGGGTGGGGTATTCATGGCACCCGCGCCGCTTTCAAGCCTTGCGTCTGAAAGCCCCTGGATCCAACGAATCCGTCCAACGAGAGGAGTCAGACGACTCTGGAAAAAAAGCGCTGCTGTACAGCGCTGCGTTTCCCGGCCAGCAGACGGGCGCCAAATCCCCGACGCTCACGGACGCCGACATCCAGACCCTTTTGGTGGACAATAACTGCCCTGCCACCCTCGCCGCCCCCCAGCGAGGCCGGCTGGACCACGTATCCCAAAACCTCACCGGTCGCATTAGCCAGCGCGCCGAACGCCACGCCACCCCGCTGCTGCACACTTGAAGAAAATTCGGGTAAAATCATGAACTCACCGATGAACTTTGAACATCTCGTCGACCTCTGCCAGCGCGCCCACGAGGAATTGTGTGTCCGAGCCGCCCGCGTGGTCGATTCACATCTCGTCGTTCGGAACTGGCTCTTCGGCCACTACATTGCGGAGTTTGAACAAAAGGGGGCGGATCGTGCCCAATATGGCACCCGGTTGTTGGCCAGCCTGGCGGATCGACTTGAGCCATTGAAAGTCAAGGGAACGTCCGTTACCAGACTCAAGCTTTACCGCTCCTTCTATCGTCTGTTCCCAATTGGTCCGACACTGTCGGGCCAATTGGGCCAGCTCCTCCCGCCGCCCTCGGAAACACGCCCGACACCGTCGGACCTTTCGACCACCGACGGGTTGCAGCTGCGGCAGACACTGTCCGGAGCATTGCTCGAGCACTTCACCCTCGGCTGGTCCCACTACGTCGAACTGCTCACCCTGGACGACTCCGCCGAGCGCCGGTTCTACGAAATTGAAACCGCCGCCAACGAGTGGAGTGTGCGCGAACTCCAGCGCCAGATTTCCAGCAGCCTCTACCAGCGCCTCGCCCTCAGCCGGGACAAGGGCGAAATCCGCCGTCTCTCTGCCGAAGGACAAGTGGTGGAAAAGGCAGCCGACCTCATCAAAAATCCTCTCGTGCTGGAGTTCCTCGGCTTGGAAGAGGACCCGCACTACTATCGAGAAATGTGGGACTCGGAGGGAACGGAGGCGCACTCATGATTGCCCCCACGCCATTCCACCGCATCCGCCAGCCCGCCAAACCCTTCGCCATCGAACCCGCCCTCGCCCCGCCCCTCAGCGAAAAAGGCCTCGCCAACGCCGCCCGCTTCCACAGGTCCCGCACCGCCGCGCAGGTGACGGAAGTCTACGAAAAAGCCGCCCCTGGCAGGTAGTGCAGATCCCGCGACAGCCGCTGCATTTCTCTGCTCGCCAAACCCTGCCCGCTGGTTAGGCTTGGCGCCTGATGCGGTTTGCCAGTTTCCTTTTCTTCCGTGAAAAATCCTCCACCGCCCGCGCCTGCCGGGTGGGGGATTCATGGCACGCGTGCCGTGCTCAAGCCGCGCGCCGCCCTGCCGCCGGACGCAGCTTGCCCCGGTCCCGGGTGGCGGCTTCCGTTCTGTCTTCCACCCTCTTCTGCTAGTTACGCCATGGCCATCAAAAAATCCGACCTCTACTCCTCCCTCTGGGCCTCGTGCGATGAACTCCGCGGCGGCATGGATGCCAGCCAGTACAAGGACTACGTCCTGTTCATGCTCTTCATCAAATACGTCTCCGACAAGTACGGAGACTCCGACGACTTCGCCCCGCCCGTTGTCATCCCAAAGGGGGCCAGCTTCAGGGACATGGTCGCGCTCAAGGGCAGCAGCGACATCGGCGACAAAATCAACACGCAGGTCATCCAGCCGCTGATCGACGCCAACTCCCGCCTCGCCCGCAGCGATTTCCCGGACTTCAACGACTCGAACAAACTCGGCGACGGCGCGCAGAAGGTCGAAAAGCTCGGCAACCTCATCGCGATCTTCGAGAACCCCTCGCTCGATTTCTCCCAGAACCGCGCGGAAAACGACGACATCCTTGGCGATGCCTACGAGTACCTCATGCGGCACTTCGCCAGCGAGAGCGGGAAGAGCAAGGGCCAGTTCTACACCCCGTCGGAGGTCAGCCGCATCATGGCCAAGGTTATCGGCATCTCTCCGGCCAATTCCATCGCCGCCACCACCGCCTACGACCCCACCTGCGGCTCCGGTTCGCTGCTGCTGAAGGTCGCCGCCGAGGCGGGCAAGCACATCACCCTCGAAGGGCAGGAAAAGGACGTGACCACCGCCTGTCTCGCCCGCATGAACATGATCCTGCACGATTTCCCGACCGCCAGCGTGCTCTCGGGGAACACGCTCTTCGATCCCAAATTCAAGGACGGCGAGCAGCTCCGCACCTACGACTACGTCGTCGCGAATCCGCCTTTCTCCGACAAAGCCTGGTCCACAGGTCTCGCCCTGGGCGAGGGGGGCAGCGGCGACCGCTTTCAGCGCTTCACTTGGGGCGTGCCGCCGGCCAAGCAGGGCGACTACGCCTACCTCCTGCACATCATCCGCAGCCTGAAGAGCACGGGCAAAGGCGCGTGCATTCTCCCGCACGGCGTCCTCTTCCGGGGAAATGCGGAGGCCGTCATCCGCCGGCAGCTCGTCCGCTCCGGCTACCTGCAGGCCATCATCGGCCTGCCGGCGAATCTCTTTTACGGCACCGGCATCCCCGCCTGCATCCTCGTGCTGGACAAGGAAAACGCCCAGGCCCGCAAAGGCATCTTTATGGTGGATGCCTCCAAGGGCTTCAAAAAGGACGGCCCGAAGAACCGCCTCCGCGAGCAGGACCTCCACAAAATCGTGGACACCTTCACCCGGCAGGATGAAAGCGACCCGCGCTACGCCCGCATGGTGCCCGTCAGCGAGATCGCCGATCCGAAGAACGACTTCAACCTCAACCTCCCGCGCTACATCGACAGCACCGGGCCGGAGGACCTCCAGGACATCGACGCCCACCTGCGCGGCGGCATCCCCGAGCGCGACCTCGATGCCCTCGGCCCCTACTGGAAAATCATGCCCGGCCTGCGCGCCGCGCTGTTTGCGCCACTACGCCCCGGCTATTCCGCACTCCGCATTCCACAATCCGAGATCAAATCCACCATCTTCGCCCACCCCGAGTTCACTGCCTTCACCACCAAAGCCAGGAAGCTCTTCACGAAATGGCAGTCCGTCAGCATCCCGCTGCTGAAAGTCCTCGCCAAAGACGGCCACCCGAAGCCGCTCATCGAGACCATTGCCGAGGACCTGCTCGCCACCTTCAAGACCGCGCCGTTGCTGGACGCCTACGATGTCTATCAGCACCTCATGGACTACTGGGCCGAGACCATGCAGGACGACTGCTACCTCATCGCCGATGCCGGATGGATCGCCGGGGCCAGGCCGCGTGAGATCGTTCAGGTGAAAAACAAGGAGGGCAAACTCATCTGGCCCGAGAAGGAAGACTTCAAGAAGGGCAAACGCCGCTTCAAGTCCGACCTCATCCCCGCCGCCCTGCTCATCGCCCGCTATTTCGCCGCCGAGCGCGACGCCATCGCCGCCCTCGAAGCCGACAGCGCCAGCATCGAGCAGCAGCTCGACGAAACGCGGGAGGAGCACAGCGGCGAGGAAGGGCTGCTCGCCGAAGTCATCGAAGGCGAGGGCGAGAAGCAGAAAATCACCGCCAAAGCCCTCAAGGCCCGCCTCAAGGACATCGGCAAAGACAAGGACTACGCTGAGGAACGCCAGGCCCTCGAAGCCTGCGTCGCCCTGCTCGACCAGCAGGCCGATACCAAGACCCGGCTCAAGACCGCGCAGGACGACCTGGAGGCCAAGCTCGACGCCAAATACCCCACGCTCACCGAGACCGAGATCCAGACCCTCGTCGTGGACGACAAATGGCTCGCCACCCTCGCCGCCGCCGTGCAGGGGGAGCTGGACCGCGTCTCCCAGACCCTCACCGGCCGCATCCGCCAGCTCGCCGAACGCTACGCCACCCCGCTGCCACATCTCACCGATGAAGTGGCCGCACTGGCGGCCAAAGTGGACGGACACCTCAAACGAATGGGAGCCAAATTATGAAACCAGGCCTTCCACTGCCCGCAGATTATGGCGCCTGGCTTGCCAGCTTAAAATCCCGCATTCAGGGAGCCAGACAGCGTGCGCTTCTTTCGGCGAATGCGGAGCAAATCCGTCTCTACCACGGCATCGGTCGCGACATCCTCGAACGCCAAAGCCGGGAAGGCTGGGGAGCCAAAGTGATTGACCAGCTTTCCGCCGACCTCCGCGCAGCCTTTCCGGGGATGAAGGGACTTTCGAGCCGTAACCTGCATTACATGAGGCTTTTTGCTGAACTGTGCCCGGACGGCCAATTTGTGCAGCAGACTGCTGCACAATTACAAACCGGTGATCAGCAGACCGCTGCCCATTTGATTGAGCCCGCCCCAAACGGCCGGCAGTCTGCTGACCAATTGCCCTGGTTTCACATCGTCACCCTCCTCACCAAGCTCGCCGATCCCGCCCATCGCGAGTGGTATGCCCGGCAGGCCATCCAGCACGCCTGGCCCCGCGACACCCTCACCGTCCAGATCAAGAACCAGCTCCATCTCCGCCAGGGGCTGGCCGTCACCAACTTTGACCAGCGGCTCGCTCCGCCTCAGGCCGGACTGGCCGCAGAAATCCTCAAAGATCCTTACCATTTCGACTTCCTCGGCCTCGGTGATGAAGCCCAGGAGCGCGACATTGAAAACGCGCTCATCCGTCACATCACCCGCTTCCTGCTGGAGCTGGGAGCAGGCTTTGCCTTCGTGGGCCGGCAGTTCCAGCTCGTTGTGGGAGGGGATGAGTTCTTCCTCGATCTCCTCTTCTACCATACCCGGCTGAAGTGCTACGTCGTCGTGGAACTCAAAGCTCAAGCCTTCAAACCCAAGCACGCCGGCCAGCTCAATTTCTACCTCAGCGCCGTGGATGCTCAGGTGAAAGCCCCGGATGACAAACCCACCATCGGCCTCCTGCTCTGCAAAACGCAGAACCGCCTCGTCGCCGAATACGCCCTCTCCGGCATCGATAAGCCCATCGGCGTGGCCGAATACCAGCTCGTCCGGGCCCTGCCCGAGCCTCTCGACACCAGCCTGCCCAGCATCGAGGAAATCGAAGCTGAACTCTCCCGCGATTTGCAACTGGATGAACAGCCATGAAAAAGCGCCCGTCACAACTCACCGACCGCATCCGCCAGCTCGCCGAACGCTACGCCACCCCGCTGCCGCAGCTCACCGATGAAGTGGCCGCACTCGCTGCCAAAGTGGACCAACACCTCCAAAAGATGGGAGCCGTATGGAAGTGAAACCCGGCTACCAACAGACCGAGGTCGGTGTCATCCCGGAGGAGTGGGAGG
>JANOAS010000365.1:0-31680 GCA_031411255.1 bacterium
TTCGGCGGAATTCGGAAATGTTGTTTCGGGTGTCCAAATAGAGTGTCATCCTCAACTTATTGGCACAGTACGGTCAAAAGTACAGTATGGTATTTATAAACATGATTATGAACATTATGAATCGTACAAGATGTCTACTACGAAAAAGGATTTTTCCTTCCTTGGTGGTTTCCTCAAGGTCGGCTGTCTGGTGGCCCTGGCAACCATCGTTGTGGGCATTGTCTTCGGCTTCAACCTCGGCCTCTGGTTCACCGGGGCGATGCTCCTGCTCGTGGGCGCTACCATTCTCTACCAGACATCCAACGTGATGCACCACTACCACACGACGCAGCACGTGGCGGCCGCTCTTGCGCTGTTCGCCAGCCTGGCCACCCTGTTTTGGTATGTCCTGCAGCTTCTGATGTCGCGCCGCAACTAACCGCCGCCTTCCCGGGCAAAATTACCCGCTCTTCCCCAGCGCGTTCCGGATTTCCGGAACGCGCTTTTTTTCGCCTCCCGGCGGGGCGATAATCCGCTCTTGGATTTAATTTTTCCGTCAGGGCGAAAATAATTTTCTCGCATTGTGTAACCTCGAAGGGAAAATCGCGAAGAGGTAGATAACGACCTTTCGTACCATGCGATTTTACCTGTCCACCCTTCTCCTGAGTCTGCTGCTGGCCGTTATGGCCAGCGCCCAGGTCACGATCAATTCCTTCAGCGTGCCCTACACGGCTCCTGGGTACCTGATAGACGTGGACGCGAGCGACGGGAACGCCACCACGAACCGCCACCGGATCGCGGCTACGACGGAACTGAATTTCACCACCACTTCCAGCTACCGGGTGGACTGGACGCTGATCGATCCATCGAACGTGACGGTGGGTTCGGGCTCGAATGTGCTCGGTTCGAATGTGTCCGGCATTCGCAACGTGACTTCGAGCATCATTCCTTCCGCCGCGCTGGTGCCCGGCATCCTCTACCGGGTTAAAATGAATGTCGTGGACACGATTTCCTCCACCATCGTGGGCACGCGGACGGAGACGCCGGGGAACACGTACCTGCATTTCACCGGAACAAACCCGACCAACGCCGCCGTCAATGTGATCGCCGTGGTGGACAGCGTGACCATGGACCGGGACTGGCTGCTGGAGACGGATCCCGCGAAGGCGACCCTGCCGGTGACGGTGAACTACACGCTTCACCGCTACGATGCGTGGACGACAGCCCCGGTGGGCAGCAGCATCAGCGTCCGGTTCAACAACAATTCGGTGACGCAGTCCCCGGGTCCCGGAGCGGTCGCGGGCACGTGGACAAATACGACGGCGACCCTCGGCGTGAGCACCAACACTGGCGGTGCCACCCCGGCTCCCGCCACGGCCTCGGGGTCTTTGACCATGCTTTTTGACCCGGCCTCAGTGCAGGACAACTACAGGTCCCTGTTCTCGACCGGCATCGAGCACCTGGAAAATCCGTCCACAACGGTTTGGAAAACGGGCCTGGCTGGTTCCACGACCGGCCTGTTCATCCACATGTCGGGGCAGCTGAATTTCGGTGGCATCACCACGAACTTCACCTCCGCGACCTCCGTGGCGCCGGGGCCGCCTGTGGCTTACATCCCGGGCAATCCGGTGAACCTGAACCTAACCATCGCGACCGGGGCGGGGTCGCTGCCGGGATTTCCCAACAACACCTACGGCGGCGCCATCGGAGTCTCGGTCAATGACGGCATCGCCACCTGCCGGGCGGGGGAGTCTACGACGCTCACTCCGGCCAATCCGCTGGTGAGGCTGGGCACGTTGAACGGCGTGCTTTTCAACCGGAGCGGCACGATCACGCTGGACAGTACCGGGGCGCACCTCTCTGAAATCAAGGCCGCCCTGCCCGTGGGCGTGGGCTGGGCGGCGGACCGGACGTCGAACATCCTGGAGAGCGAGGTGAACTTCGGCCCGGTGGACCTGGGCCAGACCCTCGCCCCCAGCGCGGCTACCGTGGTGCTGAACTCGGCAGTTGGCACATTCTTCGTCTGCGAGGAAACCAAGCCGCTCTACATTGGCTGCCCCACGCTCACCTGGGCGACGACGCTGGGTGAGTTCCAGGCCGGGCCGACGAACCTGCAGGCTGCCTTTTCCATACGGCAGCCGCTCCTGGACTGGCTCTCATCCCAGCCGGTGGAACCGTCCATGATGGAGAAAAAGTCCAACGACCACCTGTACAATCACGTCTCCGGCATGACGAATGTGAGCTGGAAGACGGGCACGAGCAACGGCGGGGAGATGACAGGGACGATGGTCAGCGGATACAACAAGCTGACAACCCATTTTCCCTACGCGACAGAACTGGTCTGGAATGGAGGATTGATCGGCATTGCGGGGGATCTGGTGAACCCGGCCACGAGCGGCTTCACCGGTGTGCTGCCAGCTTTCATTTTGTACGGCCAGCACTGCGAGGAGTCGGTGCTGGACGGCTGCGGCGGGGAAAAATACGGGAACGTGACGGTGACGCCCGCAAACTACAAGGTGACGGCGGACGGCGGCATCCAGTTCCCCGGGCCGCCGACGATGAGCGCGCTGTCCTGGGGCTACATCGACGCGAACAGTGGATCGCCGACGACGGATGATTTTGCGCATTCGGTTTCCACGCCATTCACCACGTCGAATTTCCTCATGGCGGGCACCTTCCTCCGCGGGGATCAGAATCCGCTGGACGACGAGGACGGGGCTTCGGTGCTGCTGCTCTCGGGTTTTGACCCGGCGAATCTGGCCAGCGCGGAACGTCCCGCAGGCACCGGGTATGAAGGAGGCACGGCTGACTACGCCGGGGTGAATTTCCGCTGCACCGCGGGCTTCCAGGGCTACAGCGTACTCCAGGACAGCCTGGTGGGTGCGTATTCGCTCACGACCCGGTCAAAATATTACGCGCGCTGGGGCGGCGTGACCGGCATTCACGAGGCGCCTGCGGGCGGCTTCCCCGGCACGGCGGTGCTGGGCGGGTACAACTTCAGCTTCGACTCCTTCGGCTTCTCCTTCCTCTCCACGGAAATGGAAGAGAGCCGTGCGGACGGGGCGCTGGTCATTCCTGCGCCGGTGGATGAAACCTTTGAGTTCACGGGACTGCGCTTCACCTGTCTGGGCATGCTGGACACCTTCGAGCTGGACTTGCCTTCCGGAGCGGACACAAAAACCTTCAGCTACTGGGATGCGCCCATCACGCCCTACAGTGCGGAATTTGTGGCGACAAACGAGTGCGACCCGGGGGCGGGCACGACGTTTGTGCTCGGGTTCAATGCCCACGTGGCGCACATCGCCCAGGACGTGAGCGGGCAGCTGGGCATCCTGCCCACGGGGAACTTCGCCGTGCCGGCTACGCCGTCCTCCGAGGTCGCGGACAGCGTGCCCACGCGGCTGGCGCTGCCCAGTGTGATGACCTTCGACGGGCCGACTGGAGAGACCTACACCTTCATGCCGGCCCAGTTTGGGTATTTCAACAACCCGGACAAGGGCAGTGACGGGTCCGGCGTGGGCTACTGGAGTTTCTTCGGCACGCTGGATGTTCCGTTTTTCAAGGACATGCAGGTGAACCTGCACACGCGCTGCCGGGAAAGCAGCTCGGCCATGCTCGATCTCATGGGGGGCTGGCCCTCCAATGGCTGGACGGACAGCACGGGCGATCCTTTCACCTCGGTCTACTTCGACGTGCAGAATGCCGGGTTCCCATGGAATGTGGCCGGAGTGACGACCGAGATCTACCGCGCCGGGGACACCACCACCACCCAGTGGCTGCCCCGCGCCCAGCAGTCCTGGCTGGGCGGGATCATCAACTTTGACTATCCCTGCACGTGGAACAGCAGCACGCGGGACTTTGCCGGGGTGCCGCTGCCAAAGCTGAACCTCCTCGTCCTGGAGGCCGAGCACCAGCTGACCTACCTGAGTGCGGACAATGCGGAGCTGGAGTTTGGCCTGCAATACGGCGACCTGCCGAGCATCAGTCTGTCAAACATCGCCTTCACCGCGCTGGACGAGGCGACCGCCTACGGCGCAGACTGGGTGACCAGCCAGGGGGACAAGGTTTTTGACGGGCTGGGCACGGCGGTGGACGAGTTCAGCACCATGCTGGAGGACAAAGCAGAGGCGATGGTGGATGACGCGCTCCAGCGGGTGACGGACCCGTGGCTCTGCGCGTTGATCGATGAAATCAAGGCCCTGCCCACGACGGATCCAGTGGCCTTCCGCGCCGCTGCCAAGGCCAAAATCCACGCCTATCTCGTGGTGAACACGGACAACTTGACCTCCCGCATTCAAAAGCTGGTGGACGGCACTGACGCGGCGGAGGATCTGCTGGCGGACCTGAACGTGCGGCTGGAGCGGGTGAAGGCCGGGCTGAAGGGGCTGACCAGTGTGCTGAATGTGGACCCGGCCAGCATTTCGCTGAGCGACTTTGACGGCACTCCGCTGGCCAGCGCCGCAGCCGGGCTGCTCGCGAAAAATGGGACCACGGGTGAACGGGAGGCCCTCACCCTGCTCGCCTCCGCACTCATCGACCTGCTCTCCACCGTGGCGGTGGATGCGGGCCTGGAGGATTCGCTCAAAAACGTCCTCGCTGAACTGGAGCCGACACTCGACACGATCAGTGCGACGATTGACGACATCTACGACATCGTCGTCCAGGTGCAGGCGCAGGTGCAGGGGGCGGGCGAGCTGGTCCAGGCGCTGCGGAACATCCTGACCACCCCGTCGGCGAAGCTGGTGCTGGATGGTCTCTCCACCACGCTGGATCCGGAAATCCAGGCCCTGATCGACGTGCCGGATGTGGACCTCTCCCAGCTGGCCACCCTGGCTGCGGAGTGGAAGGAGGACATCCGCCAGAAAATCCGCGACCAGCTTTACGCCACGCAGCTCATCGCCGATGTGCAGCAGGCGGTGAAGGAGCGCCTCTACGACGTGCAGCAGGCCTTCAACCAGGCGGTGGATTCCGCCTTTGCCGCGGTCAACCAGGCCATCCGCGATGCGCTGGAGCCCGTGCTGGCCGAGCTGGACTCCAGCATCAATGACCTGCTCGGGGACATCAGCAGCAAGATCGGTGCGGGCTCCATCCAGGGCTACGCCCACTTCAATGCCGACAGCCTTGACTTGCTGCGGCTGGACGGCGAGTTCGAGTTCAAGCTGGACGAGCCTTTTGTCCTCCACGCTTATCTTGAGATCAAGGAACTCGACTCCGACGGTGGCACGGGCAGCATCTGCACGGCGGGCGGCGTGGATGCGACGGAGGTGACCATTGGCGTCGAGGATTTCGGTGTCACATTCATGAGCAGTGAAATCCGGATGAACATCGAGACGAAGTTCGCCCTCAGCAGTGATCCGGTCCCCGTTCCCATCGGCCTGGGCGGCAGTTTTGAAATGACCGAGGGCGAGATCAACTACGAGACTTTCAAGATCACAGAACTCGGGGCGGCAGCCATGTTCGGCCTGACGGAAAACTACCTGGGAGCGAAGGTGGCCCTGGAGTTTGGCAGCTACGCGGCGGCGGGCGGGTTCTTCATCGGGACGACGTGCGACCTGGATCCGCTCATCATGATTGACCCGCTCATCGGATCGCTCGCCAGCGTGCCCTTCAGCGGTGTCTACGCCTATGGCGAGTGCGAGTTCCCCATCTACGGGACCGGGACGTGCCTTTTCAACATCAGCGGCAAGGCCGGAGCCGGCGTGCTCTATAACAGCGTCGTCCCCGAATACGGAGGCCGCATGACTCTCGGCGTGACCGGCGAAGCCCTGTGCGCCGTGACCATCGGCGGCGAGGTCTCCCTGGCCGGCGTGAAAAGCGGCAGCGTCTACAACTTCGCCGGCACCGGCCGCCTCTTCGGTGAAGTCGGCAAGTGCCCGTTCTGCATCGGTTTCGACAAGACCGTCGGCTTCAGCTACACGGACGCCGGCGGGTGGGCGGTTGATTACTAAACTAATTTCAAAACGATCATGAATTCGCATTCAATGTTCAAGCTCAGCTGCCGCCTTGCGGCATTATTGCTCCTTTCCCTGCTTCTCCCGCTCCACGCCGAGACGGCGCTGGACAAGGGGGTCATTTGCGCCGGAATCACGAAGACCACGGGTGGCCTGAACCGTGCCTACCTGGTGATGGAGCCGACGGACCTGACGCTCACGCTTTCCAGGCAGGTGGCACTTTACCGCAAGGCGGGCAATGCCGCGTCGGCCTCCCTGTTTTCGCGGATGACGGTCCTGGAGCCCGTGACGGACCCGCTGCTTGTCACCTCCCTTCTGCCAGCGGCGTCTGCGCTGGGGGAGGATTTGACGGCGCTGGGGACGATGATGTCGGACCTCACCGGCATTGCTCCGGGTACAGCCACCACGGGGGAAATGCTGGCCAGCTTTGTCGTGAAATCTCTGGCGGATGCGGACAAGCGGCGGCAGCTCGTGCTGCTGGCCCGGACGCATCCGGCCATCGGATTTGCGGCCGGCCTGGCCTGGACGGAGGTGCTGCCCTCGGCCACCCCTTTCACGTATGAGTTCCGCGACTTCGACGCTGCCAGTTCCACCGACCGTGGAGTGATGGGGCGGGTCACGCTGAATCCCGCCGCCCCGGTGACGCTGCCGGCACCGGGGGCTCCGGTGGAGGTGAAGGACACCTCGGCAAAGTCGAACCTGAATGTTTCCCTGCGCTGGTATGTGCCGGACACGCTTCAAGACCTGGCCCCACTGACCAACGGCTTTGACCTTTATCGCGTGCCCCTGGCCCGCGCGGCGGCCCGCGGGTGGGACACCACGCCTCCTGCAAATGCCTCGGCCCTGTTCCTCGAGGCGGACACCCGCCGTGTGAACACCTCGGGCATCATGCCGTCGAAACTTTACACCTCGCTGGCAAACGCAGCCGATCTTGGGGCGGATCCGACCACGACCTACATCATCGATGACAACCGCCGCTTCCAGCCCGGAGGCACACCATTCACCGACGGGCAGGTGTTTTACTATTTCGCCGCCGCGCGGGATCTGCTGGGTCAGCCGGGCTCCTGCTCCCTGGGCACGAAGGTGACCATCTGCGATCGCTTCCCGCCGCCCGTGCCGGTACAGCTCTCGGTGAAAAGCGTGACCCACTACAACAGCACGCTGAAGAAGGACGTGCAGCGGTTCGAGCTGGCGTGGCAAATGCCGGTGCTTCCGGCGGGGGAATCGATCTCGGCTTTCCTTGTCTACCGCTGGACTTCCGCCTCCCAGGCGGCGCGGCAGGCTCACATGGATCCCACGCAGAACAGGCCGGATGAAAACCTCGTCGCCCAGCTGCCGGGCACGCAGTTCACCTTTGTGGACAGCGGCACTACGCCCGCTCCGGCGTGGGCGGACTGGGGCGGCGGCACGGACAATGGCGCCACCTACACGCCGCCAGGACTGCCGGCCGACGCGGGGAAAACTTATTTCTACACCGTGCGTGCCGTGGACGGCAGCCTGTGCCGGAACGTCTCCGGGAACTCCAGTCCGATCTGGGGCGTGCTGCGCGACCGCGCGGGTCCGGCGGGCACGACGGGCACCATCCTCACGCCGTGCCGCCAGCTTTCACTGGTCTGGAACGACTACGCGCAAATCGATGAAACCGGGCTTTCCGGCGAATACGGCCACCTGAGGCTCGTCTGCAACACCACCGTGCAGCGCGGGCTTGCCTGGGCGGAGTTTGACCTCGTCCAGCAGACGCCGGGGCTAAACCAGCCGATTTATGTGGCGCTGGGGCGCGTTGCGTTTGCCAGGAACGGCGCCGGACTGTTGCGCGCGGAGCTGGATCGAAATGTCCTGACCTACCATGGCAGCGCGAGCTTTCGCTGCCGGGTGGGCACGACTTCCGGGCTGGTCAGCGCGTATGTGCAGAGCGGTCTGGACTCCCCGTCGCCGGCGAATGACAAGCGCATCCGGGTGCGCTGGACGGCCAGCTTTGCCGAGACTCTGACCACCGTTCCGATCAGCCAGTGCGGCGGCCGCCACATCGTTGTCGACACGACGAATGGCGACCTGCTCGACCCGTGCGGCACCTTTAACCCCACGCCAACCAGCACCGAATTCAAAGTCTACCGCACCGTGGACGGCGGCCCGCAGACGCTGGTGGATGCGGGGTTCTACACCGGTTCCGCCCCGGTGAGGTGGAAGGACAAGAACCCGCCCGTCACGCTCAGCTCCCTGTGCTACTACCTGCAGCTTTTTGACAAAAACAGCAATCCTGGCCCGATGGTGCTCCAGGACTGTCTTGAGAGTGGCGACGGGGCGCTCATGCCGGTGCCCATGCTGGAGGACCTCGCTTCGGTCGGCCTGCCAGGCTCAGCCCAGATGAAGGTCCGCTGGTTCTGTGCCACGCCCGGTGTCGACCGTTTTGAGCTGTGGGTGGCGAGAAAGGGTGGATCGGCCCCCGCCACGGGGACGGGGCTTTCGTCCGACCTGGCCGCACACCCGAACATGCTGACGGATGTCACCGGCACCGAGGGGCTGGATTTCTCCGTCTTTGAAACCGCCGCCATCCGCCTCGTCAGTGCGAGCGGCACGCCCGAGTTTGAGTACACGCTGCCGGTTTCGGCCAAGGACGTGTACACCGTCATGGTCCGGGCGGTGGGCAAGGGTGCCTACGACACGCGCGTGGTGGGGGGCTTTTCCAATGTGGAGTCATTCACCTGGACGCTGCACACGCTGCCGCTGGGAAATACAGTGCCTTGGCCCGCGCGCGGGCTGCCTGCGCAGGCGGATTTCCACCCGGGCATCAGCGCGATCCACGTGAACATCGCCCGCTTTTCCCCTTGGCGGGCGAATGCGGTGCGCATCGGCGAATACACCGACCTGCAGCATGACCCCAGCTCGACCGCCGTGCTGGTGAATGACAATGCACCCACGGAGCCGCGGGCAGGCCACATCAGCAGCCTGCGCGACCCGGAAACCTACCTCTACTGCAATGACGAGGTGGCCAAGGCCGAGGAGAAAAGCACGGACAAGACCGGCTATGACGGCTGCATCTTTCCCGTGGTGCTCTACCGCGTGCAGGTGCCGAGTGTGAAGTTCCCCATAGTGCCGGGGGACATCGTGCAGTGTGGACCGATGATGGAGCAGATTGCAAACACGGAGTCTGCGGGTGAAACGGTGGTGCTCGATCCCTTCATCCTGCCGCTGCACATGAATGACACGGGGCTGGCCCGGACGATCACCGGCTCCGACCATGACATCATGCTCCTGGACCGCCAGCCGGTCATCAAGGGGGCGAAATACAAATATCTGCTCGTGAGGTTCGCGAAAAACAAGGAGATCGAACGCGTGATCGTCACCAACGAGGTTCTTGTGCCATGAAGACAATTCCCACCATGAAAACGGTTCGTCCAATCCTCGCGCTGGCTGCGTTGTCGCTGCTGGCAGCTTCCTCACAGGCCGGAAATTTCGTCTACCCAACCACGGCGGGATTCTCCGCCTCCGGGGACTTTGACGGCAACGGGCAGGAGGACATTCTGCTCGTCGATAGTGCGACCGGGCTCTACCGCATCGGCTACACGGCGGCGGGCGGGGCGGTCACCTTTGCCGAAGGCCGGCCTGCTGGAATGACCGGGGTCAGCGGTGTGGCCGTCGGCCGCATGAACGGCATGGCCAGCACCAGTCTGGCGGTGACGGCACCGGAGCAAAACCGGTTCCATCTTCTCACGCCGGTCACCACGGGCTACACCGAGCCGAAGGTTCACACCTCGGCCACGGGCATCGGGACGACGCTGCTCGGGGCACTGGACATCCCCGGGGCTGCACCCACGGCGGAGGATGATCTGGCGCTGGTCAGCGTGTTCAACGGGGCAAATCTCGTCGAGCTGAAACAATACCGGATGACTGCCGGCACGCCGACGCTTCTTGACACGGAGGATGTACCGGACGGGCTGGTCCGGCAGGGAAATCCCTTTGCCCCGGCAGCAGCGGCGGCGCAGCTCTTCGGCTACGTCCAGGGTGCGGGGGCCACAGACACCTTCCGCGCCTGGCAGGTGACGGGGGGAAATCCCAACGTGGCGCTGACGGCGGCGGGCCTGCCTTCGGGATCATCGTGGGTGCCTGCGAAACTGGAAGGGACGTTCACTGACATCATTTTCTACAAGCCCGGCAGCGCGGCTGGCACGCTGCGCCGCGTTCTGCCCAACGGGGCGGGCTGGGTCTTCGGGGCGGCGGTGAATTTCAACCTGGCCTCCGCCGTGGAAGAGATCGTGCCGGTGAACAGCCCTGCGGGCGGACGGTTGCTGGTGCGCCTGACGAATGGGACGCTCTTCTTTACGAGCTACACGCAGGCGGGTGGATTTGGCACGCCCGCGCCCCTGACCGTCACTGCGCCCTCCGGCGTGCTGGCAGGGATGCTGCCCATGCCGGGAAATGCCTTTCACCTTCTCTACGCAGCGGGTGCCGGGCAGTCCCCGACGGCGCTGGTGCCGTTCGTGAACGGCGGCGCGGGCTGGGTCCAGGGGGCGACCATCAATCTGCCGGCACTGAATTCCTTCGACATCTATGCGAACCTCTACATCCTTTCCGGACCGCTTTTCCGAACGGCGAATCCAGACCTGTTGCGCACCTTCCGCTCGGCGGACTGGTCCACGGGCATTTCCGTGCCCGGTGTCGCGCCCTACACGGTCACGGGTCAGACGGCGGACTTTGTGAGCGCCACCCAGGGCATCGGCGCGTCCTCCGGAGTGACGGTGGGCACGCTGACGTCCTCCGCGCCGGCCACGGCGGCAAACCAGCTGCACCCGCAATTCTCCCTCTTCACCTTTGAATCGACGTTGGGCACCCAGCCGGACACGGTGACGATCTCCCCGGCGGCGGGCGGGTTTGATCATGCGATTCAGATCACCTTCGGCGGGCTGAGCGGCGGGTCGCTGGTCTACTACCGGACCAATCCGGTGGCGGCCTTCCAGGCCTGGTCGGCGGGCAGTGCGCCGTGGCTTTTCAGCAATGCTACGGTGCAGTACTATTCGGTGGCGGCCAGCAATGCCGGACCGGTGCAGAGCGCGACTTACACCTTCACCCTGCCTCCCGCCCGCCAGGACCAGGACGGGGACGGCGTGCCGGACTTCGTGGAAATCAGCAAGGGTCTCAGCCCCTCCGGCGGCAGCGACAGTGATGGCGACGGGTATTCCGACCTGGCGGAAATCAAGGCAGGGAGCAATCCCAATCTGGCGGCGAGCCATCCGTCCACACAGCCTTCCCCGGTTTCCTCGCCGCTGGTGGATGCCATGCCGCAGGCACGGCTGGCCAATGGCACGGCGGATGGCACTACGGCCACCGGCACGCAGATATACTCGAACAACATGGGCGGGGGGCTGCTCGGCATTGGGAGCACGGACGCGACCGGAGTGGCACGCTTCTCCCTGCACGACCTGTCTCCGGAGTCGGGCTACGCGGTGCTGCGCACGGATCCTCATTTCACGGTGAATCCGGTGGTGGGCGGAGTGGACCGGGGCAAAGAAATGCTGGCCGTCATCCCCGCGCTGCCTCAGGAGTCGTGGAGCTACGGCACCACAAATGGCGGGACTTCAATCAATGAAGTGTGGAGCTGGGGTGGAGCGAACTTCAAGGAAGGCTCGCCGAATTTCCCTGCGCTCCATGCGGTGGAGTCCACGGGCCCGCAGGTCGTGAGCACCACCTGGGACGCCCTGCAGGACGATGCCGCGTGGGGGGCGTCCACCACCGGCACCCGCAGCGCCGCCTCATGGATCACGCAATACCAAGCCGCCACCAGCACGACGGCCCGGCCCTACCTGAGCGTGACCATCACGCCGGAGAGCACACTGCGGGCGCTGATGATGGAGGAGATCGCGTTCAGCTTTTTCGGCACGGTGCTGGGTGGGGATCCGCTTCAGCGCATCAGCCTCACAGCGGACCGGGCGCGGGATGCCGGGGAGCGCACCCTGGCTGCGGATGATGCCGCACGCCTGCGCCGGGCAAACCCGGCGAACTTTTCTGAAATGCGGTACCGGATGCTGACTGTGCTCAAGCATGTGGACGCACTCGGCATTGCCACCAAGACCCGCGCCGAGCGGATTGCGCGGGAAATCTACGCCGCCAGCCCTGCGGGGACGAGCGATGCCCCGCTCGACGCGCTGCGCAGCTACGTGCGCACGGGGGTGATCCCGCCCGCCTACCGCGCAGCGGTTTCATTTAACAACACCCAGATCGCCACCACCTGGAATGAGCTGCAAACACTGCGCAACGCCACCCCGTCCCGCCTGGTGCAGATGCTCACCCTGCGCCGCACTGTGGCCAACGGATCGAACCCATGGCTGCTGACGAACCCCGCCGACGGCTCGCAGCTGGCGCTCATCACCGAGATCGGGTTCCCCGCCCTCACCGGATTCTACAGCCTGCCCGAGGTGGATGACGAGGTGCTGGTGAGCTTCTACAGCGACACGCCGAGCGTGGGCGGATTCGCCAGTGCCGAGGTGCTGAGCTGCAAGTGGCAGTTAGGCGAGTTTGACGCCGTCGTGGACACGGATGGCGATCTGCTGGGTGATGCCTGGGAGCGCCGCCACTTCGGAACCCTGGGCAACAACCGGCAGGACCGTCGTGACGGCTCCGCCTACACGCTGGGGCAGGAGTACTTCAGCGGCACAGTGCCCACGGACCCGACCAGTTCGCCTGCCGGCCCACCGGTGGACTTGGAGCTGACGAATTTCCGCCTCGGCCCGGGGGCCGCCGCGGGAGAGGGCTATCTCCAAATCGAATGGCCCGTGGCCTATAACCGATTTGTCGACATCGGCTTCGATGCATCGTCAAACCTCTTCGGCTTTCAGGAAATCAGCGGCATCGGCATGGAAATCGTTGGCAACACCCACCGTCAAAGCATCAGCCTTTCCGGATCGCCGCGGCGGTTCTTCGTGCCGTTTGTCCGCCTCCGGCGGTAGAGCGGATTGCCAGCTTGAAATGCCGGGTCCTTTTTTTCCGAATGGCGGCCTGGTCGCGCTCATGCTCCGCATCTGCGGCGTCCGTACACATCGTTTTGGCCAGGTCGTTTGAGAGGGAGGAAACGAGGCCGTGGCCTAGTTGGACCGAAGTGAGCGAAATCCGGTGCGTTGACTGCGAGGCTGTGGTCTTGAGATTCATTTGGACAAATCGAGCCGTTTCATCGATTTCGATCTACTGTTCGGCTGCAGAACGCCAAGTGTGCCGGCCGGCCACTTTTCGGATGGGTTCCAGCGCGCAAATTTTGGCAGCCAGGCTGTTCATAAGCTCCTCGTCGGAGGGCTCACCAGGCTTGGGCGGCTGGCCCCAGGGCTCCGAATTATCGGGGCGGCGGGTGAATTCGACGACGGCAGTGGCCCTGAATCTTTTGACGGCTATTCCGCGCCAGACCAAAACGCCGCCGGCCACGAGAAAGGACAGCACCCCAAGGCGCAGGAGCAGCCGGGTGCGTGCTCTTGATTCGGCGGTCAGCGCCGGGGGCAGGCGGACCGGAAGTTCATGGGGGCGCCGATGAACTCACGGCAGCAGGGGGCTCGTTTCACTCGGCGTTTACACCGCCACGACCGTCCCGGTCAGGTGGGACTGGAGGGCGGCGGCGAAGATTTCGTGGCTGGTGACGGCTTCCTCGGGGCGGACGCAGCCGAAGCGGCCGGCGAGCAGGCCTTCGCGTTCCATGAGGAAGGCGGCCCACATTTGCTGCATGAGGTCGGGGAAGCCGGGCTCGAAGATGCCGCCGGTGACGGCCTTGAAGGCGGAGCCGAAGCCGAGGTCCGTGCGCTGCCAGAACTGCTCCTTGCCGCGCTGGAAGAGCCAGAGGGCTTTTGGGTCCTTTGTGTTGTAGCGGACGCCGCCGTCGGTGCCGAGGGCTTCGAAGTACCACGAGTTGGTGTCGCCGGGGCTGAGGCGTTTCATTTCCAGCGTCATGGGGACGCGCTGGCCATGGGCGGTGATCCAAGTGTGCAGGGAGGCATTGTCCCAGGTGTCGCAGGCGGTGCGGGTGCCGTCAGGGTTCGGGCGGTCGGGCCAGCCTTTCTGAAGCTGGGCGTGGACGGACTCCGGCCGCCAGCCGAGGCGCAGGGGCAGGTGGAGCGTGTGCATGCCGAGGTCGCCCATGACGCCGATCTGGCCGCAGGACTGGCTGAGGCGCTTCCAGTTGGCGGGCTTGGTGGGGTCGAGGTCGCTGGAGTGGCAGAACCCGGAGCGCACCTCCAGCAGCCGCCCGAAGGCCCCTGACGCGGCCAGAGCGTAGGCGCGCTGGGCGCCGGGGAAATAGGGAAACTCCGAGCTGCAGCGGCAGAAGCGCCCGCTCTCGTTGATGGCGGCGAGGATGGCGCGGGCGGCGGCGAGGTCGATGCCGAAGGGTTTCTCTGCGAAGAGGTCTTTTCCGGCGCGGAGGACATCAAGGTAAATGCGCTCGTGCAGGTGGTGGGGGACGGCGACATAGACGACGTCGATGTCGGGCCGGGCGAGCAGTTCGGCGTAGTTTTTTGTGCGGAAGGTGACGCTCGGGATGCGATCAAACCAGGCGAGCACGGAATCGCTGAGATCCGAGACGGCAACGAGTTCCGGACGGACCGGCAGGTCCTCCAGGGCAAACCACCGCCCGAAGGCGCTGGCCATTTCACGACCCATGAGGCCGCCACCGATGATCCCGACGCGAACAACTTTCTGTGACATGTGGACACCGGAGGCGGGAACCGACCGGAGTCAACCCTGGCCGTTTTTCTTCTCGTCTTCAGCGGGCGGGGCTTCGGGTGGCTTTTCTCCGCCGGGAAAGGGGACGCTGTCGACGGGGGCGAAGCTTCCCTTCACCTCCGGCTGCGGGCCTGGGGCGGGGGTGCCGCCGGCTTCGATTTCTTTGAAACGGCGGAGCATTTCTGCGGTGAGCGGGGCGCAGATTTTTCCACCTGCCTCGCCACCCTGGACAAAAACGGTGAGGGCGTAGCGCGGGTTTTTATAAGGGGCGAAGGAGGTGAACCAGGTGTGATTGTCTTTCTCACTGCCCCTCCAGAACTGCGCTGTCCCTGTTTTGCCCGCGACCTCCCATCCGGCAGTTTTGGCGTTTTTGCCCGTTCCGGTGGCGCTGTTCACCACGTTCCACATTCCCTTCCTGATCAGTTCAAAATCAGCCGTTTTGGTGCCCTCTGCCACCAGGTCATGCAGCAAAACGGGCGCGACAGGCCGTGTGGCAATCTCGCTGCTGAGGTGGGGCTGCCACGCTTTTCCGCCGTTGCCGAAGGCGGCGGTGGCCATGGTGGATTGAAGCGGAGTTACTTCGACGAAGCCCTGTCCGATCGCGCTATTGGCGGTGTAGGCGGGACTCCAGTGTTCCCCGGGATGCGTTTGGGCCAGCCAGGCTGGTGTGGGGATGAGACCGGGAGAATCCGGCAGCTCGATGCCGGTGCGGGCGCCGAAACCCAGCAGGCTCGCCGTCGAGGCGATTTGCTCCATTCCGGCCTCGTTTCCGGCCTGGTAAAACCATGCATTGCAAGAGTTCATGATGGCCGCGCTCAAGTTCAGGGTGCCGTGGTTGAAGCCCTTCAGTTGGCACCAGCATTTCATGGATTTGGTTCCGTAGGTCACCGCGCCCTCGCAGTTGTAGTAGTGGTTTCCTTTGCCCTCCTGGACGAGGGCAAGAGCCGTTGTGAGTTTGAAGGTGGACCCCGGCGCATAGGCCGCCGTGGTCCGGTTCAACAAGGGACGTGTCCGGTCTTCCTCCAGGATTTTGAATTTTTCCGGGGTCAGTCTGGGGACGAACTGGTTCAGGTCGTAGTTTGGCATGGAGGCCATGGCGAGGACGCTGCCGTCGTTGGGATCGAGCACGACGACGGCGCCCCGGCTGATCTTGGCAGTGCGGAGGGTTTCCTCGACGGCGGCCTGGAGGCGGGCATCGAGGGTGAGGATGACGTCCTGCCCGGCGGAAAGGGTTTCGTTGAGGGATTTTTCAAGGCCCGAGCGGCCGGTCACGGAGAGTCCGGTCTTTTCTGTTTTGCCAACGTAGCCGATGGCGTGGGCGGCCATGGCGTTGAATGGGTAGTGGCGGAGGCCGTCGGTGCCGGTTTCCGCGAGGACGAGCCCGTTGCGGTCGAGGATGCGGCCGCGAGTGGGGGCGGCGGCGGTGCGGATTTCCTTCACGAGGCTTTTTGCCTTGTCGGTAAAAAGCTTGCGGACGATGTCGGCGGGGGTGGCTTCTTTCTCCGCAGCTTGGAGGTGGGCGGCGGTGAGGGCGAGCCCGCAGAGGGCGGCGAGGCAGGCGAGGAAAATGGGGCCGCCGGGGCCTGCTGCGGGCTCGGGTTTGGCGAGGAGCCGGCGGATGCGGCGGACGAGCGGGCCGCCAGTGGCGGCGAGGGCGGGTGCGGCGGCCTGCCAAGCGGCGAGCTGGCCGAGGGCGCGGGCGTAGGTGAGGCGGTCGCACCCGGCGTGGAGGACTTCGTCATCGCAGCAGAGTTCACGCTCCGTGCGGAGGTCCCGGCTGATCCACCAGACGGCGGGGTGGAAGAAGAGGAGGGTCTCGACGAGGGTCTGCAACCAGTTCACGGCGTAGTCCCAGCGGCGGAGGTGGGCCAGCTCGTGGGCGAGGATGGCGCGGAGCTGGGCTTCGTCGAGACCGGTGAGGGCGGAGACGGGCAGGAGAACGACGGGCTTCAGCCAGCCGAGCGCGGCCGGGCCGGGGATGCGGGTGGACTCCAAAAAGGCGACCGCGCGGCGGAGCCCCATCCGTGTAGCCAGTTCGCGGCCCATTTTTTCCACAGGACCGGGCACCGGGCGAACGCCGACGCGCTTCCAACGTCGAAGCTGCCACCACCCGGCGAGGTGCCGCAGCGAAAGGAGGAGGACGCCCGCACACCAGCCCGCAGCGAGCAGGGGCATGCGGCGGCGGAGGCCGGCTTGGATACGGTTCCATGTCCACGGGACGGGGCCCTTGGCGGATTTGGCTTTCGCCGGAGCGGGAGCGACCACCGGGAGGATGGCCGATTTTTGCGCAGCAGTCGGAACGATGGATGCTGCTGGGGCGGAGAAAGCGGCAGCCTGAGCCGGCACGGAGGCGAGCTGGTCCGGACCGCGATCAATGAAGGGCGCCCGAACCAAAACAAACGTGCCGAGCGGGGCGAGGGCGAGCAGGGAGAACAGGCCGCGAGCGACGGAGTAGCGGGTGCTGGCCTGGGCGCGGCGGAGCCACCATTTGGCCAGGAGCCAGACGAGGGCGAGGGCGGCACCCTGCCAAAGGAAGTGGAAGAGGGTCCAGCCAAGGCGTTCCCCGAGTGAGGCGGGGATGGGCAGGGAGAGGAGAGGGCTCATGGTGTCGGGTGGGGTGAGAAATTAATCGGCGAGGGGTGGCTGACCGGCCTCCGCGAGGAGTTTGCGGATTTCCGAAAAGTCCTCCGGGGAGACGCGCCCGGAGCCGAGCGCCTGCTGCACCAGCTCCAGTGCAGAGCCGCCAAAGACGCGGTCCACGAAATCCCCGACCATCTGGCGCTGAGTCTGCTCCGCAGGCAGGGTGGGGGAGTATACGTGGGACCGCTGGTCCTCGCTGCGCTGGAGCAGACCTTTTTCGTGCATGATCTGCATGAACTTCAATACGGTCGTGTAGGCGGCGTCTTTCTCCCGGCCCTCGTTCAGGGCCTCCATCACCTCCCGCACTGTGCCGGGCCCGCGGGTCCAGAGCACTCTCATAATGGCCATTTCCGCATCTGTGGGGCGCGGGAGTTCCTGTTTTTGATTTTTGTCGCTCATGTTTGAAAACTACTAAACTCTTCGTTGATGATCCACTAATTTTTTCGTATTAATTTGTTCGTTGATTGAAAGTATTTCGCAAAGGGTCTATAACCAGCAATGTGCGCCAAATCGAAATGATCCTTTGCGGCGTGCCATGGCCGCTGGCAGTGGTCGGGGACGGAAAGTTGGCGCGTTCGCAAGTTTTGAAAAACCATAATAATGATAAAAATTCTTGCCTTTGCGACGCGATCTGTTATATTTTCCATATCCAATATGAAACTGATCTCAAACGAAGCTGAACAGCCGGAAAAGCGACTCACGAAGCGCCGCGGGGTGACCCTCGGGATGGTGCTTCTGGTGGTGGCGGTGTTGGGACTGGTGAGCGCTGGAGCTGTGTATGCGGTGCGGATGAGCCGCCAGGCTGAGCGCCGGCAGCAGCTTGAGACTGATGTGGCCTCGGTGAATGTAGCGGTGCGCAAATTTCTGGCGAAGGGCGGCTGTTTCAAAGTTTCATTCACGGAGCAGGAAGTACTCGACCGTCTGCAGGATGGGATGCCCGGGGTGGAGGCGACGCTGGCGAATCAAGCCGGTCGTGTTACGGCCTGTGCTTCAAACGGAAAGCAAATTGATGTGAAGGCGGTGTGGAATCCGCTGCTGAACCGGTTCTACGTTTCGGAAACAACGAACGAGGGAGTGGGCGAGTTCCGCCTGCAGTCCGCGAAGGGAAAGTCAATGGGGCTGACACCTGCGATGGCGGGGACGCCATCCGGGGAGAATCTCCCGACCTCCACCAGCCACCGCAGCGGGTGGACGCCGCCTACAGCGACTGCTCTGGGCCAGCTGGCTCCTCCGGTCTACAGCGTGGCTGGCGGGCTTTTTGAGCACAGCCAATTCCCCTTCAATGTTTTTCTGAACAATCCGAATCCCGCCGGTGCCGCCCGCATCATGGTGAGTGTGAACGGGCAGCCATGGAAAACGTACGCGGGTGGTGCCTTGAAAGTGGAAAAGGCTCTTACGACGAGCATTCAGACTTATGCCTGCCCACTGAGCGAGACTGAGTGGCGGGCAAGCGAGCCCGTCCAAGAGCAGTACCGCACGATTTTTTTCAATGGTTCGACGGCGGCGTACTTTCACCAAGCGGCGGGTGACAAAGATTTGAAAACCAATCTGAGCGCAAACAGGAATGCGCCCCGTTTCGAGTGGGGCGAGCCGGCTGCGGACCGCAGGGAGCCCAACTGGATCGAGTTCCGCGGAGCCGCAGTGGATGCCCTGCCTGACCAGGAGTTTGTCCTTGGTCAGATCAGCTATTTCAACAGCACCACCTACAGCGGAACAAATGCCTCCTCGGTGCACATGGAGTGCCGGCTGAATCTCAAAGATTTGCCAAATGCGGGTGCGGCGGATTTCGTGGTCAGCTTCGCCAGCACGCCCAACCGCCCCGGTCAGACTGCGGATGAGGCGGCTGATGTGGTCCGCCTGGCTGAGATGAGCGCGACGCTTCCCCAGCCGATTCAGGGGAAATACTTCAGGCTCAGCATCCGAATGGGCCGTTGTGAAAAGGACGGCTACAGCACCTCCAACGAACTTCATGGCCACGAGGACTGCGTGTCGAGCGTCCTGATTTATGGCAAACTCAGCGCTCTGGCCGGAGCGCAGTAAGTTTTGTCGCCTCCCCCAATTCTCATTTTTAAAACTCAGTTATTAAAAATCATAATATTATGATCATCAAATTAAAGCGGAACAAGAAGAAGGGTTTTTCCCTGACCGAACTTCTCGTGACCGTGACGATCCTGACCATCATGGCAGCGATTGTGATTCCGCTGATCTTCGGGACGATGAGCCAGGCGAAGGAAGTGCAGCAGCGCCGGAATGCGCAGGCGATCCTGAACATGGCGACGCAGGCTCAGATTGCTGGAAATACGACGATTGCGACGGCATCGAGCCTGGCGGAAGTGCTGATGCAGCTGCGGGAAGGGGTGAGTGGTGCGGGAGCGTTTGCCTCGACCACCTTCCGGGTGGACGGGCTGGGTCCCCGGGAGTGGAAGGAGGCGGGGCAGGTTCTGGCCTTTGACAATGGCTGCCTCTGCATGAAACCGGTGTAGAAGCGCTGGTGGAATACCCGTGCCCCGTTTAGGAGGGTGATTCAAAGCCGCCAATGGGTTTGGGCTTGCCTTCCCCGGCGGGAGGCCGTCAACTCCCGGCATGAACCGTAAAACCTTTCTCTTCTCCCTCGTTGTGCTGGCTGGCTGGCTGGCCTGCTCCGGCCCTGCCGCCGCCGCCCCTGACACCCGGTGCTTTGAGATGCGCACTTATTACGCAGCGGAGGGGAAGCTTGACGCGTTGAACGCGCGCTTCCGGGATCACACGGTGAAGCTTTTCGAAAAACACGGCATGACGAACATCGGCTACTGGACGCCGGTGGACAACCCGGAGCGGAAGCTGGTCTACGTGCTCAGTTTCCCGGACCGCGCCGCGCGTGATGCGTCGTTCAAGGCGTTCGGTGCGGATCCGGAGTGGAAGGCTGCGGCGAAGGAATCCGAGGCGAATGGCAAGCTCGTGCTGAAGGTGGAGTCTCACTTCCTCCAGGCGGCGGATTTTTCCCCCGCCATCGCACCCGCCGTGGCCGGAGCGCCGCGCGTATTTGAGCTGCGGACCTACACGACCACGCCAGGAAATCAGGACCGCCTGCTGAAGCGGTTCCGGGAGCACACCGTCGCCCTCTTTGCGAAGCATGGCATGACGAACTTCGCCTACTGGACTCCGCAGCCCGGTCAGCCGACTTCTGAAAAGACGCTCGTCTATTTGCTCGCGCATGCCAGCAAGGAGGCGGCAGCGGCTTCGTTCAATGCCTTCCGCACCGACGCGGAGTGGTTGGCGGCGAAGGAGGCCTCTGAAAAGGAGGGCGGCGGCTCGCTGACCGTGCCCGACGGGGTGAAGTCGGTCTTCCTGGTGCCGACGGACTACTCGCCGACGAAGTAGGGGAGACTGCGAGCTGCGGCAAGGCGGACTGGCCGGCGCGGCGGATTCCATTTAAGCAGCGATGCGAAAATCTGGCTTCCCGGTTGCGCTGGGGCGGGCGAGGTGGTTAGAGTCGTGGCCTAAACCCAATCCAATTCCATGAAACTGACCCTTTCCTGTTTTTCCCTCGCCGCCGCCGCCAGCCTCACCGCGCCAGTCCTCCAAGCTCAGGAGGCGGGTGGAGCGTTGACCATCAAACCTGAATGGCAGGCCGGAAAACGGTATGTGCAGACGGTGACGACGGAGGCCGCGACCACGATGGACTTCGGCGGCGCGAAGGCTGAGCAGAAAATGCACATGGTGATGGGCCTTTCCAACACGGTGAAGGCGGGGACGCCTGAGAAGCTGGTGCTGAAGTATGAATCAGTGCATATGGACCTCGATGGACTGGGGCAGAAGGTGTCCTTCGACTCGGCCAAACCCGAGACGGCCAGCGATGCGATGGGCCTGGGGAAGGGGATCAAGGATGCGATGGCCGGGGAGTACACGTTCATCCTGAATGCCGATGACACGGTGAAGGAGATGGAAGCCGGCGCAACGGGAGCGAAGGGGGCAAAAACGGCGGAGATGTTTTTCGGGAAGGATGCGCTGCTGCAAATGTCCAAGGCGGCGCAGCTGGGGGCGCTGCCCAAGGGACCGGTGAAGCCCGGGGACAGCTGGCCCTTCAAGATCGAACAGGACCTCTCCGGCATGGGGAAGGTGAGCATCGAGGGGAAATACACTTTCAAGAGCACCTCCGAGCACGGCGGGGTCCGCTGCGCGGAGCTGGTGATGGATGCGAAGTCCGACCTCTCCCTGAACAGCGATGCGGCGGCGAAAAACCCGCAGCTGGCCATGCTGGCGGCGCTGGGGCTGAAATCCGAAGGCGGTACGGTGACGGGAACGACGTGGTACGACACGAAGCTGAATTTCTGCCGCGAGTCCGAGATGATCCTCGATCTGAAGCTGAGCATGAACAATCCGGACGGCAGCGGGAAGAAGACGGAAATGCCGGTGAAGCAAAAGACTGTGCAGAAGCTGGAAAAGGTGGAGGACGCGAAGTAACGCGGCCGATGTGGACGACGGAGAAGCTGATCGCCGCGGCGCTGGAAGAGGACGTGGGCGGCGGGGATGTGACCTGCCAGTTTTTCGTGCCGGCTGATGAACCGTGCTCGGCGCGGATCTTTGCAAAGCAGCCTGGGGTGCTGGCGGGAATCGCCGTGGCGGTGGAGGTGTTCCGGCAAGTGGATCCCGAGCTGAAGGTAAATGCTGCGCGCCAGGATGGCGAAGCACTGGCGGTGGGCGACACGGTGCTGGAAATCAACGGCACGACGCGCTCCGTCCTGACCGGCGAGCGGACGGCTCTGAACTTTGTGCAGCGGCTTTCCGGCATTGCCACCCTGACGCGGCGGTATGTGGACGAGATCTCCGGCACTGGCGCGCGGCTGCTCGACACGCGGAAAACGACGCCAGGCTGGCGCGTGCTGGAAAAGGCGGCCGTGAAGGCGGGTGGAGCGGTGAACCACCGCATGGGTCTCTACGACATGGTGATGGTGAAAGACAACCACCTGCTCGCTGAGGACCGGCGGGAGGCGCTGCAGGAGGCGATCCACCGGGTGAAGGCGGCCAGGCCGGGAATCCGGGTGGAGCTGGAGGCGGACCGGATTGACCAGGTGCGGATGTTTCTGGACCTGGACGGGGTGGACGTGGTCCTGCTGGACAACATGGACCCGGACCGGCTGCGGGCCTGCGTGCAGCTGGTGGACCACCGCGTGGAGCTGGAGGCCAGCGGCGGGGTGACGCTCAAGACCATCCGTGCGATTGCGGAAACCGGGGTCGACTTCATTTCCTGCGGGGCGATCACGCATTCCGCCACGGCGCTGGATTTTTCCCTGGAGTTGCTCCGCGGCGCATGAGCCTGCCGCTGAATCATGCGCGCATCGCTTCATCCCTGGCCGGTCAGGCGGTGGGGCGGGAAATTGTCTATTTTGAGGAAACCGGCTCGACCAACGACGAGGCCCGCAGGCTGGCCGAGTCCGGTTATCCTGAGGGCGTGGCCGTCTTTGCCGACAGCCAGACCAGCGGTCGCGGCCGCCGTGGGGCGGAGTGGTTTTCCGTCCCGCGGACAAATCTCCTGCTCAGCGTGCTCCTGCGCCCGGCCCAGCCTCCGGAGGAATGGCCCCGGCTGACCCATGTGGCTGCACTGGCAGTCTGCCGCGCCATCGAGGCGAGTGCCGGTGTGGAAGCACAGGTGAAGTGGCCGAACGACGTTTACGTGGGCGGGAAAAAAATCGCCGGTATCCTGCTGGAAAGCGGGTTTCCCCCAGGCGGACGTGCTTACGCCATCATAGGCATAGGATTGAATGTGAATCTCGTGGAGCGCGATCTGCCATTGGAAATACGGGCTGTCACGACTTCACTGCGCCTCGAAAATGGCGGCGAGGCGCTGCCCCGCGAAACGGTGGCCATCGCCCTGCTGAGAGCGCTGGAGAACTGCCTGGCTGCGGCCCAGCGGGACTTTCCGGCCTTGCTGGAGGAGGTGACGCACCGCAGCTGGCTCCTGAACAAGCAGGTGCGGGTGCTCATCGGCACGGAAGAGATCACGGGACTGGCGGCCGGCTACACTGCATCCGGTGAACTCGTGCTTTCCCTACCAGGCGGCTCCCGCCGCACGCTTTCCAGCGTGGATTTGATCCGGCCTGTTTAGAATCAACCCTTCCTGTGGCGCAGCACGGCTACGTGGCGGTCGACGGATTTTCCCGGGGTGGCGAGTTCGCGACTTTCGTGGTTGCGGGCGGTGGTGACGAGTTCGGCCCCGATTTCCTGAAAGGCCTTGATGGCCAGTTCATGCTCGCGGTCGAAATACGAGGTGATGATGAGCAGCCCATCCTCGGAGAGTTTGGCCAGGCCCTGCTCGAAGATGCGCTTCCAGAGCTGGCGGCCGTGGTAGAGGTTCTGGTGGCGGAAAAAGACGACGTCAAAGTCCTTGGGCAGCTCCTTGTGCTGGGAAAGTTTCGAGGCATCGCCGTGGATGAACTCGAAGTCGCCGGCAGGGGAGGGGCGGAAAAGCCCCCGGGCCTGGTCGAGTTCTCGGTCGCGGACGTCGGTGCCGACGAGGAGGGTGGAGGCGGGCGGGCCTGAGTCGCCGGATTTCAGCCGGGCAAAAAAATCGCTGAGGGTGCGGGCTTCATCGCAGGCACCGCAGGCCACATTGAGGATGGAGATGTCGGGTTTTTCCCCGATGGGCAGGCCGGCGGCGGCGGGTGCGGCGGTGCGGGCCAGCATCCGGCGGAGGCGGTCTAGGTCGGTTTCGAGGTCGAGGCGGTCCTGGGTGTGACCCATGGGAAAGGAGGGTGCGTGGTGTGCGTGACTGGGGGGGAAAGAAGGGCACTCAACCACACATTCCGACGGGTGCACGACAAAAAAGAGGGCCGGGGGTGAACCCTGGCCCTCCCGTGTTTCCCTTGTTAAAGGGGAAGTGATTTAGAGGCTGATGCGGAAACCGGCACGAATGATCGTGTAGTTTTCCGTTTCGTCAGCGAAGGTGTAGCGGGCGTCAGCGAAGATGCCGGCGCGGCCGCTGAAGCGGACGTCGAGACCGGCACCAACGTGGGCCGTGCCCTGGACAACGCTGTCCGTCTCAATACCACCACCCACGAGGACGTAGGGGGCGATGCAGGCGCTCTTGATCGGGGCGCGGAAGACAACGCTGCCGGTGATGTCGTGCATCACGCTCTCAGTGGCGAGCCAGGTGCCGGCGACTTCGATACCGACGTTCTCGGTGAAGAAGTAGCCAAGGCTCAGACCGCCGCCGAGGGCGTCGTCGAGGTCGTCACCAGCCACGATGCCAGCTCCGTAGAGGCTGACAACAGGGCCAGGATTGAAGGCGTCGCACAGCGAGGGGACCTCGATTTGGATGGGGCCTTTTGGGTTCTTGCTCGAAACGGCCGAGCGGGCTTCACCAGCCATGGCGTTGCAAGCAAAGCCAAGAGCGGTGACCGACAGGATGAATGCGGTTTTGTTCATGATGTGATAGAAGTGGCACTTATGGAGGTTAATCGAAAAATGGCAATCAAAAATGTTCAATAATCGCAAAATTTTTTGCAAAACAAGCAAAAAGTGAGAATTATGGATATTCTGACCTGCCGGACGAATCTCCGCAGCCGCCAGCCACGGCGGATTGGCAGATTACGCGCCCTAAAATGAAATTCTTTCACGCTGGGCGAAAAAAGGCTCGTCGCGGCACCCGCAGGAAAATCGAATGGAACGTGGACTTGCCCAAAGGTGAATTTGGGAGTCTACATAGCCCCCAGTGAACGCCGCAACCCCGACTTTGCTGAAGAACCCGCTGGCTTTGCTGCTGGCGGCTCTCACGTTGCTAACATCCTGCACCAAACCGGAGACGCGCTCCCCGCGGCCGGCGGCAGTGGCGGCCAGTGTGTCTGAGCGGTTGCGTGTGGTGGCCAGCCACACGGTGGCGGCGGACCTTGTGAGGCAGATCGGAGGAGACGAGGTGGATGTGGTCTGCCTGCAGGAGCCCGGACGTGAGATGAAGGACGTGACCCGGACGGGGCCGGTGGACCTTGAGATTCGCACCGCGCAGCTGGTGGTGACGATGGGGTTTGGGCAGGAGGAGGGCATCACCGCTTCGCTGGAGAGGGCAAAGGAGGAGGGGATACCGCTGTGCGAGGTGCTGCCGATGGTGCCGGCGGAAAGCTTTCTCCCGGCGGCGGGACCCGGTGCTGTTGAAGGGGCGCGGGACCTGCACGTCTGGCTGGACCCGCTGGCATGGAGCAGGGCGGTGGAACCCCTGGCGGCCGTGATGGCGGAGGCGAGGCCGCTTTCCAAGGCCAGTTTCCTGACTCGTGCGCACGCCGTCAGCTACCAATACCGGGAGCTGGCTGCGGGGATGAAGGACCGGGTGGATCTGGTGCGGGAAGACCGCCGCCGTCTGGTTTCGTCCGTTCCGGAGCTGCGCTACGTCGCCAGAGCCGCAGGCTTGCCCTTTGAGCTGGGGCAGCCGGACACCTCGCGGGAGGAAACCCGGCTCGTCGAAGGGCTGAAATTTCCCTCGCTGGCCAGACCCGGGGAGAAGGTCTTCATCCGGACGGAGTCCCATGATGTGGGGACGGTGGCGGGCACAATCCGGGTGGCCCTCGAGCGGATCGTCCAGGAGATCAGGTGATTTGATTCCGGGGATTGTGGTAAATCCAGTTCTCTGAAAAATTGCAGCGATGTCATGCGGTCTTTCTTGACGATGATGTTGTATTCCTGGTAGTGTGGGAAATTAATTCTGCGGTCACCCGCCCCCCCGAGAGCGCCACCCCGGCCTTGCGCGCTCTCCCAAACCCCAATCGTTCCCCATGAAAAAACTCCCCGCATTCCTTGTGGTTGGCGCCGTCGCGGCATCGTCCATTGTTTTGACTGGCATGGCTTTGTCAGCACCGGTCATCAATGAAATCATGTACCACGCCCCGGGCGTGATCGAGAATCCAGCGGAGGAGTGGATCGAAATTCTGAACCCCGACGCGGCCCCGGTGAACGTGGAAGGCTGGGCGTTGTCGAAGGGCGTGAACCTCGTTTTTCCACTGGGAAATCCGGACACGCTCATCCAGGCCGGTGGTTATCTGGTGGTGGCGGCAGACCGGACGGCCTTCTTGGCGGCGCATTCTGGTTTTGCCGGGAAAGTGATCGGCGGCTGGACCGGCACGCTGGCGAACAGCGGGGAGCAGATCCAGCTGGACGATGCGACGGGCACCAAGGTCGACCAGGTGGACTACTCTGACGACGGGGACTGGGCGCTGCGGGGCCGGGGGCCGGGGGATCCAAACTGGCTTGGGCACAAAGGCTGGGAGTGGTTCTCCAATGCAGACGGGCTGGGTAAATCCATGGAACTGCTCAATCCGCTGCTGAAAAAAAACACAGGGGCTGCCTGGAGAGAGAGCACCGTGAATGGCGGCACGCCCGGTGCAGTGAACAGCACCTATTCGGGCAACGTGGCTCCTGTGATCATGGGCGTGCAGTTCCACCCGCTCATCCCGCGCACGACGGACACCGTCCGCGTGACGGCCAGTGTGACAGATGATCTTGCAGCGCCTGCGACGACCACCCTGCGCTGGCGTCTGGACGGTGAGCCCACCTTCTCCAGCCTGCCGATGGTGGACACGGATGGCGACGGGGATGTCGAGGCGGACATTCCACCCCAGGCAAATTTAAGCATCATCGAATTCTACGTTCAGACCACCGACGGGGCGCTCAGCCGCACCTGGCCCTCGCCGGCCCGGACGAGTGACGTGGGGGTGCTGCCGGAAACGTTCGGCCAGGTGTGCAACGTGCTGCTGCAGGTGGACAACACGTACGATCCAAATGCCGCGTGGACTCCCGGCAGCCAGCCGATCCACCGCGTTATCTTGACGGCGGTGGAGCGGGCTGAGTTGCGGACCATCGGAGAGGTGGACGACAACCAGAACATCAAAATCGACGCGCTGATGAACGCCACGGTCACGAGCGTGGACGGTATCGATGTGAAAGTGCGGACTCTCTGCGGCATCCGCAACCGCGGGTTTTCCAGCCGCAAACCGCCGCCGAATAATTTTTACATCGCATTCCGTAACGGCGATTCGTGGAATGGGCGGAAGGCGTTGCAATTTAACGCAAAATATCCTTACGCTCAAGTTCTTGGCGCGCTGTGCTTCGGCGAGGCGGGCATCGCGGAGCAGCGGGCAACACCCGTGCAACTGCGAATTAACGGTGGAAACCCGGGCGTGCCGGGCGACGGGGTTTCGAGCAGTTTCAACGCCGGCATTACGAACGGCAGCTACGCCAGAATCGAGCCAATGGGAGGCGACTGGGTCTCAATCCACTACCCGCTTGACCCGGACGGGAATCTCTACCGCTGCGATGACCACGCCCCCAACTCAAGCACCGGTGTGATCGGCAATGATCTGGGCTCTGGGGAGTTCCGCTACGAAGGGACGACGCCGGCCAACTACGAGGATACCTTCGTGAAAAAGGACCACAACGAGACGAACACCGGTCCAGCCCCCTACAACTTCGACGATCTGGCCAACCTCTGCAAAGTGATCAGCGCCCCCGCCACCGGGGGAAATGCCATTCAGCCCGCCATTTCAGATGCAGCCTACCCTGCGGCGCTGGCAGCGGTGATCGATGTTGACCAGTGGCAGAAATTCTTCGTGGTGGATGCCCTGATCGGAAACATGGAGGGCGGCCTGCAAAGCGGCCGCGCCGATGACTTTGGGCTGTACCGCGGCCTGATCGACCAGCGCTTCAAACTGATTCCCCACGATTTTGACACCTGCTTCACTCTGGGAGCGGCGGCAGGCTTGGGGTCGACCCGCTCCATTTTCAGCTACAACGGAGAATCCCCCACCCAGGGCACGGACGGGGTGCAGGGCCTGAACCGCTTTTTCAACCATCCCGACCTGCTGCCAGGTTACTATGGCAAGTACCTGGACGCCCTCGACAAGTGGTTCAACCACGCCACGCTGGATCCGATGATCGACCAGCTGCTGGCTGGCTGGTCCAGCGCGGCGGCCGCCACGGCAAAAAACTACATCGACACCCGCCGGGCCAACATCCTCACGCAAATCCCGACGACCTATTCCCAGACTGTCACCGGTAACCTCGCGGACGTGGAGAGCATGAAGGCCACCAGCAACGCGACGGCGACGTTTGCGGGGAATTTCAATGTGGCGAAAGTCCGCTCCATCCAGGTGGGCGGGGTGAATGTGCCTCTGACGTCCTCAAACTACCGCAAAGTGGGTGCCACACCTGCCGGGACGTGGAGCTTTACCGGCACTGCGGCCAACGGCGTGATCAAGCCAGGTGTGAACCAGATCGTGACGAACATGTTTGACGGCCCGAATGGCACGGGGGCCACCGTCCAGACTTTCACCGCCCTGGTTTACTCGAGCGCCGGGACGGGGACCCCGGTGCTGACCAACGGCGTGCCTGTATTCAACAGTCTTGCGCTGAAAGCTCCGTCCTCGTACATCCCGGGCATTCCCTTTCTTGTGGAGGTCGAGTATCGCGACGCCTCAGGCGTGCCGGACCTGACCGCCTGGGACAAGACGGCGGTGCTCACGGCCAGTAACGGCGTCACGCTGACCACTGCCAGCACGGGTGGCGGGGCGGCCGCCGTCCCTGTGCGCAACGGACGCGGCAGCCTGCTTGTGACTGCGGGTGGCGGCGGTGGCAGCGGCGGGCCCCAAGTGCTCTTTTCCCGCGGCTCCTCGTGGAAGTACCTCGACGACGGCAGCAACCAGGGCACGGGCTGGCGGCTCTCCACATTCAACGACACGACCTGGTCCACAGGAAATGGTGAGTTTGGCCGGGCCAACCCGATGGAGGGCGACGAGGTGACCCAGCTCAACGGCACACCGGGCGGATCCACCCCCATCACCGCCACGGGCAGTCACATCACCTACTACTTCCGGAAAAAGTTTACGGTGGCAAATCCTGCATTGTATTCAGCATTTACGCTGAAACTGCTGCGGGATGACGCGGCCATTGTTTACCTGAATGCGACCACCACCGGAACAGCACCAGTCAAGGCTGACACCGACGGCCTGAACGTGGCCACGACGACCTCTACCACCCGCTCCACTGTTTCCCGTGACGCCGTTTCGACAACCATCCGCGAGAATGTCTTCTACGACTACACCATCCCGCCCAGCGCCATCGTCGCCGGGGAAAATGTGATCGCCGTGGAAATCCACCAGGGCGCGCCTTCGGGTTCAAATGACATCAGCTTCGATGCTGAAGTGATCGGTACGCTCATTGGCGGCGGCGGCGGGACGGATCCTGGGAACTTCACCATCACCGCCACGGCGGATTCGCTGACGGCCTCAAAGGGGCTGACCAGCCTGACGCCGACCCCCACCATGACCACCAAGACCGGCACGCTGACCGGCAGTGAAACATGGAGCGGTGTCATCAACGTCACCGGCGACGTGACCGTTCCCGTCGGCGCGACGCTGACGATCAATCCCGGTACGCACGTGCTGGTGGACGGCACGGCGTTTGGAGGAGGCGGCAGCGGCGGGATCAATCTCCTCGTCAACGGAGCGCTTTCCGCCGTCGGTACGGAGGTAAATCCGATTTCCATCACCTGCTCGAATGCGGCCAACCGCTGGGGGGAGATTCGATTTGGCACTGCCACGGCCTCAACGCTCGGCCACTGCCTAATCAGCCGGGCGGGGCATTCTGTGGGGGGTGGTCACACAGGGACGGGTCCCATGGTGCGGATCACCGGCACCGCGCTGACCATCGAGGACTCCGTCCTCGCAGACAGTCCGGGCAAGGTGCTGACGACCATTAACACAGGCGGCTCGGACATTTCTGGAAGCAACCTCGTCGTGCGCCGCTCTCACCTGGCCCGGTGCGTGATGGGCCCCGAAATCGGCGGGGCCGGTCTCATCATGGAGGACACCCACTGCACCCACATGCTCGCTGTGAACCGCGAGTCTGGCGCCCAGAATGACGAGGACTGCATTTACATTCATGACTCCGGCGGACGCACCGTGAACGTGCAGCGCAGCGTGTTCGCCCATTGCGACGACGATGCCATCGACCTGCTGGGCGGGACTGTCCTGATCGAGGGCAGCATCTCCCGCAATGCCATGGACAAGGGTGCCAGCCTGCTGGAGAACGACTTTGCGACCTTCCGCAGACACCTTTTCATCGACAATGACATCGGCGTCTCCTCGAAGATTCAGGGCCAGTCAGCCGCCGGGACCCCTTACGTTAACACGCTGGAGAACTGCACGATCTTCTGCGAAAACCACCCGCTGAACACCGGGGACGGAACCATCCACTCCTACGGCATCCACACGCGGAACAAGAACAACACCACGTCGATGAACATCACGTGGAACGTCAAGAACTGCATCATTTCCGCCGAAGTGCCGGTGGCGAACGACTACCCAACGCTGGGCAGCACGACCTACCCGCTCATGAACATGAGCTACTGCTGCTACCACGACCTCAGCACCTCCGGCACGCCCGAGGTGATGCCGTCCGGCACGGGCGACATCGTGGCTGATCCGCTCTACGTGGACAGCGTGAACAAAAACTTCAAGCTGCAGGCCGTCTCCCCCTGCCGCGACACAGGTGACCCAGCGCTGCCGAATGATGCTGACGCCACCCGCTCGGACATGGGTCGCTATCCTTACGGCGGCAACGTCTCGGCTGGCACCAGCCTGCTCTGGAGCCTGGCCGGCAGCCCCTATCACGTGACTGCCAGCACCACCATCCCCACCGGATCCACGCTCACCATCGAGCCCGGGGTGAACGTCTATTTCGATAAAAACGTCCGCCTGACAGTGAACGGCCGCATCCTGGCGCAGGGGAATGCGAACGCCCGCATCCGCTTCAGCCATCTGCCCGGTCAGGTGGAGGCGGGCGACTGCGATCCGATCAAGGTGGGCACCCAGACCGGCCCCTCGAAATGGGGCGGGGTGCGCATCATCGACAGCATGAGCCAGGAAAACATCGTGGCGTTTGCTGATTTCGTGAACGCCCAGGGACTGTCGCCGTTGGACACTACTGTCACTGACACGGAGAACTGGGGTGGGCTGGGATCCATCAAGTCCTGGGTGTGGGTGGACAACTGCACGTGGACTGGATCCCACCTGCGCTGGTGCTACGGCCGCTGCTCAAAACTGACCGTGAGCCGTTGCAACTTTGGCGACATGTTTGATCCGCTCGACGACGTCGACGCACCGCCGGCCGGTTTCATTTCCGGCTCAGACAACAAACAGGAACCGCTCAAAGTCGAGTACAAGGACGACGCCCTAGTTGCGGGAAATCCGGCTTTCGTGGGCGGCTTCCCGGTCGGCGGCTGGTTCCGGGTTTACTACAATGACTTCCACGGCAACAAGGGCCACAACGATGTCTTTGACGGTGATGGGGGCCGCGTTGGAGTGAGCTTCCCGCTGGACTGCCGCTACAACCATTTCCACGGCCTGACCGGGGACGAGCACATGGACCTGAAGGGCGACGCGCTCATTGCCAACAA
>JANOAS010000366.1:0-12764 GCA_031411255.1 bacterium
TGGGCGCAGGAGGCGTGGGATGGGCGGGTTTAGTGGAACTCATCCACAGTATAAATAGTCATTATGGTAATTTGTACAGAACTATTTTTCAAAACTTGATTTCCATAACAAACCGGGGCTGGCCATACGTAAGCCCTGGCAGATTGGGCTGTTTTTTACGATTTTGGCGGGGGTGGCATTTGCAGGGCGGGACGGCTGGCCAGCTCGCTGGATTTTCCTTCCCCAGCATTCCCCATTGAAAACCCCGGCATTGTGGCCGATATACCCGCCCAACGGTCCAAAAAACGCCCCCAACCCGGCCGGAAACGGCCTCCGCAGGCGGGGCGGTCATGGTGTGGTCTGTATTATGGAAAGTGTCTGTGAAATCTAGTTCTGAACCCAAAAAATCCCTTCTGGGCCGGTTGAAGACCGGGCTCAAGAAACTCATCGGCGGCGACAGTGGCGCGGCCACTGCCCCAACCGGAGGCGCCTCTGAGGCCGCCCAATCCGGTGCCACCCCGCGTGCCAAGGGCGACTGGTCCCCCAGCGAAGCCGGCCCGCGCGGCCCCAAACCTGAACGTGGCGAGCGCCGCGAACGCGGTGAGCGCCCGCCCCGTGGTGACGCCCGCGGACCCCGTCCCGAACGTCCGCCCGGCGAGGCCCGCGGCCCCCGCCCTGAACGTCCCCCCGGCGAAGCCCGGCCACCGCGCCCGGATCGAGGCCCCCGGCCGGAGCGTGGTCCGCGTCCCGAACGCGGCCCCCGTCCCGAAGGCGAGGCCCGTCCGCCCCGTCCCGACCGTCCCCCCGGCGAAGACCGGGGCCCCCGCTCCGAGCGGGGAGGGGACCGTGGGGGAGACCGTGGCGGACGCGGTGGAGATCGCGGCGGTCGTGGTGGTGAAAGAGGAGGCCGCGGCGGACGCGGCGAGCGCGGAGGCCGGCCCGAAGGCGCCGCCCGCGAGGACAACACCCGCCCCAGCGGCCCCGTCCGCGAGGTAGTCATTCCCCCGCTTCCCGAGGGACCGTTTCCTCCCGCCTTCGAGGTGCTCGGCTATTCGCCCCGCGTGCTCGCCGGCATCCGGGATCTCGGCTACGAGACGCCCACCCAGATCCAGGTCCAGGCGGCCCCCATCATTCTCGCCGGACGCGACCTCATCGGTGCCTCCCAGACAGGGACGGGCAAGACAGCAGCCTTTGGCATGCCCATTTTGACAAAGCTGGACACCCCGGGTCAGAAAATCCGCTGCCTTATCCTGGAGCCCACCCGCGAGCTGGCCTCCCAGGTCGTCGAGAGCTTTGAGCGGCAGTCCTCCCACACCGGCATGAGAACGCTGGCCGTCTACGGCGGCGTGGGCTACGGAAAACAGCGCGAGGGCCTCTACCACGGCGTGGACGTCCTCGTCGCCACCCCGGGCCGCCTGCTCGACTACCTTGGTGAAAAGGATGTGGACCTCAGCGGTCTGGAAGTGCTCGTCCTCGACGAGGTGGACCGCATGCTCGACATGGGTTTCCTCCCCGACGTGCGCCGCATCATCGAGCACTGCCCGACCAACCGGCAGACGCTCTTCTTTTCCGCCACCATGCCCGCGCAGATCAAGACGCTGGCCAACTGGGCGCTCAAGGAGCCGGCCGAGGTGGAAATCGGCATCCGGTTTTCCCCTGCGGAAACGGTCAGCCACTACTTCTACCCCGTGGCCTCCACCCAGCGGTCGGACCTCCTCATGGCCCTGCTGGAGAAGACGCACTTCAACAGCGTCATGATCTTCACCCGGACCAAGATGCAGGCAGACCAGCTCTACTCCGGCATCATGGCCCGCGGCCTCTACAAGGCGGCCGTCATGCACAGCGACATCGCCCAGCGCGACCGGGAGAAGGCGCTCAAGGGATTCCGCGACGGCGAGTTTGAGATCATTGTCGCCACCGACCTTGCCGCGCGCGGTCTGGACATCAGCGGCGTGAGCCACGTCATCAACTACATGGTGCCCGAGAACCCCGAGGACTACGTCCACCGCATCGGCCGCACCGGCCGCGCGCAGAAAGAGGGGGACGCCTTCACCCTCCTGGCTGCGGACGAACTCGACTTCGCCAACTCCATCGAGAACCTGATTTCCCAAAAGATCGAGCGCCGCCAGCTTGAGGGGTTCGACTACGAGTACACCGCCCTGCTCGACCCCGAGGCCGGCAGTGCTGAGAAATTCAAAAAGCTCTTCCGCACGGCCATGCCCGGGAAGAAAAAGCGCCGGTAAGTTACCGCCTCCCAGATGCCCGAACTCGCCGAGGTCGAATACTTCCGCCGGCAGTGGTCCCCGGGCCTCGGGGAAAAAATTGAGCGCGTCCTTGTTCACGAGGGCGCGCGGGTTTATCGCGGCACGGATGTGCCCGGGCTGGTGCGCGGACTGACCGGTTCAGTCCTGCGTGAGTCCTTCTGCCACGGGAAGCAGATGATCTTCGCCTCGCCCGCCGGGTGGCTCGGCGTGCACCTCGGCATGACGGGTGAGCTGCGCGTGGAGGCTCCGGATTTCACCCCGGCCCGGCACGACCACCTAGTCCTCGTTCAGAAGGAGAGGGCGCTAGTTTTTGCCGACTTCCGCCTGTTTGGCCGCCTGCGTTTTGACCCCGGCGCGGAGGCCCCGGCCTGGTGGCGCGAACTCCCCCCAGCGCTGCTCTCTGCCGAGTTCACCCCGGCTGTCATCGATGCCTGGCTCGCCCGCCGCGCCCGGTCCCCGCTGAAGGCCGTGCTCCTCGATCAGGAGGCCTTTCCCGGCGTGGGCAACTGGATGGCGGACGAGATCCTGTGGCGGCTCTGCCTGCACCCCGCCACGCCCGCCGGTTCCCTGACCCCCGCGCTGCGCCAGGCGCTGAGAAAAGAGACCCGCTTCGTGGCCAGGACCGCGATGGAGACCGTCGGCGTCAAGTGGGGCGACCTGCCGGAGACGTGGCTCTACCTTCACCGCTGGGATGCCGGCTCCCTGTGCCCGCGCCCCGCCTGCCGCACCCCGCTCGTCCGCGAGACCGTGGCCGGCCGCACCACCTGCTGGTGCCCCGCCTGCCAGCCCGGCGAAGCCACCGGCAGCAAGCCCGTCCGCACCGGCCACCGGCGCGAAAAGCCGGTGAAAGAGTGAGGTGGTGTTGACTCTTGGTTGTCCAAGCCCATCCGGGGAACTGCTGAGTGAAGGCACGAAGGACGGGGCGGCCGGCTTTTTTCCGGAAAAAAGTGTCCGCTTCCACGGCGGGTGTCCGTTATACTGCGAGACTGATTCTTTTTCCTGTGACGACTGACGCCGAACTGCTGGAGGCCTGGGCCCGCGACCGCGATGATGACGCGTTCGCCGAACTCGTGCGCCGGCATCAGGACATGGTTTACAGCAGCTGTTTGCGGAAACTGCGGGATCCGGCCCTGGCCGGGGATGCGGCGCAGCAGACGTTTGTCACGCTTTCCTTCAAGGCCGGGCGTCTCGCCGGCCACACGAACCTGGGCGGGTGGCTGTACAAGGCCGCGCTGCTCGAATCCTCAAGCCTGCTCAAAATGCAAACCCGCCGCGACCAGCGCCACGAAAGATTCCGCGTCGAAGCCGCCCCCGCAGCGGCCGTCAGCCCGGAGGAAAATGCCGCCGAGATGCACGAACTCCTGCGCCATCTGGACGATGCCATGCTCGACCTGAAGGATGGGGACCGGGAGGTCCTGGTACTGCGCTTTTTTGAAAACAAACCGCTCCGGAGTATCGGTGACATGCTCGGCACGACGGAAGAGGCGGCTCGCAAACGCGTGAGCCGCGCCATCGAGTCACTGGCCGGGCTTTTCCGCCGGCGCGGGGTGAAGTCCGCCAGCGTCGCCATGCTGGGACTGGCGCTAAGCCAGAGCACAAACGCCGCGCCCCCCTCTTTGCTGCCCGCCGCTGCGGCCACAGTGAAGTCCGGCGCCGCTGTGGCGCACTCCGTGAAGGCGGTAATGATGTCCAAGGCGAAGGTTGCGCTCGCCTGCACGGTGGCAGCGGCCTCGGTGCCGCTGGCGCTCCAGTGGCGGCAGAACCAAAACCTTTCGGCGGAAAATGCCGCGCTCGTGGCCCGGGTGGAGGCGCTTTCCCCGCGCACTGCCGCACCGGCACCCGCGCCCGCCCCGCTGGACGCGTCGGCAGATCCTTCCGCCGCCCGCGACAAGCCCACCGGCGCCCGGGATGACAAGGGCCACCGTCGTCCGCCTTTCGATCCGGAGCGGTTCAAACAATTTGCCGAGCTTCAGGCCGCGGCCCGGCTCATGCGCGTCGCCGTTCTCAAGGACCGCCTCGGGCTTTCAGGCGAACAGGAGGAGCAGGCCCTCGGCGCGCTCCAGAGGGCGCACGATGCCCAGACGGCCGCTTGGGCGTCGGCCCGTCCCGGCCAGCGTCCGGATGCCTCCTTCATGCAGAAGGGGCTCCGTGCAGACACTGTGGCTGCCCAGGACATTCGCAGTCTGCTCAACGAGGAACAGCTGCCTGCCTATGATGCCATCCTCGAGGAGGACCGGAGCGACCGCGTGGCCAAGGCCGCCAACCGCCAGTTTGACTCCCTTCAACCCCTGCTGAACCTCGTCGGTGCGCAAAAAGACAGCGTCTACAGCATCCTCTCCGCCCAAGCCTACGAGGAGGACACAGACTCCCAGTCCGACGCGCTCAGCCCGGATGAAATCCGGGACCGCCGGGCTGCCTCGCAGGCCAGGGCGAGGGAAAAGCTGTCCAGCGTCCTCTCCGACGATCAGCAGCGCATTTTCGACATGAATGTAAAGCTGGCGAGCCGGTTCATGTTCGGTCCGCCGCCGGAGGAGAAAAAGGACGAGCCAGCTCCGCGCCCGCAGCCGTAAGTCTGAAACCAGGCTGCCTGCTTTCCTGCCCGCGCGGTATTTCAGCCATCATCTTCATCGCCGGAACCGCAGCAGGAGGCGCCCGCCACCGAGAGGCACTCCAGGCAGAGATGCCGGTGCGCAAAGTGGACGGAGTCCGGGCTGCCGCAGTTTTCGCATGGGGGTGGGGGAGCAGTTGGCTCCGGAGGCGAGGAGGAGTTCAAGAATGGTTGTTTCACTTTACACTTGCCGTGATGCCTGCCACCATCCGGCCAGTGGATGGGTTTTGGGCGGGAAATATCGGGCTCTGATTTCAACAAGGCGGATGGCCTCCCGCAGGACGGAGGGTTCAATTTGGGCGGCATCCACCCATTTTTTCAGGATGTCCGGAGTGCTCCAGAGGCGGATTTCGGGAAAAATGCGGTGAGCGTGGTTGCGTGCCTGCCTGTCGTCGATGGCAAGGTCGAGGCGGCGGCTCGCGGCGAGGGCGATCGACATGGCCTCGCCGTCATCCACCACTGCGGCCTGCTCGACGTAAAGCGCCTCCTCCACCTCGCCCGAAAGCTCCAGCACTCTCAGCAGCCCTGCCGTGATGAACGGCGATAGGTCCACGTCCACCAATTCGCCAGTATGTTGGTCGCGCAGCCTTTTCACCTCATTCCGAACTGCCGGGCAGATGGCCAACTGCCAGCCCGTCGCTCTCGCGACGATCTCCAGACAACCTGCAGCGAGCAAATTGAGGAGCACAGAGGAATCATTGAGAAGGACATTCATCAACTGGGTTACATCGGCACCATGTCGCTCATGTTCAATTCTACCAGTGCAAATTCATCGTCCGTAGAGCTTCCTGCATCGTCGGTAAGATGGCGGAGCGCCTCGATTTCGAGCCGTGCAGAAACACGATCCATGCGAAGCTTTCGAGCAAGCTGGCCTTCGGTTATGGGCTCATTGTCCCGCTCGTAGGCGTTCCGCGCGAGCTGGCGGTAGCGGATGGGCAGCATGGGCTGGCGGGATTCGAGTGGAAGCCCAAGGGCTGCGCGGGCCGCTTCAGGCTTGAGGCCGCGTTTCTGGCTCAAGGTATCCCACGTGCCGAAGGGAACGCGTTTAAGTTCCTCCAGACGCAGAAACATCGCCTGCGCTGAGACGTGATAGAGATGTGCCAGCGACAGCACCGCTCCCACGGTTGGGCGTTCTTTACCCAGGGCATTCACCGCATCCGACAGGCGGCGCGACACCCCGGTGCGCGGCATGAGGAAGTGCTTGGCAAACGCGTCGGCGAATTTCTCCGCCGACATTTTGCCCCAGTGGTCGTGCGTGAAGCTCACATCAGCCTGGTAGCGCGTGGTCAGAAAATGTCCGTACTCGTGCGCCAGTGACCAGTTGCCCCGAGTCGGCGGATGTTTGCGGTTGATGGCGATGCAGGCCCCGAGTGCGTCGTTGCAGGCAAAAAGGCCGCCGACCTTCGATGGCAGGTCGAGGTAAAAGACACGAAGCCCCACAGCATCCTCCAGCAGCGACCTGAGGTCGGCCACCGGTCCGTCGCCGAGACCCAGGCGCGTGCGCTCCTCAGCCGCCAGCTCTTCCCCGCGCTGCTCGGGCGTCACACCTGGCACGTCCAAGGCGTAGGGTGGTGGAAAGGTGGGACGCATCACGGCCTCGTTGATTTCCTCCAGCTCGACGTAGTCCCTCGCCAGGCTCTCAAGTTCGACTGCGGCGGACACAAGATCGTCTTCCGTCACGCTCTGCTGGCCAGGTGGCAGGCGGAATTGCGGCACGAACGGCTCCTTGTTCACACGTTTGGACACGAACTCCCCCACCGTCCGTCCGTAAAGCTTCGCCAGCGCGATCAGCTCCCCCGGCGTCACCCGGCGCTCGCCTTTTTCCATGGCCACGAGGGTGGTCCTCAGGATGCCCAGCGCGGTCGCGACAGCCTCCTGCGTCAGCCCGCGCGCCTTGCGGGCATCCTTGAGCCGCGTGCCGAGCAGGGTTGCCGCGCCCCCTTGTTCAATCACTGGCACTACAGGCGCTGGCTGCGGCGCCTTCACCTTCGCTGGTTTGGTTTGCTGGGTAGGCATTGCGAAGAGTGACATATTCCGCAGAACTTGCAATATCAATCTGACATTGTCAGGGTAATGCTTCGTGCTGGCCCCGCCAGGTTACACAGTAGCCGTCTGAGGAAAAATGATTTGTGGTCAAGCTCGAATGGATCTCGCACCAGCCCTGCCGCTGTAGCGGACGCCGGTCGGCATATCCGACTGGTTGCCGGGCGAACCTTTGAGCCGGTGAGACCGATTCACTGCCCCGCCACCGGCACCACCTTGTAGAACCTCCGCGTGGCCGGGGCGGGTTCCGTGTAGGTGTAGGGGGTGGCCACGCTGACCTGAGGGACGTCCTGGATTTTCTGCCACGTGGCGGCGGGGGTGAGGTCGGTGGTGGAGTAGATGGAGTAGGACTTGCCCGGCTGGCGGAGGAACTGGATCTGGAGGCCGCCAGCCACCGGATGGGCGGAGGCGGGGACGAGGAAGCTGGAGCCGCTGGCGGGATCGGTGCCGGCGAGGTATTCGGTGAGGTTGGTCTGGCCGTCGCTGTCGGCGTCGAGGGCGGCGTCGGCGGAGTCGAAGGGATCGAGGCCAAGGGCGAGTTCGGCGGCGTTGGGGATGCCGTCACCGTCGTTGTCCAGGATGGGGGTCTGGGTGCTGTTGACTGCGCCCGGAGTGGCGGTGGCGGCGATCCAGTTGGCGGGATCATTTCCGATGACGGTGCGGCTGACGCGCTGGAGCGAGGGGCCGGTGCCGTCGGCGGCGAGGGCCCACGGTTTGAAATCGGCGCTGGCGACCTTGTCCACATTAATGAACGGCGTGACGCCAAGCACCGGGGTGCCGGGGCGGGCGAGTTCGATGTCCTGGGCGTCATTGGCCAGGGCGGGGGTGAAGGGGCCGTAGAGCCGCGTGGCGGCGGTGAGGCCGTAGGCGGCGCGGAAGGCGGCGAGCGCGGCTGTGTCGGTGACGGGATTGAACCCGACGACGAGCACGTAGTCGCCAGGGCGCAGACTGGTGCCGACGGGGAAAAGGAAGTCGGCGTCACCTTTGAGTTTCCAGCCATCGAGGCTGACGGTAGCTGTTGTTGGGTTGTGCAGCTCGATGAATTCGTCCCGCGTATTGTCCAGGCCCCCGGCGAGGTCGGCGGGGTGGTACATGACTTCGTTGATGATGACCGGTGTCACGACTGGTGTGGCGTTTGCGGCGCCGAAGGTGGTGGCGGTCTGGGGCCAGAACTCGGGATCTCCACCCGTGAGCACGCGGCCGAACGAGACGCCATCCGCTGCGGAACCGAAGCTGACCTCGGCGCGGTAGCCCGTGGCTGCGCCGCCAAAACCCGCAGTGGCGGTGAGGACGATTTCGTCCCCGGTCGAGTTCAGCGAGAAGCTGGTCGGGCTGCCGGGCGCGGGGTTGAACTGGGTTTCGTTCACCACGAGGAAGCCGCCCGCAGCGAGCGTGATGCCGTTTGGGAAGCGGTATTTCTGCGGCGCGGTCTTGTCATCACTCAGCCACCAGCCGGAGAGGTCAACGGCGGAGGCAGTCGGGTTGTGCAGCTCGATGGTGTCGACGAGCGGCAGCGTCGAGTTCGACAGGGCTTCATTGATGACCACCGGGGACGGCAGCCAGTTGGGGTCCGCCTTTGAACGCGAGAGCGGGAAGGCGCTGAACGCGGCGGATCCGTCAGGGAAGCGGCCTTCGGAAATTTCCTCGGTCTGCTTTGCGAACTGGACGGCATTGATGGTGGAGGCCCCGCTGGTGCTGGAGAGGACGATCCAGTCGCCCCCGGCGGCGAGCTGGAAGTTGCAGCTGTTGTTGCCCGAATTTGTCCCGTCGGCGACGAACTCGGCGTAGCCTTTGCCGGCAATGTAGGAGAGCGGCGGGATCTGGCTGACCTTTGGCGTGGAGGGTGCGTCGCTCAGCCAGAGGCCGGCGAGGGCGACCGGGGCGGCGTCGGGGTTGTACAATTCAAACCAGTCATCTCCATGGGCGGGCTTGGCCATCCATTCATTGACCTTCAGCGTGGCTGTGGAACCAGTGGCCGCCAGGGCGGTGTTGGCCGCGCCGGGCGTGGGGCTGGTGAGGGTGAAGGCACCGGTGCCGTCGGTGATGCGGCCGATGGTGAGGTCGCGCGGCTGAAGGCCAAAGGTGACGTAGTCGCGCAGGGCTCCGCCGTTCGTCAGGACGACGCGCTGGCCGCCGCTGCTGAGTCCAAAGCCGGTGTGCAGGCCGGGAGCCAGGGTGTCACTGTCGCACCAGACGACGAGGTAGCCGCCTGCGGGGATGATGGTGTTCGCTGGAAACACGTAGCGGTTGGGAACAAGGAGGTCGTCCGTGAGGCCGTTGCCGCCGATGTTGATGGCGGCAGCGGTGGTGTTTTTCAGCTCGATCCAGTCCGGATTTTTCCCGCTGTTCACGACAGCGCTGCGGTTGTTGGCCATGACTTCATTGATGGCCACGTCACCCGCGATGGCCGGCAGGCTGGCGGTCATTTCCACGCCCATCGTGATGTCCGAACTGGTGGCGCCGGTCTGGTGGACCTCGACGGCGATGGTGTTCTCCCCCTGCACAAGGAAGGGGCGCGGATCCACATACATCCAGGCTGCGGCCGGGACGGCCCCCTGGGTGTCGGCAAAGGCGTAGACGGCGTCGCCCGGGCCGCCATTGGAGAAGGCGCCTGCGGCATAGGTGGCGGCATCGTTCATGTAGTAGCGGGCGATGCGGGTGCCATTGATGTAGATGACGCAGCCGTCGTCGATCATGTGGCGGATGCGTACGGTGGCGGCGCCCGGGGTGCCGGGGAAATTGAACTTCCGGCGGAAGTAGTATGCCCGGCCGGCGGGGGTGAGATTGCGCGGGTCGGTGAGCGTGGTGCGGATGGTCTCGGCGATTTGTGCCTGGTTCTCGAAGGCGAGAGTGCCGGGGCCGGAGGACCACGCGGTGTCATTGAAGGCGGGTGCGGCCCAGGTGTTGTCCGTCGGCGCGAGGGTGGAGCTGTATTTCCAAGTGTCGCCGAAGGCCATGACTGTTGTGACGGTGGGCAGGGGGCCGAAAACGAACGAGGTCTCTGCGGATACCAGAGAGGGGTGGTCGCTGGCGTCGTAGAAGGTGACGCGCCAGAAATAGGTGTCGCCGAAGTTGAGTTTCTCAAACGGCACGGGCAGGGAGGTCAGGCTGGTCGTGCTGGTGAGGATGAAGACCGGCTCCAAGTAGCCGCCTGCATTTGAGCGGATTTCCCATTTGGTTTTCGCGTGGGCGTTTCCGCCAGTCGTGTTTCCGCTGGTGTGGGTGTAGGCGGCGGTGGTGAGGGTGGCCGGAGGCAGGGCGGAGGCCCCTGTGAGCGGGCCGGCGTGGACGGGCTTGTTCGGCCGGAGAAAGTCACTGCCGTCCGCCAGATGGCCGCACTGGAGGTTCACGCTTTGGAAACGGGTTTCGCAGAAGGTGGCCTTCACGGCGTTGATGTAGCTGTAATAGCTCTGCGCGGTGCCTGCGCCGTTGATGAAGGTGAGCAGCTTCAGGTTTTCCGGGTGGAGGTAGGTGTTGTTCAGCACCCAGAGGCGGTTCAAGTATTCGGTGCGGTAGGCCTTGAGGAAGGAATCCTTGAAGTAGTTCGGCCCGCGGAAGTTGTTGCCGAGGATGGTGCCCAGCGTGTTCGTCGCGGGCGAGGGCGTGCCGTTTTCGCCGAGGAAGATCCACGAGTTCGTGCCGGTGGTGTCGCCATTGCCAAAGAAGCCGTCGAAGTCCCAGGGGAAGTGGGCCCATTTGCCCGAGGCGCGCTTCCAGAAGAAGTGGTTTTGTGACGTGTCGTCCCACGGGCAGGCCCAGTTGAGCAGGGCCATGGAGTCGAGTGCGGTGGGCACGTCGATGACCGAGTCAAAGTAGGCGCGCAGGGCCGGGAGGTTCGGATTAGGGGCCGCCACGGTGTCGCCGCGGGCGGTCCACATGCCTTCCAGGAAATCCTTGAACGGCTTGGCGCCCTTCCACTGGTGGTTCTGGAGGGAGTAGGTCCACTCGTAGCGCTGGAGGGAGGTCCAGATGCCGCCGGCTGTGATGGGGCGGCCGTCACCGACAGTGTAGGGGCCCTCGTCGCCGAAGCTGGCGATGATGCCCACGTCCTTGAAGAACTCACCCTTTTCCTCGACCGGCTGGCCTGGATTGAGGCGGGCTTCGCGGGCGTGGAATTTTTCCAGCAGATCACCGTTGTACTCCCCCTGCTCCAGCTTGGTCACCTTGGTGTTTCCATTCATGTACCAGTCGATCCAGCGGACCTCGGAGACGGGCAGGTGGAAATTGACATACATGCCGTGCATGACGCTGAAGTAGTCGCTCTTGTCCGTGACGAACATGCTGTCCGCCTCGCGGTAGCGCTGGGTGTCCGAGAAGCGCACCTTGTAGGTCGGCCTGGATGGATGGCGGTTGTAGCGGCTGCCGTGGAGGCGGAAGTGCACATCGCGCACCTGGCCGTTTTCGATGAAAATGGCGGGCACGCTGCCCGTCCAGAGGCGGTCGCCGGGCGCGGCGTAGGGCAGGTCGCGCGGGTAGCCGTTGCTGTTGGACGCGGTGGCGCGGAGCGGGCTGCCGGTGGCATTGTAGGCTATGTTTTGCAGTCCGTTCAGTCCGTTCCACGGGTAGGGGTTGCCGCCGCCGGCGTCGGTGACGGGCTGGCCGTCGTCGGAAACCATGAGGTCGTAGATGGCGTTCGGCGACGCCGCGCGGGCCGGGGTGACGAAGCAGGAAAACCAGGTTTCGCGGCCGGTGAGGCTGACCGGCACGATGAGCGCGGCGTCCGTGCGCGGGGCGGCCTGCTCAAGGCCGCCACCGCGGTCCGCCTTCACCCGGTAGCGCACGACGCTCCGGTCCGCCTGGCCGGGGATGGTGCAGGTGAACTGGCCACCGCCCTGGTCGGTCATGGCCACAGTGCTCCGGGTTTCAGAAAAGGAGTTTACGTTGTCCAAGAAGTATTCGGCCTGCACGTTCGAGAGCCCGGCGGTGCTGGAGAAGAAGCAGTTCAACCGGATCTGGGTGGCGGCGCGGATGACGGAGGCGTCGTCCGTGGCCTGGGCGGCATTGGCGGCGACTGCCACCGGTTTTGGCACGGCGGCGATGATGTGGTTCGCCGCGCCAGGCGTGGGCGTGCCACCAATGGGCGAGGCGAGCCAGTTGGCCGGGTCATTTCCACCGGCCAGCACGCTGACGCGCTCCAGCGAGCGGCCCTTGTACTGATAGCTCGCGCTGCTGAGCAGGGTGAAGTCATCCGCCGCGCCGAGGGCGTTCGCGCTGTCGGCCCACGGAAAGGCGCTGGAGTAGGAGACCTCGTCGGCCACGCTGCCGCCGGCGTTCAGGAGGCGGATGGTGTCGCCGGAATTGCTGAGCACCCCGGTGAACGGGCCGAGCACGCCGCTGAGGCCAGCGTAGACGGTGGAAAGACGGGCCGGATTTTTCGCGATGACCACGTAGCCGCCAGCCGGGAGCGTCACGGAGGGAAAGGTGAAGTCCACCCCGCTGCTGAATTTCCACCCGGCCAGGTTCACGGCGGTGGCCCCGGCGTTGTAGAGTTCGATGAATTCATGAACATCGTCCGTGAGGTCCAGCACAGGCGTTCCGTCCGGGTTGAAGGCCTCCTTTTCCACGGGGGCGTAGTGGATTTCATTGATGACCACACCCGGCGCAGTGAAGGCTGCGCTGGTGGTGAAGCTGGCCGAGGCGGTGGCCCATGTTGAGCCGGCGGCATTTTGCGCGAAGGCGCGGAAAAAGTAGGTGGTGGCCGGGGACAGTCCACCCACCGCTTGGGCGACGGCTCCCGTGCGCGGGCCGGTGGCGGTGACATTGCCCGCCCAGGCTGCGGCGGTGGTGCCGCCGTCGGCGGGGCCGTAGTAAATTTTCACCGCGGGCGGGTCGTTGCCCAGCGCGGTGACGTTCGCCCCGAGGCTGGCGGA
>JANOAS010000367.1:0-80708 GCA_031411255.1 bacterium
GGTCCCCCGAACTCGCCGGTCGGCAATTTGTCCGTTGCCGATACCGATACCACCCAGACGCCCACGTTTGAATTCGTCTCCGGCACCGGAGCCACGGATAATGCGGCCTTCAACATCTCAGGAAATACACTGACGCTTAATGAGACGGCAGATTTTGAGGCGAAGTCCACCTACTCCATCCGCGTGCGTGCCACGGATAGTGGATTCCCCTCCACCAGTTTCGAAAAGACGTTCACCGTCGCGGTGGCGAACATCAACGAACCGCCTACTACTATTGCTCTGGACAATGCCAGTATCGCCGAGGGTACCCCTGCTGGTTTAGCCTTCTTCGGCAACTTCTCCACCGCGGGCGATCCCGATACAAATCCTCGTAGCCACCGCTTCCAACTCGTCGCCGGCCCTGGAAGCGCTGACAATAGCGCCTTCCAAATCAGCGGAGATAGCATACGGAACCTCGTGGTGCCTGATCTGGATACGAAGCCCACTTATTCCATCCGCATCCGGGTGACGGATGTCGCGGATGAGTTATTCTTCGTCGAAAAAGTTTTCATTATCACCGTAGTCGACGTCAACGAACGCCCCACGATCACCAACATCTTGGATGCCACGACCAACGAGGACCAAGCTACAGCGGCCATCCCCTTCACCGTGGGCGATCCAGAGACGCCTGCCGCGAATCTCACCGTCACGGCCACCTCCAGTAACCCGACCCTCCTGCCGAACAGTTCTCTCGTCCTCGGCGGTTCCGGTGCCAGTAGAACCTTGACCGCCACGCCGGTGGCCAATCTTTCCGGCAGCTCCACGATCACCGTCAGCGTGAATGATGGCATCCTCAACACCACGGACACCTTTGTCCTGACGGTTAATGCTGTGAACGATGTGCCGTCCTTCACCCTCGCTGCGGGAGCACCCTACACGCGTTACCTCGGAGCAGGTGCGACCACCATTCCAGCCGTCATCGCCAGCAGCAGTGCCGGACCGGAAGAAGCCAGCCAGACGCTCTCTTTCCTCCTCACCAACAACAACAACGCTCTCTTTTCTTTCCAGCCGTCCATCTCGCCCACAGGCTCTCTGACCTTTACCCCGCTGGCCACGGCAACCGCTGGCAGCGCCACAGTAAGCGTGCGGGTGCAGGACAATGGCGGCACCGCCAATGGCGGTGTGAACACCAGTGCGGTGCAGACCTTTGTGATCAACCTGCTCAAAAACACGGCTCCGACGGACATCAGCCTCAGCAGCACCACGCTGGCGGAAAACAACGCGCCAGGCGCGACGGTCGGCATCCTAACCGCCACGGATGCCAATGGTGGGACCCATGCCTTCACCCTCGTGGCTGGCACGGACGCTACGGACAACGCCGCCTTCACCATCACAGATGCTGCCCTCACAATCAAAGACGGCGCCAACTTCGAGGCTAAAAACAGCTATCGCATCCGCATCCGGGCAACGGATACCGGCGAGCCCCCCCTCACTATTGAAGAAGCCTTCATCATCACCGTGACGAATGCCAACGACACTCCCACGGACCTGACCCTGAGCCGCACCAGCTTCCCCGAGGAGCGTGGTCCCGGGGATGTAGTGGCCACCCTCTCCACTGCGGATCAGGATGCGGGGCAGAGATTTACTTACAGCCTCGCTGCGGGCACCGGCAGCACGGACAATGCCGCCTTCGCCATCCTTGGAAATGAACTCAAAACGGCGGACAATGTGAGCTTCGAGACGAAGAGCAGCTTCGCCATCCGCCTGCGGGGCACCGACGATGGCAGCCCACCGGCTTTCTTTGAAAAAGCGTTCACGCTGAACGCCACCAATGTGAACGAAGCTCCCACGAACATCGTCCTGAGCGCCAATACGTGGGACGAGGCCCCGTGGAATGGATATGCCGGGGGCGGCGTCGAAACGAACCTGGCCAGCCTCTCGGCAGTGGATCCCGAGCCGGGTCAGACCCACACCTTCGCCATCGCGGAGAGCAACGGTGACGACGACAATGACAGATTCAGAATCACGCTGAATGGCACGACCCCGTGGCTCCGTATCAAGCGCTACCGGGACTTCGAGGAGAGGAATCTTTTGAAGGTGCGGGTGCAGGCCACGGACAACGGCTCACCAGCCAAGAGTTTTATCAAAGTGCTCAGCATCCCCATCACCAATGTGGATGATCCGCTCTTCCTCGACAGCTTGGTGGTCAGCCAGCGGCCCGGGAGCAAGCTGGTGGACATCGGCTACTCTCTGAGAGACGAAGATGCAGGCACCACCGTGCCGGTCTCCTTGCAGATTTCCTCAGACGGCGGGTCCGCCTGGTCCGTCCCCGTCTCTTCAGCCACCGGCGATCTGGGCGCTGCCGTCGTCCCTGGCGCACTGACCTATCTAGCCCATGTAAACGAGGGTAGGCTCGATAAGGTCGCGGCCGCAGCCGCCCGGAACATCACCTGGAATGGAGCCACCAACTGGAACGAGCAGGTCTCCACCCGCATGAGAGTGCGCGTCACTGCCGGTGCCTTGACGGTCACCTCCAGTGACTTCACCGTGGACACTCGCGGAGATGGGAATCTCACCCTGAGTGGCCGCGTGCTCAGCCGGACGACTTCCCTGCCCCTGGCGGGCGTGGGGCTGCGCCTGGGCACTCGCACCGCGACGACGGCGGCGAATGGCACCTTCACCTTCAACAACGCCGCCCCGGGCACCGTCTTGCTCTCGCTCGTTCAGTATCTCAGCACGTCGGTCACCGTGCCAACCGGATCTGCGAGCGACATCTCGCGCAACCTCGGCGACCTCACGCTCTTCCCGGACTCGCCGGCTCCCGCCATCGAGTCGATCACGCCGGACGTGAACGGCATCATCCTCGCGGGCTTCGGCGTGAGCACGCCGGTGAAGGTTAAAATCAACTGGAGCACCGGCACACCAGGCACGGTGAAAATTTGGATCCGACCCAAGGCTGGCAGTGATCGCACGCTGTTCCAAACCTTCACGGGGGCCGGGCCTGTTTACACGAGCAACCCCATCGCCGTGGACAGCACGTTTAAACCGTCCTTTGATCCGAAGGATAACGTCATAGAGGTCGAGGCGGTCAATGCCCTGGGCGTGCCTTCCAGCCTGTCCTTCACGATGAGCGTCATCCCCGTGCCCGCACCGATCGCCGCCAAGGCCGCCGCCGGAGCCTATAAAAAGTTCCCCGCTCCGCCCGTGAACGGCGTCACTCCTCCGCTCAACCACTTGGGCTTCGAATACGGCATTCCCGGCTTCGAGCACACGGTCGATGTCCCCGAGCTTGGAACCTTTGGCTTCGCGTTCGGCACCGAAGGGAACTTCGACTACACCATCTCCGACGCCAATTTTGAAAACGCCTTTGTCGCTGGAGACCTCAACCTCTTTGGCGGGCAGTTCCGCAAGGCGAAGCAATTCTCCCGGCCTGGGAACGCCTTCAAGGTGGATGCTGAACGGCCTAAAATGGAACTCTACCTGGGCGATAGGACCATCGCTGGCACCTATGTGTCGCGTGGCTTCGGGAGTGCGAGCGCCACGTCCGGGATCGGTCTCAACGAGTCGCAACTGGCCTTGGCCATGCACTTCGAGGGCAAGGTGTTGGAGATTTACTCGGTGGAGCTCATTCCACCGCTGAGGGGTCTGCCGACGATCGTGAAGAAGGTTTTTGGGAAAGTCGCCGTTTACTCGACGATCGGTTTGGATGGCAGTGGCAAGATGGAGCTGCTGCCCGAGCCACGGCTCATCGACGCCACCGTCGGCGGTTTGGTCGGGGTCAAGGTAGAGCAGGCCTGGGACGCCTATGTGGGCTCGGCATCTGTCTGGGTCGGCGGTACAGCCAACGTCCGCATCGGCACGCCGAGTCCACTGCTCCGTGAGGTGGGACTCGCATTCCAAGCTGGCTACAAGTACAGAGTGACGGTCTACAAAAAGAGCGGCCAAGTCACCATCGGCGAGTGGCGCTACACCGCCCCCGCGGCACGACAGGTGATGAGCGTGCTGAAGGAGCAGGAGCGCACGCCCAACTGGGAGCCGATGGAGCGCACCTGGCGGGAGACCGGCGGCGAGTCTTTCCTCCAATCCGTGCCCACGGCGGGGCAAGCCAGTCTGCTCACCGCTCGTTCGGTGAGTGTGGCACCCACCACTTCATCGCTGTCGCCCGAGCTGGCTGCCTTCAACCGCATGGGCCAGGCTGCCGCCCCCGGCACGGTGGGCCCGCTGGCCATCCCGAGTGATCCAACCCTGCCCGCCCAAGCCACGCTGCCGCTGCTGGACAATGTCTTTCCCGATGCGATGCCCTCGCTGGCCGAGCGCAACGGCAAGCAAATGCTCGTCTATGTGCGTGACACCGGTGCGGCCAATCCCGTCCAGTTCACCGAGATCGCCTACACCTACTATGACGGCACCACCTGGACCACGCCCGGTCCCGTGGCCGCAGACCCCCGAGCCCAGCTCGAGCCGCAGGTGAAATTCGACGGAGCCGGCAACGCGGTGGCCGTCTGGTCCCGCGTGAAGGATCCTGCCTTTGCCGGCACCACCGATCCAGCCGCCCTCGATGCCCTGCTCGAGATTGTCAGTGCCGTGTGGAATCCGACCACCCGCACCTGGAGCGCCCCCGTCGCCCTCACGGATAATGCCGTCATCGACAGTCGTCCCGAGCTGGCCGGCACCCTGGCCGACGGCGACCTCATGGTCGTCTGGATCCGCAATGGCGGCAACGCCCGCAGCGGCACTGGCGCCCCGGGCGCGACCACGAACGACCAGTTCATCTCCGCCCGTTGGGACTCCGCTACCAGCACCTGGAACACGCCGACGGTGATCAACGGCAGCGTCACGGACAACGACTCCTTCGCCTTCGACGCCTCGGGGAACAAAGCCGCCATCGCCTGGGTGCGGGACATGGACGGGGATTTTGACAACTTCACCGATTCCGAAGTCTGGGCTCAGACCTGGAACGGCACGGTCTGGTCCGCTCCCGCCCGCGTCACCACCGACGCCCTGGAGGAACAAGCTCCCCGTCTCGCCATCGACGCCGCAGGCAACACTTACATGATATGGCTGCACGGGACGAACGTGGTGATGGACGTGAATTTCTCCGGCAACCGCACCGTGGTCCGCCCCGACTGCAACACCGGCGGATTCGCCGACATGACCCTGACGGCCAACGCCACCGGAAACCTGCTGGCGATGTGGAAGGAAAACGATGCCTCCGGCGCGAACATCCATTTCCGCGTCTATGACCCGGCGTCAGCCACCTGGGGTCTCGATGATCAACTCTCTGACGATGCCTCGCTGGAGAAATCCCTTTCCCCCGTCTGGGACAGCGCGGGCAATCTCGTCGTGGCCTACAACGATGTGGAGATCGAACGCGTCACCAACACCGTCACGCTCAGCGACGGCAGCACCACGACGATCGATGACGTGCCTCAGTTTGGAAGGAACGACCTCTTGCTCGCCCGCCGCCGTCTCACCAAGGACCTGAGCTTCACCGCCGACAGTCTGAGCGCAGAAGGCGACAGCTTCCTGCCCGGCAGCACGCTCACCCTCGCGGCGACTCTCCACAACTCGGGCAATTTCGCCATTCAGAACCCGGTCGTCGGCTTCTACCTCGGCGATCCCGCCAGCGGCGGCACTCTCATCGGCTCGCAAACCATCGCCGGATGGTTCCGCGCCGCCGAGGAGCGGGCGCTCACCCAGACTTGGGTCATCCCCGCCGCCGGGGCCAGCCGCCCTGTCATCTACGTCGTGGTCGACCAGGCGGGCTCCGTGACGGAGTTCGACGAGACGAACAACAAGCTCTCCATCCCCGTGGGCGGACCCGACCTCGAACTCCGCTACCGCAAAGGCACGGTCCTGCGGGACGGCTCCGTCCGTGTGACGGCCAACGTTTCCAACATTGGCTCGCCTGCCTCGCCCGTCACGGAGCTGAAACTCTGGCCCGCCGCCAATCCCGGCACCGCTCCGCTGACCGCCGCCACCGTCAGCCGCCTCTTGCCTGGCCAGAGCGTGGACGTCGTCCTGGATCTGCCCGCCGGCTCTCACGCCGAGGGCGATACCTCCTACCGGATCGTCGTGAATGAAGAAGCCGCCAATGCCGAGGCCTCCCCGAACAACAACGACTCCGCCTTTACGCTGACGCTTTGGATCGACAACGACAACGACGGCCTGCCCGCCGGGTGGGAGGCCGCCAACGGCCAGAGTGATTCCAACGCCACCGACGGCAACGCCGACAGCGACGGCGACGGATTCTCCAACCGCCAGGAATACCTCGCCGGGACCAACCCGCGCAGCCGCTCGTCCGTCCTCAAGGTCGGCGGCTACTCAGTGCAGAGCGTGCCCGGCAGTCTCGGTCACCTCTTCACCATCTCGTGGGCCTCCGTGGCCGGGAAATCCTACGTGGTCGAGCGCTCGTTCGACATGACCACCTGGACGCCGGTCGCCACCGGCGTGCCCGCGACCGCGCCGCTCAACACGATGAGCGACCAGTCCACGAACAAGGGAGCGTTCTACCGCGTGAGGCCGCAGTAACCCGGCGGCCCCCCCTTTCCCCGGCGCGGGTACCGCCGGGGCAGCACCGTGACGGCGGGAAACAACCCGGTGGGCAAACCGAGCCCGCCGTCACGGGGGCGGGATTTTTTTTCAGGCGGACTGCGCCTCGACAAGGAGGGGAAGCACGCTAGCCTTGGCCGCGTGACCGCTGAGACCACACAGACACCGACGTTGATTTACTGCCGCTGCGCCTACGCCCAGGTCCTTCCCCAGGGGGTGAAGGACGGTGTGCTGGAGCGGCTGTGCGCGTCCGGCATGGGATTTGAAAGTGTGGCGGACCTCTGTGAGATGGCGGCGCACCGCGATCCCAGGCTTGCGGCGATGGCCGCAGCGGCCCAGGCGGGCCCGGTGAAAATAGCGGCCTGTTTTCCCCGGGCGGTGAAGGGGCTTTTCCGTCAGGCGGGGGTGCCGCTGCCGGAGGAGGGGGTGGAGATCGTCAACATGCGCGAGCTGAACGCGGACCAGGCGGCGGCGGCTCTGCTCGGCGAAACGGCGGCCGGCTGAATTTTTTCCCATGATCACACACACACATCGTCCACTGAGGGTGGTAGTTTATGAAGGCGACGGAAGCATCCCCCTGCCGCCGGCGGCCCGGGCAAAGGTGATGGCGGCGCTCCTGGACAAGGGCTATGCCGTGACGCACGCCGGTCCTGGTGGCGTGGCCCTGCCTGCGGATGACCACACGCTGCTCGTGCTGGGGTGCTTCACAGGCGGCTATGCGCCGGTGCTGGAGGACGCGGCGGGGGCGGTGAAGGTGGAGGCGCGGGACATCACCGGGCTGGAGCCGGACGGCGTGCTGGCGCTGGTGGAGGGCGAGCGCGGGCCGCGCACGATGAACCAGCCGGGAGCGTGGAAGCCGTGGTTCCCGGTCATTGACTACGACCGCTGCACAAACTGCATGCAGTGCCTGAGCTTCTGCCTCTTTGACGTCTACGGCGTGAGCGGGCAGGGAAAGATCCAGGTGCAGAACAATGACAACTGCAAGACGAACTGCCCCGCCTGCTCCCGCGTGTGCCCGGAGGTGGCGATCATGTTTCCGAAATACGTGGCCGGCCCGATCAACGGGGACGTGGTGAACAGCGACGACCTGCGCCGCGAGAAGATGAAGGTGGACATTTCCTCCCTGCTGGGCGGTGACATCTACTCCCGCCTGCGCGACCGGAGCGTGGCAGCGAAGTCCCGTTTCTCCAAGGAGCGCAGCCCGGACAAAGCGCTGGAGGAGAGGAAAAAGTGCCTCGTGAAGCTGGCGGGTGACGGGTTCATCCCGGCGGATGTACTGGAAAATCTGCCCAGTCCGGAGGAAATCCTGCGCCGCTCGGCGGAGGCGGCGGAGCGGGCGAAGGCGGCTCTGGCGATGCAGTAGTGGCCGGTGCGGGCTTTACATCACAGCAGAGCACGCCAAGTTGACGAAATGGATGCAGAAACGCCATGGGAAGACCCGGTCATCGCCGCCTACAAGGTCGGCGTGGATCGTTCTCTGCTCAGACAGAACCTCTTGCTTACTCCCGCCCAGCGTCTGGACAAGATGGTCTCCGCGCTGCGCATGGTAGCCCAGCTTCAGGCTGCCAAGATCAGGAAACCACAAGCTGCCAAACCGTGACGTTGCCCATTTTTGAGAAGTTGATTCCCACACTAGTAAATAGTGGGGTTCAGTTCGTTCTGATCGGAGGTGTTGCCGGGGTGGTGCACGGGGCGGCCCGTCTGACCTATGATGTTGACATCGTGTACGCCAGATCCAGGGACAACCTTCAGAGATTGATTGATGCGCTTGGAACGCAAAACCCCTATCTGCGGGATGCGCCTGCCGGACTCCCATTCCGTCTGGACATCCCAACGCTTCGCAACGGACTTAATTTCACCCTCAGTTCCGACCTCGGAGACATTGATTTGCTTGGCGAGGTCGCCGGAGGAGGGGGATATGAGGCGCTGGTCCTGCATTCGGTCGAGGTGGAGGCATTCGGCGTCGTTTTTTTGTGCGTCAGTCTTCCCAAATTGATCGAACTGAAGCGGGCGGCTGGCAGGCCGAAGGACCTTGAAGCCATAGCCGAGCTTGAAACACTGCTCGGAGAGCAGGATTGAGCGGAGCCTCTGGAGGTTTCCCACTATTTGTGCTGCATCGCCCTAAACTTTTTAGACCATTTACTCATGATCACCCAGGACCTCATTCTCGACCAGCTTCGTTCCGTTCGTTATCCCGGTTTCAGCCGGGATGTTGTCTCATTCGGCCTTGTGAAGGGGGTGGAGGTGACGGGGGCGGACGTCGTGGTGAAAATGTCTCTGGCCACGCGGGATGCGGCGGTGCCGAAGAAGATCCACGAGGATACGATGGAGATTCTCTCGCGGGTGGCGGGCATCGGGAAGGTGGTGATCGACTTTGACATCAAGGAGCCACCGCAGGCGGCCGGAGCGGCCGGGGCGCTGGACAAGGCGTCGCTGCCCGGGGTGAAGCGGATCATCGCCGTGGCGTCGGGCAAGGGTGGGGTGGGCAAGTCCACGGTGGCGGCGAATCTGGCGGTGGCGCTGAGCCGGCGCGGGCTGCGGGTGGGGCTGTGCGACTGCGACCTCTACGGGCCGAGTGTGGCGCACATGTTTGGCACGAACGAGCAGCCGATGGCCACGGGGGACAACCAGATCATCCCCATCGAAAAACACGGGCTTAAGCTGATGTCGATGGGATTTCTCCTGACTGACGACTCCCCGGTGGTGGTGCGCGGGCCGATGGCGACGCGGTACACCCAGCAGTTCATCCGCCAGGTGGTGTGGGGCGAGCTGGACTACCTCATCCTGGATTTGCCGCCGGGTACGGGGGACATCCAACTGACGATCGTGCAGACGGTGGCGCTGGACGGTGCGCTGATCGTGACGACGCCGCAGGAGGTGGCGCTCATCGATGCGCGGAAGGCGGTCTCCATGTTTGCCAAGGTGAATGTGCGCATCCTCGGTCTCATCGAGAACATGGCGTGGTTCGAGTGCCCGAGCGACGGCGTCCGGTATGCGATTTTCGGCGAAGGCGGCGGCGTGCGCGAGGCGGAGCGGCTGGGCGTGCCGCTGCTGGGGCAGATCCCCATCGACCTGCCGACGCGCGAGGGTGGCGACTCCGGCCGGCCGGTGGCGCTGGAGGATCCGGCGGGCAACAGCATCAGCGCGGCCTTTGCCACCATCGCCGGAGCGGTGGACGGGATGAGCTATTGAGGGGCCGAGGGGTGTCGAGGAAGGCCAACCGCGAATGGACGCGAAGCAACGCGAATAAAAGCGAATGGAGGAGGAGGAAAATGCGGCGCGCGGCGCGGTGGCCCCGGCTGGGTGCGTCGGACAGGAAAAATTTCCGGTTTCGCCGCCGTGCATTTGAGTGCTTGGTGGGCGGGGTCCGGCGCGCGAGGCGGCTGCCGGGCTTTCCCTGAATTTCCCGCACCCAGACGTCATGAAAAAACTCTACCAGGCATTGATCGAAAAAAACGCGTGGCTCATCGTGGTGGTGAGCGTGGTGCTGGCGGTGGCCGGGTGCCTGCAGCTGGGCCGGCTGGGGGTGGACTTCCGCACGACGACACTGCTGGACCAGAAGGACAAGGAGCTGGGCACCTACGAGGCGGCGCGACAGTCCTGGGGGTCGGATGAATTTGCCCTCGTCTGCGTGACAGGAGAGGACTGGGTGACGCCGGGCGGGGTGGCGCGGCTGCAGGAAATACTGGCGGACATCAAGCAGGTGCCGCATGTGGGCGGGACGATGTCGATCCTGGACGTGCCGCTGCTGAGGCAGAAACCGGGGGAGAAGCTGAACATTCTGACGCTGATGGCCGGGCTGAAGCGGCTGGGGGATGCGGAGGGGATCGATCTCGTGACGGCGCGGCAGGAACTGCTCTCCCACGAGCTGGCGACGAACAACCTGATCTCCGCAGATGGGCGCACGCTGGACCTCCTGGTTTTTCTGACCAAGGACGAGGCGGGAGATGGCGACGTGCAGGGCCAGTGGAAGGAGATGGTGGCCGGGCTGCGCGGGGTGGTGGAAAAGTGGTCGCCCAAACTGCCGGAGCGGGTGCGGCTGAGCGGGACGCCGTTTGTGTACACGGTGCTGATCGAGCTGGTGAATCATGACCTGCGCGTCTTCGGCCTGGCGGCGGCGGCGCTTTTCACGGCGGGGCTGTTTCTCATTTACCGGAAGGCGAGGTTCGTCATCATTTCCCTGCTGGTGAGCGTGGTGCCGGTGCTGCTGGTCGTGGGTGCGATGGCGGCCTTCGGGGTGAAGATGACGGTGATCACGTCGAACCTGCCGCTGCTCCTCTTCGTCCTGGTGCTGCCCTACACGGTGTACGCCACGGAGCGCTACCTGGAGCGCCGGGCGACGACTCCGGAGGAATCCCAGGCGACCAGCCTGGTAGAGGGGATGAGTTCGCTTTTTGTGCCGTGCCTGTTTTCCACGCTGACGACGATGGCGGGCTTCGGCGCCTTTGCGACGAGCGGGATCATTCCGGTGCGGATGTTTGGCCTGATGATGACCATCGGCTCCGCCGTGGGGCTGGTGGTGGTGTTCATCCTCTGGCCGGCGGCGATGCGTCCGCTGCGGGCGCTGGAGACGGGGCCGGCGGGGCGGAACGGGGGAAAAATGGGGTTGGCGGGCAGGCTGGGCGAGCTGGCTCTCGGCTGGCCGCGGGCGGTGGTGGCGGGCAGTGCGGTGCTGCTGGCACTGGCGGTGGCGGGGGCGCTGCGGATCACGGCGGAAAACAAGCTGACGGACTACTTTTGGCCAAAGAGCGAGGTGACGCGGGGGCTGGAGTTCATCGATGCGAAACTGGGCGGGACAAGCCCGCTGGAGGTGATGCTGACCTCGGACCAGGACGGATTTTTCCGCACGGCGGACGGGCTGGCGGCAGTGGCTGCGGCGGAGAAATATTTCACCACCGTGCCGGAAACCGGCAGCGTGCGCAGCCTGACGACGGTGGTGAAAGAGCTGAAAAAGTCGTTCGGCGATGCCTTTGCCGGGCCGCAGCTGATCTCCCTGGTGGGTGGCGCCGCACCCGAGCTGGTGGCCGAAGTGGTGAGCACGGACGGGCGTGAGGCGCGCATCCTCACGCGGATGAAGGAGACCGCTCCCACGCTGAACCGGAAAAAAATCGTGGAGGGACTGGAGACGCACCTGGCTGCGCAGCCGGAGCTGAAGGGCCTGCACATCGCCACGACGGGCCTGTTTGTGCTCTACAAAAACATGCTGCAAAGCCTGATCGAAAGCCAGAAGGAGACGCTCTGGTTTGTGGTGGGGACCATCTTTCTCATGCTGCTGGTGCTTTTCCGCTCCCTGCGGGTTGCTCTGCTCGTGCTGCTGCCGCAGACGCTGCCGGCTGCGGTCATGCTGGGGGTGATGGGCTGGGCCCGCATCCCGCTGGACCTGGTGACGGTGATGATCGCCGCCATCGCGCTCGGCGTGGGGGTGGACTCCGCCATCCAGTACACGATGCGCTTTCGCGAGGAATTCGCCATCGACGGCGACGTGGCCGCCGCCATCCGCCGGTCCCACGCCACCGTGGGCCGGGCCATCTGGATCGCGACCACCGTCATCGTGGCCGGTTTCGCCGTCCTGCTGGCCTCGGAATTTTTCCCGTCGGTCTGGTTCGGCCTCTTCACCGGCCTGGCGATGCTGATGAGCCAGTTCAGCGCCCTCATCACCCTGCCGGCGCTCTTTGTGGTGTGGGGGAAATTCGGAGCCCCCAAGTGAGGGTGTGTGGGGGCTTGTCAACCGGCTGGAGCCACTCCAGAGTGGCGGCCATGAAACGCCCCATGCTCGCAGCGGCTCTGGCTGCCCACTTCCTCCTGGCCTGCGGCCAGGCTGAACCCACTGCTGACAAAAAGCCAGCCGCCGGTGAAAAACCGGCTGCCGCCGCCCCCGCCGCGCCATTTCTGGCCGGATCCGACCTGAAGGGCTGGAAGGTGCTGGAGCAGATGAAGGACCACGGGGCGGTGACGATGAAGGACGGGGTGCTGAGCCTGGGGGCCGGCAAGCCGATGACCGCCGTGGTCTACGAAGGCGCTCGCGAGCTGCCGGTGAAGGACTATGAAATTTCCCTCGAAGCCCGCCGCGTGAAGGGCGAGGACGCTTTTGCCTTCATCACCCTGCCGGTGCGGGACAAGAAAACGTGCGTCACCCTGGTGATCGGCGGCTGGCACGGGAAGGCGGTCGGCATTTCCAACATCGAGGGCATGGACGCCTCGGAAAACGGCTCGTCGAGCTGGGTCGAGTTTGAAAACGACAAGTGGTACAAGATCCGGCTCCAGGTGCGGGAGAACGGATTTGTCTGCCACATCGATGGGAAGCAGGTCTTTGAGGTGGACACCGAGGGGAAGAAACTGGGGATGCGGTTTGGCGACATCGAATTTTGCCAGCCCTTTGGCCTGGCCACCTATGACACGACGGGCGAAATCAAAAATCTGGATATCCGCCCGCTGCCGCAAAAACCCTGAAACATCACCCGAACCTTTCGCGTAAAACAAACCCAACCCCATCCTGAATTCGTGCATGAAACGCCTGCTTTTTTCCCTCCTCCTCGCTGCTCCCTTCACCCCGTCGCAAGCCGGCAACTGGCCGCAGTGGCGCGGGCCGGATTTTGACGGATCCTCCGCCGAGGTGGATCTGCCCGTCGAGTTTTCCCAGACGAGCCACGTCGCCTGGAGTGCCCCCATGCCAGGACCTGCGGCCTCGACACCGGTGGTCTGGGGTGGGGATGTGTTCCTCAGCTCGACAAATGAGAAGGAGCAAAAGCTGCTCGCCCTTTGCCTGGATGCGAAGACCGGCGCGGTGAAGTGGCAGAAGGCGGTGGGCGATGGATTCAAGATCGACGACAAGAGTACGCTGGCCTCGCCCTCGCCTGTGACGGACGGCAAGCTGGTCTATTTCTACTACGGCACCGGGGACCTGGCGGCCTTTGATTTCACCGGAAAGGAAGTCTGGAAAAAAAACATCCAGAAGGAATACGGGACGTTCGCCACGCAGTGGACTTACTCGACCAGCCCGATGCTTTCAGAAGGCCGGCTGTACATTCAGGTGCTTCAGCGGAACCATTCTTTCAAGTTCGGATCATCCACGAAGGGGCGTGATGACGGCCCGAATGATTCCTATCTGCTGGCCATGGATCCGGCCACAGGGAAGGAACTGTGGAGGCAGGTGCGCCCGGCGCAGGCGGTGGAGGAGTCCCTGGAGGCCTTCACGACGCCGGTTCCCTTTAAACACGACAACCGCAAGGAAATCCTGGTGGCCGGAGGTGACTGCCTGACCGGGCATGATCCGGCGACGGGCAAGGAACTGTGGCGCTGGGGCACGTGGAATCCGACGAAGATCGGCCACTGGCGGCTGGTGGTTTCTCCGGTCGGCGGCGGCGGAGTCGTGCTGGCGTGTGCACCGAAGCAGTCTCCTGTATACGCCGTGAAGGCCGGGGCTACCGGGACGCTGAAGGACGACCAGATCGCCTGGCGGACCAAACTGCCTGACGAGGAAACGGCCTCGCCCAAGGAAAAGGGCGTGAGTTCCGATGTGGCGACGCCTCTGTTTTACAACGGCCACTTTTACATCCTGAACGGCGACAAGAAGACGCTGGCCTGTGTGAAGCCGGACGGCACGGTGCTGTGGAATGAGGAAATCGGCGGCAAGGCGAAGATCGAAGCCTCGCCGACGGCAGGGGACGGCAAAATCTACTTCATCGACCACGCGGGGGACGTTTTCATCGTGAAGGCGAACCCGCAAAAATTCGAACTGCTGGGCAAGGCGGAAATGGCCTCCCGCGGGACGAAGGACATCCGCTCCTGCGTGGCTCTGGCCAATGGCAATCTCTACATCCGCACGCACGAAAAACTCTTCTGCATCAAGAAGTAAACTGATCATTCTCTTCCATGAAACCGCTCGCCTTTTTCCTCCTCGCCTCCGCCCCGCTCACCCTGCTGCCGCTCCATGCGGCGGCCCCCGCTGAGGCAGCCACGCCTGCGGCGGAGGAGAAGGCGGACGCGAAAAAGGAGGGAGTGAAAACGGGCGCTGTGCCCACTCCCGAGGACCTGGCGGCGAAGCTGGACGAGATCGACGAACTGGAAGTGCCGGACGCGGACGCTTGGACGAAGGCGGTGAAGAAAAAGCTGGCCGAATTTGAAACCGGCCTGGCCGCGGCAGAGGCGGCGGCTGGCGACGGACCCGTGAAGCACGCGCTGAAGCTGCTGTCCGTGCAGGCTGATCTGATGCGGGAGGCCACCGGGGGCAAGGCCACCGCCGGGGATCCGGAGACCGTCCTGTCGGGCATTGTGGCGGCGAAGGAGGCTGACGCCGGTGTGCGCCGCCATGCCAGCCGGATGCTGGTGGAAATGGGGTCCCAGGGTGTGGACGACGCGGCGAAACTGGCCGTCTGGCAGAAACGGCTGGCGGACCACCTGGCGGCTTTTCCAGACGATCCCGAGGGGCCTGATGTGCAAAGCCTGGAGATCGACCTCGTCGAGGCTCATGCCCCCGACCAGTTGAAGGGCGTGGTGGAGAGGCTGGCCGCTTCAAAAAATGAACAGCTGGCGGAGTTCGCGAAATCTAAGCTGGCCGAGATCAAGGTGATGGACGAGCTGAAGGCGAAGCCGCTCGAGTTGAAGTTCACCGCTGTGGACGGCCGGGAGGTGGATGTGGAAAAGCTCCGGGGCAAGGTGGTGCTCATTGATTTCTGGGCCACGTGGTGCGGTCCCTGCATGCAGGAGGTGCCCAACGTGGTGAAGACGTTCGAGAAGCTGCACGAGAAGGGATTTGAGATCATCGGCGTCTCCCTGGACGAGGACAAGGCCGCGCTGGAAAAGACGGTGAAGAAAATGAAGATGACGTGGCCGCAATCGTTCGAGGGGAAGGGCTGGGAAGGGGCGACGGCGAAGCGCTTCGGCATCACCGGCATTCCGACGATGTGGCTGCTGGACAAGCAGGGGAAGGTCTCTGATTTCGACGCGCGGGAGGGCCTGGAGGAGAAGGTGACCAAACTGCTCGGCGCGGAGTAAGCGGCCAGGGATTCCGGCATGGTGTTCGGGCATTCCGGCAGGGATGACGGGATTGCGATTCTGACGGCCGTGGTCCAGGCTGCGGTCACCCACTCATGATCTCCCATTTCCCTGCCATCCTTCGATCTCCAGCCCTGCGGGTGCTGGCTTTGTTTTTCCTGACCAGCTCGGCGCACTGGGCGGCTGCGGCGGAGGCTCAGATTTTCGAAGGAGAGGCGCTGAAAATATCAGCGCACGCTGGCAGCGCGCGTCCGCAGGATCTGAGGCCGTATGGCCAGGGGGCGTGGAGCGGGAATGCCCACCTCTGGTGGACGGACGCGAAGCCTGGCGACGTGCTGGAGCTGGCGCTGCCGGTGGCTGCGGACGGGGTCTGGCAAATCGGCGCGGGCTTCACCAAGGCCATCGACTACGGCATCTTCGACTTCACCCTGGACGGACAGAAGCTCGCGGGGCCGCTGGATTTCTACAACAACGGCGTGGTCCACACGGGCACGGTGGCGCTGGGTGGTGCGGTGAAGCTGACTGCCGGCGGGCACCGGCTGGAGGTGTGCGTGGCGGGGGCGAATGCGGCGGCGCTCAAGGGATACATGCTGGGGCTGGACTACGTCGTGCTGGTGCCGGAGGGCTCACCACTGGTCGGGCCAAAACTGCTCCCGTCGAAGCCGCCAAAGCCTGCCGCTGCTGCGGCAAAGGACGGGCTGAAAACGGGCAATGCCGAGGCGGCGGTGGCGAAGACGGCTGCGGAGCAGTTGAAGACCTTCACTGTTCCCGAGGGCTTCACCATCGAGCTGGTGGCAAGCGAGGAAACCGGGCTGCCGAAACCGGCGATGGTCTCCTTTGACGATGCGGGCCGCCTGTGGTCCGTGACGGCCACCGAGTACCCGCGTGACAAGGAGCCCGGCATCTGGCAGCAGCAGGGGAGGGACCGCGTGGTGGTCATCGACGCGCCGCTCGGGCCCGGTCCGCACAAGGCGCGCACCTTTTCGGAGGGGATGGTCATGCCGCTGTCCGTGCTCCCGTTTGGAAAAGGGGCGTTCGTGGCCCAGGGGCCGGAGATTCTTTTCCTGGAGGACAAGGACGGGGATGGAAAAGCTGACGAGCGCCGCGTGCTGGTGAAGGGATTTGGCGTGCAGGACACGCACACCCTGCCGCACCAGCTCACGCAGATGCCCGGCGGGCGCATCGTCTACTCCCAAGGCGTGCTGAACAGCGGAAAGATCACAGACGCCTCCGGCCGGGCCTTTGATTTCAACAAGACGCTCGTCGCCTCCATGAAGCGGGACGGCACGGACACCCGCATCATCGGCGCGGGGCTGAACAACATCTGGGCCTGGGCGCACAGCCGCACCGGGCGCGTCTTTTTCCACGAAGCGAATGACTTCGGCTACAGCGTCATCCCCTTTGAGGAGGACACGTCGTATCCCAGCTTCATCGCGACGAAACTCCACCCCGGCTCCCCGCTCCACCCGCCCACGGCGGAGGGGCTGAACCTCGGCGGCACAGGCTTCTCGGGCATGGCCATCTGCGACGACCGGGCTGGATCCTACCCGGCGCCCTGGCAGGGGCTCATCTACGTGGCGAACCCCATCCTGGGAAAAATTCACGCCGTGAAGGCCGCACCCGGTGCGGAAGGCACGTGGGCTTTTTCAAAAGCGGGCGACCTCGTCTCGTGCGCGGATCCCATGTTTCGCCCGGTGGCCCTCACCTTTGGCCCGGATGGCTGCCTTTACATCACGGACTGGTACAACCGCATCATCTCCCACAACGAGGTGGCCCGCGACCACCCCGCCCGGGACAAGGAGCGCGGCCGGCTCTGGCGCGTGCGGCACACGGCCCAGCCTGGCCCGCATCCGCTCGACATGACGAAGGCCGCCACCAGCGAGCTGCCCGCGCACCTGGCTGCGGACAGCACCTGGGAGGCGCGAGCTGCGTGGCACCAGATCGGCCAGCGCCAGGACCGCGCCGTTGTGCCTGCGCTCACGGCGCTGCTCACGGGGAAATCTGCGGACCTCAGCACGCAGATCCACGCCCTCTGGGCGCTGGAGGACCTCGGTCATTTCGACGCCGCCCTGTGGGCTGCGCTGCTGGCCAACCCGTCGGCTGACATGCGCCGCGAGGCCGTGCGGGCGCTTTCGTCGCTGCGCGTGCCTGAGGATGCCGCCTTTGCTTTGCTCCAGCCGCTGGCGGAGGAAAGGGAGTGGACCGTGCGCTACGAGGTGCTGCGCTTTTTCCGCCGCGCGGCGGGGCCGGTGAATCCAGCCCACACCGCGTGGCTGCGCCGCTGGTCCGCCAGCCCGGCTCCGCAGACCAAGGTGGACGGCTGGGGCGGTCCCTTCCTCGCGCTGGATGGTTCCTACCAGCGGGCGTTTCAAGATTTCCTGATCGCGCGGGCGGAGACGAAATCCAGCGCCTCCCTTCTTGCCGAATCCCCGTGGGACAAGCCGCTCGCCACCGAGCCCGCGCCCACTGCGGAGAAGGCCGCGCAATCCACCGCCCGCCTCGCAGCTGTGAAGGCCGCCCTGGCCACTGCCCGGCCCGATGACGGAAAACCGCTGGTCGAGTCCATCTGCCTGACGTGCCACTCCATCGCCGGAAAAGGCGTCGGCTTTGCCCCGCCGCTCGATGGCTCCGCCAGCCGCGACCTGGACGGTCTGCTCACCGCCATCGTCGCGCCCAACGCCGCCATGGAGGAGGTCTTCCGCCTCTACCGGGTGGAAAAGAAGGACGGCACTCTCGTCGAGGGTTTCAAGCGGAACGAGGATGCAAAAGAGCTGACCCTCCTCCTCATGGGCGGCGGAGCGGTGAAAGTCCCCATCCCCGAAATCGCCAAAGCAGGCTACATCCAGGGCCGATCCGTCATGCCCGACCTGACCGCCGCCATGACTGCCGAGCAGGTGGCGTCCATCGCCGCCTGGCTGCGGCTGGTTAAGTGACGGGGCGGCTAGGGTGTCGCCTCCACCGCGCCCATGTCGGGGATGCCGCTGACGGGCTGTCCCCGCTGGTCTATCGTGGCCATGGATCCGGTGGCGGCATTGACCGCCGGGCTGCCAGGCAGGGGCGGCAGGGTGGTGGTTGGACCGCCGTAGTTGCCCGGGGGGGAGAGCTTCGCGTCCAGCGGAGTGGCGGCGGAGCCTGCCAGGTTGCCGTCCACCGCATCCATGATGGTGGTTCCATCCGCCACGCCGATCAGGCTGCGCACAGCCGTCACCTTCCCCGCCTGCTGCCAGATGTCCGGGCCGTTCGCACTGGTGGTCGTGTTTTGGGCGACGACGCAGGCGTCGAGCGCCAGCGTGCCACCGGCTTCCAGGAACGAGAAGGCGCCGCCCCCGCTGGACCCGGCTGCGGTCCCGCTGGCCTTGTTTGCGGAGAAGGTGCAGTGGGTGGCCTTCACCGAGGCGTAGATGGCGGCAGCTCCGCCAGTCCGGCGTGCCTCGTTTCCGTAAAAGGTGCACCGCGTAAACTCCGCAGTGCCGCCTCCGATGATGACGGCGCCTCCGTGGTTGCCGATGTTTCCGGAAAAGGTGGTGTCCGTGGCGGTGAAGGTGCCCAGGCTGTTGATCGCGCCTCCATTGGCCTTTGCCGAGTTGTTGGACACGGTGCACCGCACCAGACGCAGCGTGCCGTTGTTGCCTAGGGCGCCTCCGTTCACGGTCGCGTGGTTTTCGGCGATGAGGCAGTCGGTCAGGGTGAGGTCGGCGGAGTTCAGGATGATGCCTCCGTAGGAGTTTGTTCCGCCATTGAGCGTCAGGCCTTTCAGGCTCAGTGTGTATCCCGGCTGAAAATGGAGGCAGCAAGACTCCGTCCGGATGGTGAGGCCGCCGGGAAGTGGCGAGGCGTCCAGGGTGATGTGCGGGGCTTCCGCACCGGCTGCCGGCGCTGGTCGTTCAGGCAGCACGATCGAAGCCCCTCGCAAAGTAAGCGTCTGGCCGCTGAGAGCCGGCGAAAAGGTGATGGCTTGGGAGCCGGGAAGTGTGCTCACAGCGAGCAGCACCTGACGCAACGAGCCGGGGCCGTCATTCGCCGTGGTGGACACCAGAGTGGACGGAGGTCCGGAGGCGGCAGGTGCGGGGGCGGCTGCGGCTTCATCCCGCGGCCACCAGTGCCACGCGGCCGGCAGGACGGCAGAGCACGCCGCCGCTGTGAGGAGTGCCGTGCGGACCCTCGTGCGACCAGGGGTGCGGGCTCGAGAGAGGGCGCGGCTCATTTCCGCAGTGCTCTGGTAGCGGGCGCCGGGGTCGGCCTGCATGGCTTTCCGAATGACGGCATCGAACCGTGCATCCGTGCCGGCCGCTTCGCCCGGCAGAGCCCAGCGTCCGCGGGGCAGCTCACCCGTGAGCATCTGGTAAAGCACCACGCCCAGGGCGTAGACGTCTGCGCGGGCGTCCACGCTGGCACCGGGCTGGAGGACTTCCGGTGCTACAAATTCCGCCGTGCCGAGCGAGACATTTGACTGCGTGAGCCCGCGCGCGCTGGCGTCGTATTGTTTTGCCAGACCGAAGTCCGCCACCTTGGCGGCACCCGCGCTGGTGAGCAGAATGTTTGCGGGCTTGATGTCGCGGTGGACGATGCCCGCCCCGTGTGCGCAGGCGAGCGCGTCGCACACCTCGTTCAGGATCGCCGCCGCCCGGTCAGGCGGGAGCCGCCCGCCTTCGCGCAGGAGCCGCGCGAGGTCCGTGCCGTCGATGTATTCCATCACCATGTAGAGCAGCCCGCCATCCGTCCGGCCAAAACCAAAAACGCTGACGATGCCTGGATGGCTCAGTCCGGCCATGAGGCGGGCCTCTCTTTCAAAGCGCTCGACGCAGCCCGCGTCCTCGCGTTCCATGAGGGCGGCAGGCAGCACCTTCACAGCCACGGTGCGGCCCAGCGAGGTCTGCACGGCCTTGAAGACGGCGCCCATCCCGCCCCTTCCGGCGAGTTCCGTGAAAACGAAACCAGGCAGCGAGGCGTTCAGTTCGTCCAGCTCTGGCGCTTGCCAGGTTGCAGCGGTGGGGGGCATCTCGCGCAGCAAATGGCAGGGATTGGGGGAAGTCAATCCGCACCCGCATCAGCAGGAGCCTGCTTTGCGGGCAGGGGGGCTGCCGGAGTGCCGGTGGTGTTTTCCGGATCGCCCGCCTTCAGGGAGGAGTCCTTGTTGTTGCCAATGAAGCATCGGGACGCCAGCAGCGTTCCTCCCCGGTTCCACAGGTCCGGCCCCAGCCCGGTGGCTGCGGTATTTTCCGCCACCAGGCACGCCTCCAGTGTCACCTGGGTGGTCTCGTCCAGGGCCAGGCCACCGGCGCCGTGGACGGGTGCCGCCAGGCCGGTGGTGGCGTTGTGAAGAATGGTGCAGCGGCGTGCGGTGAGCCGGCCCTGGACCACGTCGACCGCCCCGCCCCTTGCAGCGGCTTCATTGTCTGAAAACGTGCAGCCGGTCATGGTCAGGCTGCCGTCCTCCTGGGCGATGGCGCCTCCGCTGCCTGCGGCCTTGTTCCCGCTGAAATGGCAGCGAGTGAGGGACATGCTGCCGAGGTTCTGGATGGCGCCGCCGTTGGCCCGGCACGCGTTCCCGGTGAAGCGGCAGTTCACGGCTTCCACCACGCCCGTGCCGAGGTTGTAGAGCGCCCCGCCGCCCCTGCTGGAGGTGTTGCCGGTGAGGGTGCAGTCCGTCAGACTGAGGTGGCCAAAATTATTGATGGCGATGCGGTCCTCCGTCCGGCAGCCGGTAATCGTGATGCCCTTGAGGGAGGCGGTGTCTCCTGGTGAAAAGAACAGCCCCTCAATGAGCTCGACCGTCACGCCGCCGGGGAGGCCGCTCGCGTCGATGTGGATCGGTCCTCCGGGATGCGGCTTGGTGTGGTCGGTCAGGGCGTTGATCCCCGCCAGTCTGAGCGCCGGGCTGGTGACCGTGATGGTTTTTCCGGCCAGCTCCGGGGCAAAGGTGATGGTGTCCGGCCCCGGGTTGGCATCGCAGTTATCCATCGCCTCCCGCAGGGAGCCTGGCCCGGCATTCAGCGTGTTCGTCACCACGGTGGGCCGCCGCCCCGGCCTGGCCGGGGCCGCCGGGTTGAGGAGGTGGGCTCCCCATGCCAGCGCCGCCGCCGCCGCAGTCACCGCCACTGCAGTCATCAGGACTTTCCTCCTGCCCCCCGGCGCAGCGGCGGCCGGCTCCGGCGCAGGGCTGGACTGAATGGCGGCCAGGTCCGCGATGATCTCCTGGGCGGTGGCATAGCGTGCCGCACGGTCCGGCTGCATGGCCTTGTCCACCACGGCATCAAACCGGGGATCCGTTCCCGCCACTTCGCTGGCCGGACTCCAGAGCCCGCGCGGCACCTGGCCGGTGAGCATCTGGTAAAAAACCACTCCCACGGCGAAGAGGTCCGCCCGCCCGTCCAGCACCGTGCCCGGCACCCAGGCCTCGGGTGCCAGGTAGTCCGGTGTGCCCACGGTCACATTGGACTTGGTCAGCCCCGGCCCGGCGGCGTCCTGGTGCCGGGCCAGCCCGAAGTCGGCTATCTTCACCCGGCCCTCCCGCGTCAGGAGAATGTTGGCCGGCTTGATGTCCCTGTGGGTGATGCCCGCGCGGTGCGCCGCCGCCAGCGCATCGCAGATCTGCATGACCAGGTCGACCGCCCGCTCCGGAGCCAGCCGCCCCGCTTCATGCAGCAGGCGCGAGAGGTCCGTCCCATCCACGTACTCCATGACGAAATAAAGCAGCCCGCCGGCGGTGCGACCGGAGTCATACACCCGCACGATCCCCGGGTGGTCCAGCCGCGCCATCGTCCGCGATTCCAGCTCGAACCTTTCGGCAAAGAGCGCCTCCGGCTCCTCCATCAGTTCCGCCGGCAGCACCTTGACCGCCACCGCCCGCCCCAGCGAGAGATCCACCGCCTGGTAGACCGCTCCCATCCCGCCCCGCCCCAGCAGCCTTTCCAGGCGAAATCCCGGCAGCTCCTGCTGCAGCGTTTCCAGCGGCGGCGGCTGCGTCCATCTGCCCGGCGCGGTGGTGGGTATGGGCCGGGATTCGTTCATCGCATTCCAGATTTTATGCCGCCAGCACGCTCTGGAGCCACGTCATTTCACTTTCGATCTCCTCGGGCGTCTCCACCGTGCGTGAGATTTCCCTGCGCAGCTGGTCGCGGAATTTCGTGCGCAGCCGGAAGACCAGCAGCCGCACCGCAGTCTCGCTGGCGTTGAGTTTCGCCGCCACGTCACGGTAGGACGGCGGCTCCTCATCCCAGAGGAGAAAGGGCAGAAGCGTCTCGAAGACATCCCCCCGGCCGGACACTTCAAATTCACCGCGCAGCCGCAGCCGCACCCCGGCGATCAATTCCCCGGCCCAGGCCCGGGTGAAGAGGGCTTCCGGCGAGCGGTTGTCCACCGGCTCGCGGGCGTAGCGCTCCTCCGCAGACATCGCATCGAATGACAGCGGGCGCCGGCTGCCGCCGCGCTTCTCCGCCGCCTCGTACCGGCGTTCGTCGAAAAGGTGGTGCTTCAGCACCTGCAGGAGGAAGGTCCGCAGCTTGCCCTTCCCCCGCTCCGCCGCCTCGATGGATTCATCCGCCAGCATCTTCACGAAAAACCCCTGCGTCAGGTCCTCCGCGTCCTCGTGGTGGTGTCCCTGTCGGCGGAGAAAGGCGTAGATGGGATACCAGTAGAGCGCGCACAGTTCCTCCTGCGCCAGCCTGGCCTCGGGACCGCCCTGCCGCACCTTTGCTACCAGGGACCACCGCGTCGCCGGGAATGCCTGCGCCTGCCGGACCTCTGCGGAGGCGGCGTCATCTGGAGCGGCATGATTTGCGGGCATGAGCGCAGAAAACCCGGCTTGCCGCCCATGGAAAGAAAAAAAAACGGAAAATCGTCTGAAACGCCGCGCCCGGAATTTCGAAATGGAAGGCCTGACGGGCTCTCACGGCCCGCACCAGTCCAACCAAACCACTGTCATTCCATGAAAAAAATCCACATTCTCAGGGCCGCTGCCCTCCTCGCCCTGCTGGCCGGCGCACCGGCGGCCGGCGCCCAGACCCTGCCTCTCATCCCTTATCAGGGCCGCGTTCAGACCGGCGCGCCGCCGGCTGACTTCACCGGCACCGGCCAGTTCAAGTTCGCCCTTGTGGCCGGCACGGCCAATGTCTCCGTCCCAGCCACTGCCAATGCCGTCCGCACGGGAAACGTGCTCACCAGAATCGACATTACCAATCAGGGCGATGGCTACATTTCCGCTCCCGCAGTGACCATCACCGGAGGCGGGGGCACCGGCGCTCAGGCCACTGCTGTCGTGACGGGGGGCAAGGTGACCTCCATTGGCGTCACCCAGGGGGGCGGGGGCTACACGTCGGACCCTCAGATCTCCATCGCCGCGCCTCCCGCCCGGCAGGAGTACCTCTGGGTGAATAATGGCGCCGTCACCGCAGACCCGGTGAATGCCGTCAGCGTCCCGGTGGCCGGCGGCCTTTATTCCGTCATGCTGGGGGACACCACGACGGCTGGAGGAAACATGGCTGCCATCCCGGCTGCGGCATTCGCCCGTCCTGACGTGCGGTTGCGTGTCTGGTTTAACGGCACCCAGCTCGGGCAGGACCAGCGCCTCGCGCCTAATGGCTACACCACCGGCTCGGTGACAGGAACCCTCCCGGCCAACAATATCGGCACCTACCCTCCAGGCGTCCACATGGGCAGCCGTTTTCCGGGTTTTCCCAATGATGCCTCCGTCGCCGTCGTGGGCGCGGATACAGCTTCCATCACTTTTGCAGGCGGAGTTTCCAACGTCTGGAAGGAAATCCGCTACACCCGGGCCTCCGACTCGCTGAGCGTTCCCGCTGGCAATTTTGGCATCGGCACCACTGAGCCGGCAGCCAAACTTGATGTGAACGGAAACATCAACGCCAGTGGCGACCTTGGCTTTCCGGCAAACGGCCAGCACTTCATCTCCGTGGCCAGGCAGTCCGTACCCGATGTCGAGGGACGCTGGCTGACCGTTGAGGCGGGCAGCGCCCAGGGAGCATCCGGCACTGCCCGGGCCGGCGGCGGTCTCTACCTCAGGGCCGGCAACGGCTACAATGCGTCTGTGAACGGTGCCGGTGGCGGCGACGTCATCATTAGCTCCGGAGCAAACTGGATTAATGCAGGTGCCAGCGGCGACAACGGAGGCGACATCGTGTTCAATACCGGGGGAGCGAACAACACTTTCATGGAGCGCATGCGCATCGGTGAAAATGGCAACGTCGGTATCGGTACCACCGGCAACAACCCCGCCGGAGCGAAGCTGATCGTGAACGGTGGGGTGGATGGTTCCCCCGGCTTCGGTCCTTATATGAATACCACCGGAGGATCGTTCACTCCGATTGCTCACGGCTCCCACTCCATTTCCATCAAAGCCACCGGCACCATTCTCTCAGGCTCGGCCTTCGTCGCCGCCTCGGATGCCCGCATCAAAACCATCGCGGGACGCTCCGACAGCGGGACTGATCTCACCACTCTGCGCCGCATCGAAGTGACGGATTACGGCTACAAAGACACGGTCGCCCATGGTGGTGCGAAGCAAAAGAAAGTGATCGCCCAGCAGGTGGAGAAAGTCTTCCCCACCGCCGTGACGAAGATTACCAGCGTGGTGCCCGACATTTTCCAGAAGGCCACGATCAAGGATGGCTGGATCGAACTGACCACCGACCTCAAGAAGGGCGAGCGCGTCCGCCTCCTCAGCGAGAAGGAAGAAGCCATCCATGAAGTGCTGGAGGTGCGTGCTGGAGGATTCCGCACAGCGTACAAGCCTGCGGACGGCAAGATCTTCGTCTATGGCCGCGAGGTGAATGACTTCTGCACCGTGGACTACGAGGCCATTGCCATGCTCAACGTCTCCGCCACCCAGGAACTCGCCCGGAAGCTGGAGGCGAAGGACTCCGAAGTCCTCGCGCTGAAAACAGAGAACGCCGCCCTGAAAGCTGAACTCGCGGCCAACGCCGCCGGGGACAAGGCGCGGGATGCGAAGCTGGCCGAACTCGCCGCCTTGATCGCGAAGCAGCCCACCACCACCGTCGCCACAGTGGTGGCTCCACGTTAATCCCCGCCTGACGATCACTCATTCACTCCCATGAAGACAAAACTGATCTTGTACACGGCTGTGGGGGCCCTCCTCTGGCAGTCGGCTGCGGAGGCCGGCAGCCGCTCCGGCGGCACGGGCACCGGGGCCGTCACCATCCCGGCGGACACCCTCAGCAGCGGTGGCGGCACAGCCACCGGCGGCAGCGGCGCCACGGCGGTGGTCGTATTTTCCAGCCTCGGCGGTGTCGTCGGCACCGTGAAGGCGGCGTCTGGATCCCCTGTCGTGAAGCAGGGGTTCGTCCCGCAGATCCTGCCGGCCACCCTCAGCGGGTTCGACCTCTGGGCCAGCCAGAACATCCCCGCCGGGAAGGACGCGGCCTTCGCCGGCGACGGAAACGGTGATGGCATCCCGAACGGCGTGGCCTACGTCTTCGGCACCACGCGCGTCAGCCCTACAGGGAAAGGGAAAATCCCCATCCCTCCGGCCATCCCGGCGGATGTGGACGTCTACCTGGACCGCAGCATCGACCTGACGACTTGGCTTCTCGCCCGGGTCAGCTGGGTGAACGGAGCCGCGCCCACCTTCGTCAATGGCAACTTCTCCATCGTCGCAGGTGAAGTGGTGGACACAGCCAACCCCCCGGGTGGCGACTTGTTCTACCGGTATCGGGTCGTTCGGCGCTGAGGAGCGCCGCCCCGCAGCCAGGGACGGCCGGTGACCCACCGGCCGTCCTTTTGCGGGAGCAGCAGTTGTAGCGCAGCAGAGGCTTTTCCTCCGTCCCCCCGCCGCCCACCACCACACAAGGTGGGGCGAGGCTCCTGCCGAGCCGCATCGCCCCAAGCCCCGCGCCCCGAACTTCGTGCCCCGTCGACCCTCCAGCCGCGTGCACCAAGCCTCCGTTCCCCTTCGTGCAGACAAGGTGCGGCGAATCGGCTGAAGCCTGCACTATTGACATTCTGAGCATTCCGGATGCCTGCTGCCCCTGCGCAAAACGAAGGGGCGGCACGTCAAGAGTCCAGCCTTCAGGCGACCCGTGCGCGAGGTGCCCGTGCCTGGTGCACGCCGGCCGCAGCGAGCTGCGAGCCAAACAGCGGCGGCGAGCTTCCGCACTCCACGACGGCTCCGCCGCTTCGCTTCTCCTCGTCACCCAGTCTTCCAGTCTCCCGGCCTCCCGGCCTCCCGGCCAGAGCCCGGTCTCGTCTTTTGACTAAATGGTCCCCCTCAATTCCCCTAGGATTCTTGTGGGGCATCTGCCGATGTTTGAGTATTTCGGTGACGGTTCCTGGAAAAATACGTAGAACGGAGGGAGCGAATCAAACCCGCCCAACCCGAAAGAGTCGCCCCTGCGGCCCTCCTGTTTCAGCTTTCAAGCCCAAGATCAGCCCCAGTAACATGAAAAACAGTCCATCCTCCTGCGTTCCCGCATCTTTGACATCCGCTTCGTCCCTGCTTCTGCAGCTGTGGTTGCTGACGGTGTCTCTGGTCCTGCTGCCTGCAGGCTCCGCACTGCGGGCGCAGACGCCGATCCATGCCTACGAGTTCAACGGCACCATGGCCGACACCTACGGCGGGCCGGCGATGTCGGGCGGGACTTTCCCGGGGCAGACGACGTACACGTTCGGCATCGGCCAGGGGCCGGGGGTGCAGGGGGCCATCCCGGCGAATGCGGATTACTCGCTGGAGATGCTGTTCTACTTCAGCTCCATGCCAGGGACCTATGCCTCGCTGGTCAACTTCAGCAACCTGACCTCGGATGGGGGCCTCTACCTGTGGAACAGGGCGCCCTACTTCGCCCCGAATGGCGGCTCGCCGACGTCGCCGGTCGTACCACTGGTCACCTACTCCCGGATGGTCATCACGCGGAGCTTTTCCACCCAGGTCACCAAAATCTACCTGGATGGAAACCTGGCGGCGACGCGCACGGACACGGCCAACACCTACCTCTCGCCCTCGGGCTGGCTCCACTTCTTCCGGGATGACGGCTCGGAAAACGCCCCTGGCGTGGTGGATGCCATCCGCATGTACGACACGGTGCTGTCGGACTCGCAGATCGCCGCCATGGGTGTAGGTGCGACGGCGTTGCCGGAGATCAGCCTCTTCCGCGGCACGACATCGGGCACGGAGCTGTTCTCCTCGTCGAGCACATCGGACCTCGGCAGCATCACGCTGGGGAACTCCAGCGCGGCGCAGACCTTCACCATCTGGAACACGGGCAAAAAGGACCTGATCCTGGGGACGCTGAGCAAGGTGACAAACAATGCAAGCTACCCGAACTACGCGGACTTCACGCTCGGCACGCCGGCCAAGTCGGTGCTGGCTCCGGGGGAATCGACGACGTTCACCGTGACCTTCACGCCCTCTGCCACGGGCGCGCGGCTGGCGCAGGTGAACATCCCGAACAATGACCAAGATGAGTCAACTTTCGTTACCAACCTGAGCGGCACGGGCACGGCGCCGGTGCCGCTTTCGCCCTCGCGGTTCTGGACGTTCAACGGGACCTTCAATGATTCGCTCGGCGGCACGCCGATGGGGCCGTACAATGCCAACGGCACGAACAACCAAAGCCCGAACCTCTCGGCGACCTACTACAGCTGGGATCCCGGCCAGAACCTCGACACCAGCAGTGTGCTGAGCAACTACAACGAATGGACGATGGAGCTGGTCTTCAAGCTGGCCAAAGTGACGGGCTACAACGCGCTGGTGAACTTCGACAGTCTGGCCGGGGACAACGCGGTTTTTGTGCAGGACGGGAAACTGAGCTTCTACGGCATCAGCAGCGGCGCGGTTTCGGCCAGTGGGCTTTTCTCGGCCGACACGTGGTACCGGCTGATCGTCACGCGACGGGCCTCCGACGGGCAGATGAAGGGCTATGTGGACGGCACCGAGGTGCTGAGCGCCACTGCGGGCAGCGGGCAGCTGGCCGGGCAGGCGCCGCAAGGCAGGCTCAAGTTCTTCGGCGATGCCTCCGGGGAGGTCTCAGGCGGCTCGGTGGACCTGATCCGCATCTACTACGGCGTTATGCCCTCCACTCAGGCCACGGCACTGGGTTCGGGCCGGGTGCCGGACATCAGGGTGACGCTCGGCACCTCCTCCGGACCTGAGATCGTGAACGGCTCGCTGCTGGACTACGGCTACGTGCAGGTGGGTGCCGGAAATCAAAAGCTGATCACCATTGCCAATCTCGGTACGGGAAATCTGACCGTTCAGTACCCCGGTTTATCCGGTGCGAATTCATTCCAGTTTGCCATCGCCGGCAATCCAGCCGGCACGATCCCGCCGCTATCCACTGCCTCGTTCAATCTCAATTTTTTCCCAACCTCCGTGGGCACGAAGAACGCCTACATGCAGCTCGGCAACAGTGACGCGAATGACAATCCCTACGCTATCAATCTGACTGGAGTGGCTGTGTGGCTGCCTACGGTCACGGCGGTCTCCCCAGCGAGTGGACTGGTGGCTGGGGGCACCCCGGTGACGATCACGGGCACAGACTTCATGCCGGGAGTGACGAGCGTGACGATCGGCGGTGTGGCCGCGACGGCTGTCTCCGTGCAGACCTCGACACTCCTTACCTGCACGACGCCGGCGGGCACGAGCGGAGCGAAAAGTGTGGTGGTGACGACGCCTGGCGGCGTGAGCAATACAGGGATTAATTTCACCTACAACGGAGTGCCGACCGTGGTCTCAGCCTCGCCATCAGCGGGGGCGCTGGCAGGAGGCAACACAGTGACCCTGACGGGCACGGACTTCCTCGCGGGAGCCACGGTGACGATCGGTGGGAATGCCGCCTCGAATGTGAATGTGGTGAACGCCACGACTCTGACGTGCACGGCTCCGGCCGGCACGGCGGGGGCGAAGAGTGTGATCGTAACGACAGCCGGCGGATCAAGTGCGGCGAACTCACTCTATACGTACGCCGGCGCGCCGACGTTGACGAACGTGTCTCCCGGCAGCGGACCGCTCGGCGGTGGAAACACAGTGACGCTCACGGGCACTGGATTCCTGCCCGGAACGGCGGTTGCGATTGGCGGGGGCCAGGCCTCGGCGGTCACTGTGACGAGCCTCACGAGCCTGACGTGCACCGCCCCGGCGGGAGCCGCAGGGGTGGCGAATGTGAGTGTAACCACTGCGGCTGGAAGCAGTGCCGGCGGCATCACCTACACGTACGTTGCGGCACCCACGGTGACGAATGTCACGCCGAACTCCGGCCCGGTGGCTGGCGGCACGAGCCTGACCCTCGCGGGCACCGCCTTCATCCCGGGAGCCACCACGGTGACCATCGGCGGCAGTGCAGCAACGGCGGTAAATGTGGCAAGTGCCACAAGTCTCACGTGTATCGCCCCAGCGGGCACTGCGGGGGCGAAGAGTGTGATCGTGACGACGGCTGGTGGCTCAAATCCGGCGAATACGCTTTTTACCTACTACGTTCCGGCGCCTGAAATCGCTGTGACGGGCCTCGGCGTGGACATCACGGATGGCGATGCAACCCCAGCCGCCACAGACGGCACGAGTTTCGCCTCCACGGGCGTGGTCGGACCTGCGACGCGGAATACTTTCACCATCACCAACAGTGCAACGGCCACGAGCTCGCTCACGCTGGGCACGGCGACGGTCACAGGCGATTTCATGATCACGCAGCCCCTCGCCACGACGCTGGCACCCGGGGCGAGTACGACGTTCACGGTGGACTTCGATCCCACCACGACCGGGACACGAACGGGCACGGTGAGCATCCCGAACAACGACTCGAACGAGAATCCTTTCGATTTCAGCGTCAGTGGCGTCGGCACGGCGCCGGAGATCTCCGTCACGGGTGCCGGGGTGGACCTCGCCGATGGCGACACAACGCCGGCGGTGACTGATGGGACGGACTTTGGCTCCGTCATGGCCAACAGCGCCTCGAAGGTCACACGTTTCACCATCACCAACAGTGCGGCGGCGACGACGAGCCTGACTCTCGGCCCGGTGACGGTGACGGGGGCTGGCTTCACCACCACGCAACCCGTACCGGCCGGGGCGGTGCCCATTGGCGGCTCTGTCACCTTCGATGTCTCCTTCACTCCCACGACCACCGGCCCGCGCACGGCCACGGTCAGCTTCAGCACGAATGACATCGACGAGAATCCCTTCAACTATTCCATCCAGGGCACAGGCATGGTGCTGCCGACAATCACGACGCCGACGAGTGCCTCCATCACGACCGTGGGAGCGGTGCTGGGTGGCAACGTCACGTCGGACGGCGGTTCGCCCCTCCTGTCCCGCGGGGTTCTTTATTCTGCGACAGCGACCAATGCGGATCCGACCACTGGAGGAACGGGAGTGACGACGGTCACGCTGGGCTCCACCACAGGCGTCTTTACCATACCGGTCAGCGGTCTGACACCCGGCACAGCCTACAGCTTCAAAGCGTATGTAGACACCGCCGCAGGCGTGGTCTATACCAGCGTGGCTACCTTTACTACGGGCACCACGCCGCCCGCTCTCACCATCCAGGCCTCGACAAATGTGCAGGCCAGCAGCGCCACAGTCAACGGCACCGTGACGAGCGAAGGCACTGCCGCAGTCACCGAGCGTGGTTTCGTCTATGCCCCCACGAGCGTCACCACGACGCCTGCCATTGGCGGCCCGGGCGTGGTCAAGCTCATCAAGGTCGGCTCTTTGGGCTCCTTTACTGCGGCTCTTACGGGCCTGAGCGTTTCCACAGCCTACAACGTCCGCGCCTACGCCACCAGCAGTGCGGGCACGAGCTACAGCCCGGTGGGCGGCCTCACCACCGTGACACCAATTCCCCTGACCGTCGTGGCCAACAATGCCACCCGCACGTTTGGGGCGGCCAATCCTGCATTCACCGGCACGGTCACCGGCTTGGTCGCGGGGGACGGCATCACCGTCACCTACGGCACGCCGGCGGGAGCCACGAGCAGTCCCGGCACCTACGCCATCGCCCCGGTCCTCGCCGATCCGCTCGGCCGCCTCGGGAAGTACGCGCTCGCCCGGACGGACGGTGTGCTGACCATCACTGCGGCCCAAACGACGACCGTGGCGGCTGCGGCGACGGTGCAGGTCAGCGCCTCGGCGCAACCTGTCGCGTTGAGCGCCGCCGTGACCTCCGGAGGTGCGGCGGTTGCGGCCGGGAGCGTTTCCTTCCAGGTGAAAAACGGCGCCGCAAACGTCGGCAGCGCCGTCGTCGCGTCCGTGGATGCCGCAGGTCTGGCCTCCGCCAGCTACACGCTGCCCGCCGGGCTGGCGGGCGGCAGCTACAGCATCATTGCCACCTTCGCGGCCACGACGAATTACCGGGCCAGCACCTCCGCCGCCGCCGTGCTCACCGTGGTGCCGCCGCCTCCGGTCAGTTCGTTTGTGGTCGAGGGCGTGGTCAGCCCAGTCACGGCGGGAGTTCCGTCCACGACGCTGACGGTTGAGGCCCGGAACGCTGCGGGCGGCGTTTACACGGGGTATCGCGGCACGATCCGCTTCACCAGCACCGATGCCTCCGCCGTGCTGCCTGCGGCGTACACATTCACCGCAGCGGATGCCGGTCTCCACACCTTCAGCGTCACGCTGCGCACCGCTGGCGAGCAGGGCATCACAGCGACGGATGCGGCCGCGGTCGTCAGCGGATCGCAGACGGGCATTTTCGTGGACCCGACGACGGGCGACAAGCGCCTCCTCGGCTGGGGCGCCAATGCCAGCGGCCAGCTCGGCGATGGCACGACGAATGACGCTCTCACCCCCGCCGCGCTCCCGCCCTTCGTGCCCGGGCCTGCTGGAGCCTTCGGCACTGGTCCCTCGGTGGCGGCCGGAGCCACGCACAGCGTGGGCTTGCTGGCCAATGGCCGCGTCTATGCCTGGGGCAGCAACACGAAAGGGGAACTCGGCAACATGACGACCACGGCCAGCCCCCTCGCTGTGCCTGTCCGGTGGTTCACCGGGGATATCTTGAGCAGTGCCGTGGCGGTGGCGGCAGGGGAGAAATTCAGCCTCGCGCTCCTGCCGGACAACAGCGTGTGGGCTTGGGGCGATGTGCCCGGCCTCGGCTTGACCGCGCCGTGGACCTACGCCCGCCCGGTGCCCGGGCTCAGCAGCGTGGCCGCCATTTCTGCCGGAGGCCGCTTCGCCATGGTGCTGAAACACGACGGCACCGTCTGGACCTGGGGCGAGAACGCCAGCGGCGTGATCGGCAACGGTACGCTGGCCGCCACGGTGGCGCCGGTTCAGGTGGCCGGGCTCACGGGGATCTCCAGCATCTCGGCAGGAGCTGCCTTTGCTGTGGCAGTGGAAAGGACCACGGGCAGCGTCTGGACGTGGGGTGCCAATGACCGCGGCCAGCTCGGACGGACCACAACGGCCGCATACGCCACCACGCCGGGGCAAGTCGTGGGCGCCGCCGGCGCGGGCACGCTCAGCGGCATCGCCTCCACCGCCGCCGGCGGCAGTCACGTGCTGGCCCTGCGCAGCGATGGATCCCTGCTAGCCTGGGGCGGCGGTGCCACCGGGGCGCTCGGCCTGGGTACTTTCGCTGATGCTCCGGTGCCCGCGCCCGTGCTCACGCCCGCAGGCACGGCACCGCTCGGCAGCATCCGGTACATTTCCGCCGGCGCCTGGCACAGCCTGGCCCGCACGACCGATGGCGTCGTGCTCGCCTGGGGCCAGGGCGGCCAGGGCCAGCTCGGCCTCGGCACGCCGACGGACCGCTTCCTGCCCACGGCCGTGCCCGGCTTCACCCCCGCAGGCTTCGTCACCTCCGGGCCCCTGGCCACGCACAGCCTGGCGCTCGACGGCCCCAGCAGCCCGGTGCGTTACGCCTTCACGCTGCCCCCGGTCATCAATGCGCTCACCAGTTTCACCGTAGGAGTGCGTGCGGTCGATGCCCTGGGCAACTCGCTCGTCTACACCGGCCGGGCGTTGTTCAGCCTCGATGTGCCGAATGGCTATGCTTCCCCCTACCGCGTGAACTTCCCCGAGTCGCTCAACTTCATCTCGGGCGTGCCCTACGGCCTGACGATCTATCCGCCCTCCGGCGGTGTGCACACGCTCACCGCGTATGACAAGGCCACCGGGGCCAGCAGCTCCATCTCCTTCACCGCAGCGCCCAAGCCCTCGAAGATCCTCCTGTCCGCCGTCTCGGGCACCAATTTCGTCAAGGCCTACGTGATCGGAGCGGACAATCAGGGCTTGGAGTCCAACGGCTGGGTCACCTTCCGCTTCATCAAGAACGGTACGACGCTGCTCATCACCGCGCCGGAATACACCAACAACAGAGCCGGTGCATTCGCCTACACCGAGGTGACGAAGAGCACTGCCGCGGCCTGGGGAGCGGGCGTGAGCGTCGAGGCCAGCTTCAGCGGCACGGCCCTCTTCTCCCCCAGCACGGCCACGATCGCCGCCACGTTCACAAGCTTTTCCGCACCAGCGGCCCCCGGCCGTCTCGGTGCACGGTCTTCGAGCAGCAGCACGGAGCAGGTCGGCACTTTCTCGCCCTCCACCACCACGCTGCCGTCCGTTGGCTTCAGCTTGGTGGACCGCTTCGTCACCCTGAGCACCGATGGCCTGCTGCCGGCCGGTGCGGCGGACCAGGGGACGGTCATTTTCTCCATCGCCACCGCTGCGGGCGAGCGCGTGGGCCAGGCCTGCGCGGGAGACGTCGCCGGCGGCATCGCCAGTGCCAGCGCCCTGCTGCCCGCAGGTCTGCCGGTGGGGGACTACGTCGTCACCACCTTCTACACGGGCGGCCCGACTGCCCCCGCCAGCGAAGGCGAACTCAGCCTCAGCGTCCTGCCCGCCGCGAGCACCGTGGTGGCAGATCCCGTGCTTCTCGGCGCCAGTGCGGCAGCTCAGAGCGTGCTGCTCACCGCCCAGGCCACCAGCCCCGCCGGGCCGCTGACCAGCGGCAGCATCACCTTCCAGGTCAAAGGTGCTGGCGGTGCCAACGCCGGCACAGCCGTCACCGTCCCTGTCGCGCCTCCCTCGGGTGGAGCAACCGCCGGAGCCGTGCGCGCTGCCTACACGCTGCCCGCAGGCCTCGCCGGCGGCAGCTACACCATAGCCGCCAGCTACACCAGCGCCACGGCAGGCATCGCCAGCAGCAGCGATGAGGCCCACCTGCTCACCATCGAGCGCATCCCGCTCGCCGTCCGTCTCGCTGTGGCCGATCAGGCCGTTCTTCCCAGCGCTGGCGCGCAAGCCATCACACTCACCGCCCAGCTTGCCTCCAGCGAGGGCGCGACCGTTCCCGTAGCAGGCGGCACCGTGGCCTTCCGCCTCTTCGCCACGAGCCCCGCTGGCGGCCCCGGCGCCCTCATCGGCACCGCAGCCACCAGCAGCATCGTGGTCGCAGGCACCACCACCGCCAGCTACACCGTGCCCTTCGGCACCCCCGCCGGCGCCTACATCATCGAGGCCGCCTACACCGGCTCCACACCCGTGACCGGCGCGCTCTTCACCACCGCCGCCACCACCGCCCGGCTCACCTACGCGAGTGCTCATCAGGCATGGCGGCTCGCTTACTTCGGCACCCCTGAACCCACAGGCCTCGCCGCTCCCGGCGCTGACTCCGACAACGACGGCATTCCCAATTTGCTCGAATACGCCTTCGGCCAGCACCCCGCTGGCGGCCCCAGCCCCGCACTGCCTGCCGCCCAGATCGCAGGGGGAGCCTTCTTCGTCAGTTTCACCCAGCCAGCCGGTGTCAGCGGCATCACCTACGGAGCCGAGTGGAGTCCCAGCCTGGCCCCTGGCAGCTGGATGCCGATCCCCGATACCGGATCCGGGAGCGTGCACACCTTCAGCGTGTCCGCCGCCGACCAGAGGAAATTCCTGCGGTTGACCATCAGCGAGCCCTGAGAGGCGGGCTCGCAGGCATCCACTCCATGCCGTGTGTGCAGCACGCGGCACGGAGAAGGCCAGCCGCGAAGCGAAGGGCCGAGGATTAAATCGGATAGAGGATGGGAAAATCGGGCACCGGCCCAAGGAACGAGACTTTGCAATTCTCGCCGCGCCCCAAGCTCGTAACACGGGGCACGGGCGCACGGGGGAACGGGCGCCCGGGGGAACGGGCGCACGGGGGACCGGGCGCACGGGGGGAACGGGCGCACGGGGGAACGGGCGCACGGGGCACGGAAAAGGCCAACCGCGAATGGACGCGAATCAAGGAGGGGAAATTGGAGGGGGAAATCAGGCTCACGCCGGGCACTGCAACGACGCAGCGCGGCTTTCCAGAGCCGGCTAGCAGGCGCAATTCCGGCTCGCGGCGCAGCCGCCGTGGACTGCGGCAACTTGTTGCCGCTTTCGGCGAGGCAGCTCGCTGCCAGCCGCGCGCCCCAAGCTTCGTGCCCTGTCGAGCCCTCAAGCAGGCAGGCTGGGGCGTCTGGCAGCCGATGCCGACGCAATCCGTGACGAGTCCCGGTTTTCTCCGTCTCCTCCTGAACCAAGCCATTCCGGGCAGGACTTTCGGACAGAAAAAAGGGCCGCGTCCCTGGAGAGGAACGCGGCCCTGAGAAAAACCGGAGTCTGAAGGACTACGGAGCGATGGTGCCGGCGCCTGGCGAGAGGTCGCGCGCCCGGAAGAAGGTGCGGACGCCCACGGGGACGGCGGCGGCGGCGGTGGCCGAGCTGCCGCTGGCGGTGAAGATGATGGAGTCACCGGTCTCGGCATCCGCTGCGGCGGTCCAGGTCATGAGGTCCGTGGATTTCTCCAGGATGTAGGCGCGGCCGGAGGTGGTGTTCCAGGTGAGGGAGGCCGAGCTGGGGGTGCCGGGGGAACCGTAGGACCAGCTGGAGGTGCTCAGGTTGATCTCCGACGTGGCCAGCGGGGTGAAGGGGAGGGAATCGACCGGGGTGTTGGCGATTTCCTCGACCTGGCCGGCGCTGAGGGGTGTGCTCCACATGCGGAACTCGTCGTAGCAGCCATCCGTGCTGGCATCACCGGTCCAGTTGGAACGGCCGAGCCAGTTGTTCACGTCCTGGATGTCGCTGAGCTTGGTGGCCAAGTTCATGGAACCCATGGGCTGACCGTCGCGGTAGTAGCGCATTTGGGGCGAGCCGTTGTTCCCGACGGAATCATAAACGACCGCGAAGTGATACTTCTGGCCATTGATGACGGGGTTGTTCGAATCGAAGGCTGCACCGGGATTCACCTCCATGCGGGTGAAGTTTTGGTCGCCGCCGACCTGCGTGGAGAGGAGGAAGTAGTTGGTGCCCTGGGCATCGCCACCAGGAGCGAAAATCTCGCCCGCCTGGCCATTGCCGAAGTCGTAAACGCGGGACCATGCCTGGCTGCTGTTGACGGTGATCCAGCCTTCCAGCGTCACATCCGTGAGGGATGAGAGGATGCCATTGGGGAGGTCGATGTAGGCTGCGGTGTGGGAGTCGCCGCCGCCGAGGCACACTTCACGGCCATTGCGGGCCCAGAGGCCGTTGCCGGCTGCCGGGGTGCCAGCCGTGCCGCGAATGACGCCGTGGGCGGTGCCGACGGAGTCCTTCACTGCGGTGCCGGTGCCTTCATTGAAGCTCCAGCGATGGGCCAGTGTCATCGGGCTGATGGTGATCGCCTTGGTCACCGAGCCCGCGCCGTTGGTGGCGGTGATGGTGTAGGTGGTGGCCACGGTCGGAGAGACCACGACAGAGCCGCCTGCGGCAGGGGTGACGGCACCGACGCCGTGGTCGATGGTGGTGGAGGTCACATTCCCGGAAATCACCCAGGTGAGGGTGGCGGATTCACCAGGTGCGAGAGTGCGGCTGTCCGCGCTGTAGCTGGTGATGATGGGCGGGGAGGTGGGGGGAAGCGTGGCGGCATCCGGACCGGCAGTAAAGCTGGCCGCGATGTCCTCCTGACGGAGCGCACCACCCCAGATGCGGAGTTCATTGTAGCAGCCGTTGGTGTTGTTGTCTCCGGACCAGTTCGAACGACCGAGCCAGTTGTTGACACTGCCGATGGCGCTGAGGGGCCGGGAGCTGGTGCCTGCTGTCATGAGCACGCCGTTCTTGTAGTAGCGCACGCGGTTGACGCCGGGTGCCAAGTCATCGCCCACGGTGTCGTAAACGACGGCAAAGTGGAACTGCTGGCCAGCGCTGATGGGGTCGACCACGTCAACGGTGACACCGTTGTTGATTTCAAGACGCTTGACGTTTTGATCACCGCCGACCTGCGCGGTCAGGGTGAGGTAGTCAACTCCGTTGAAACCGCCGCCCGGGGCATTGATCTCGCCGGCCGAGCTGGTGCCGAAGTCGAAGACGCGGCTCCAGTTCTGGTTGCCGTTCACGGTCACCCAGCCTTCGATGGTGGTGGTGGACAGGCCGGAAAGGATGCCATTGGGCAGATCGATGTAGGCCGAGCCACCCGAGCCACCCCCGCCGAGACAGACCTGGCCGGTCGCGCGGTTCCAAGTGCCGTCGCCAGAGGCGGCGCCCCCGGCAGGGCCGACGATGACGCCGTTTCCGGGAGTGCCGGCGGCGGAGTCGAGGACGGTGGAGCCGGCGGACTCATTGAAGCTCCAGCGGTGGGTGACCGGCTGGCGGACGTAGGGGGCGACGGAGAAGGACTGGGTCACCGTTCCGTTCGCGTTTCCTGCGGTCAGGGTGTAGGTGGTGGCTACGGTGGGGTTGACCACAATCGAACCGCTGGTCGTGTTGACGGCACCGATTCCGTTGTCGATGGAGGCGGTGGTGGCATTCGTGAGGTTCCAGGTGAGCGTGACGCTCTCACCGGGAAGGAATTTCTGGTGGTTGCCGGTGAAGGAGTTGATGCTGGCCACGATGGTGGCGTCGAGGGCGGCCTTTTCCGAGGTGTAGTTGCTCGCGATTTCCGCAGGGGTCATGACGGTGTCCTTCACGCGGAGGCGGAGGAGATTGATGCCGTCATTAAACTGGGCGACTGAGCCGTTGTCGTTGTTCTGAGCGCCGAGGCGAATCGGCAGCCCGGCACCGGTGGTACTCGTGGCCCAGATGTTGAGGCTCTTGTTTTCGAAATGCATGGCCACGCCGTCGGAATAGACGCGCTCGGTGACCCCGTCGTACGTCCAAGTGAGGTAGTGCCAGGCATTGGCGGCAGGTGCACCCACTGTGACGTCCTGGTCGATCCAGCCGATGTCCTCACCACCCCAGTGGCCTACGGCCCCCCAGCGGGAGTCGTTGCCGTAGTTGAAGGAGTTATTGGTGCCGACGCCCCCGCCGCGGCGGCCCCAGGCGATGACGGTCTCTTCTCCAGGAATATTCGGGTTGTAAACCCAGGCCTCGACGGTGACGGGCTTGTTCACACCGGTGATGGCGGTCGGGGCGACCGGGCCGGTGAAATAAGTGGCGCCGCCAGGCAGGTTGATGCGCTTGTAGCCGCTGGTGAAGCCGACGGTGGGAGTGCCTGAAGCGGCGAAGGTGCCGCCGAGGGTGCCGCTGTTGGTCCAGCTGGAGACCGCGCCGACGGGCAGGGAGGTGGCGTCGAGGTCAACGATGGTGGCAGCCTGGGTGCTGGCGGGGACTGTGATCAGGCTGATGAACAGCCAGCTCAGCGTGGAGTAGGAGAGAGGGGTTTTTTTCATGGAATGGGCAGGGTTTTGCGGTGGGGTGGCCGTCCTTTCAAACAGAGGAGGATGCCGAAAGCAGGGACGCACTGCAGCCCCCAGGCACCCGCCTCCGAATAAATCGGGCGCGGTTCAATTTGTGATTGTGAGGGAAATCGGACAATTGTCGAGAAAATTTCGCAATTACGAGTGCTAATTCTCGGACTTTTCCTGCCCGGGTGCCCCTGCAAAAATCCACCTGACCGGGTGAAAGGTGCTGCGATTTACTGATCCAAATACCCTCTAAGGGATTCCCTGAGCGTGGTTCGTGCGCGGAAGAGGAGGCTTTTCACCGACGACACGGAGGTGTCGAGAATGCGGGCAATCTGCTCGTAGTCCATGTCCTCATGCCGGCGGAGGATGACGGCGAGGCGCTGGTTTTCGGGCAATTTCTGAACGGCGGCGTCCACGGCGCGCTCCAGCTCGGCCTGGTGGGCGTCGACGTCCGGGGGGCGGGCGGAGGGGTCGGCGAATTCGCGGGGGCGGTCGTCCGAGTCGTCAGACCGGGGTTCGTCCATGGACCAGGCTGGTTTGCGGGACCGCCGGCGGGATTCATTAAAGACGAGGTTCCGGGTGATGGTGAAGAGCCAGGTGGTGAACTTGGCGGTGGGTTCCCAGCGGGCGGCGGATTTCCAGACCCGGAGAAAGACGACCTGGGCGATGTCGTGGGCCTCATCCGGGTCGCCCAGCATGCGGGTGATGGTGCCGATGACCGGGCCCTGGTGGAGGCGGACCAGCTCTTCGAAGGCGGCTTCGTCCCCGGCCTGGACACGGCGCATGAGCCGGACGCTGAGGGCGTCTGGGTCATCCTCAATCGGGAGTTGCGGATCATCCGGAAGGCTGGCCATGCGGGAAGGGGGCGGAAGCGCACTACCTCGCATCCTTGAACACCGGTCAAGCGGGGAAGTTCCTCCGCATCGTTCGGACCGGGGAGGGGGGAATCAGGATTGGCGTCCCTCGTCCACGTCGATGTAATGGGCAATGGTGGCGATGTCGTCCCGGCCGGAGAGCCCGCCGTCGGCCTTGCGGCGGATGAGCGCGGGGGTGACGGTGTCGTTCCAGCCGAGCTTGGAGACGTAGTGGCGCCAGACGAGGAGGTCGGCGTCGTTGAGTGCACGCCCGTGCTCCTGGCACCAGGCGTGGATTTCCTCATCCGTGCCGCCCGCGAGCACCCGTGCGGCCAGGGCGTCATAGGAAATATGGAGGAATCCGCAGCAGGTGCCGTCGAGCCCTTTGCCGAGGTTCTCCTGCAGATCAGCCCACAGGCACCCTGCGGCATGGAGGCGGATCTTGGCCAGCATACGGGGGAAATAGAGGAGGCCGCAAACTTCGTCGAGGGGACTGCAGGGGAGGGAGGCGGGGTCGGTGGGCATGGATGGAGGGATGGAGGGATGGAGGGCTAGAGGTTTAGAGGTTTAGAGGTTTAGAGGTTTAGAGGTTTAGAGGTTTAGGCTTGCGGGGCGCTTTCATCGCCCTTAATTGGCAACTGGTGTGGTTCAGGGGGTCAGGTAGTCCTGTAGTGATCTGCCGGAACAACTGGATGGGTGAAAGGTGGTGCAGAACACCCAATCAGCGACCTCCTGATCGTCTATCATGATTCGGGGTTTCGGTAAGAAGGCGACAAAGCAGTCCTCGATGCCCAGCTCCTGAGCCGTGGAACGACAATAGTCAGCTCCTCCGGCACTCCAAAGGTAGAGCTGTGCTCCATCAGCCTTTAGGCGCCGGACGTGGTCGATAACGGGCGTCATCGGAATCCGGGTGGTCCCCACGCTACGAACAAGGGTGTCGTCAACGTCCACATAGATAATCATATCGATTCAAGAAATCGTTGAAGTCTGCCGCCAGCTTGATCTTTGCCATAAAAGGGTTCGCGGAGGGTTTCGAGGGCATTCAGCCGTTCAGCCGGGGTGGCGGCACGCCAGTAGGCACGAGTCTCGGCCTCCGCCTCGGCAAAGCTGTCTGCGACCACCACCGTCCAGTTCGCCCGACGGTGGGCCGTGCGTGCTGCAGCGCTGGTGGGGGCTTTCATGGGGCCGACTTACGCTCTTTCGTCGCTGGCCTCAAGAGGATTGTTCAACCTTGCTTTGCGGTGCGGAGGTCCAGATCAGGGTCCGAGTTTTTCACCCCGCGGGCCCACCACCAGCTGGCGAGGAGGGCGGCCAGAAGGATGAGGACCCAGACGCGCCAGTTGGCATCGGCCTCGGAGTGGGTTTCGACCAGTTTTGCCTCCAGGCCAGCCAGGTCGTCCTGGCTTGCGGCGGTGCTGAGGTCGCTCTCGCGTGCGTCGGCAAAATGGGCGGCCGCAGTGAGAAGGCGGCTTTCGCCCTGCCAGATTTCAAAAAACCCCGGAGCCACGGGCGCGTGCAGGACCGCTGCCTGGGCGAGGGGAATGTCCTGCTTCGCCGGTTTGCCCGCCTCGTCGGTGAAGCGCAGCTGGAGCGGCGGGGCCTTCTCGCCGGTGACGTGCGCCACGGCCATTTTCTGGCCGGTTTCAAAGTTGGCCGTCTCGGGTGCCGGCTTGGCGGCGCGCAGCTGCTCCAGGTGCCTGTGCAGCAGGACGACGAAGGCGGGAAGCTTCCGGGCATTGGACGACTGAAGGTCGAAATTAAAGAGGAGCTGAGGCTGGCTGGCTGCGGTCAGCCGCAGGCTGACGAGGGGGACCTCGCCCTGCCAGATGAGCACGCGGTCGCTTTTTTGCCGGGGGATGCCGAGCGTCTCCCGCACGAGGAGGGACTGCCAGTTCAGCCCCGACACGAGCGGGTCCTCCTCGACGAGGATGGTGCCGCCGAGGTAGTTCGCGCCGGGCTGGGGATCATCGGCAAAGATGCAGGCTGCGCCGTCCGGCAGCTTGGGCGCCAGCGGGCTGTAGACGTCCACCATGAGGTCCGCCCCGGAGGGTGTGTCCGCCCGCACGACGTGGTCAAAGCTGGCAAAGAGCTGCTCCAGTGTTTTTCCCTGCGGTCCGCCCACCACGGGCAGCAAATACCTGAGCGTCTTCGGCTCCGGTTTCACCACGGGCAGGCGGTCATCCACCGGCAGGGCGTCCCCGGTCATGACGAGGGCCGCCTGGGTGAGTCCGGTGGGGAAGGCCCCCTGGAGCGTGCGGCTCTGGCCGGGCTCCAGCACGAGGTGCTCGGATTTTGTTTTTGTCGTGCCGGCCTCCAGCCACCAGTCGCGCGCCTGGGGTGTCTTTCCGTAGTTGCGCACCAGCACCTTCCACAGGGTCTGCCCGGCCTCCTCGACAAATGTGAGCCCGGCAAAGCCCGCATTCTCCTTTGGCAGGCCAAAGGCGAGAAGCTTCGCGCCAAAGGCGGGCTCGGACTGGGTCGGGCGGTCCGTGAGCAGGAGCACGGTGCCCTGGTCACCCACCAGGCTGCGACCGGTGCGCAGGGCCGGGGTGAAATCATGCCCGCCCATGAGCGGATGCCAGTCCTTGAGTGAGGACACCATTTCATCCACCACCGTGCCGTGGTAGAAGGCCGGAGCCCCTGGGGTGGTGCTGAGGAGGGAAAACTCCGTCGTTCGCGCCCCGCGCGCCAGCCGCTGCGCCACCGCCCGCACCTCTGTCTCCGCTTTTTCACGAAAGGCCTCCATGCTGGCGGACCCGTCCAGCACCACGGCCACCCGCTGCACGCTGTTCTCCCGCCGCCAGCGTGGCTCCACCAGCAGCCAAGCCAGCAGCAGCACCATCAGCAGCTGCAGCCAGAGCGGAATGGACGAGCGCAGCTTCTCAAATTTCCGTCCCACGGCACTCTCACGCCTCATGTTTTCCAGCAGGAAAAGTGTGGTGATGACCACCACCTGCGAGCGCCGCTGCAGAAAATGAATCAGCAGCACCACTGGTATGCCCAGCAGTGCCCAAAGCCCGCCCGGATGGGCGAAGGATAAATCAGTCGGCATCACAGTGCCCCACTCTGGCAGCACTCTGCGAAATCCACAAGCATTCTCAGCCCGGGCTCAATCCCGGACTACGCCAGGACCGCTCCGGCCAGCGGCGTTGCCACAAAGCACGCATTCTCAAATGCCAGGCCGTTGCCATTCGTGATGTCCCCGCCGGCGAGGGCGGAAAGATGGATGCCCGGATCGATGAGGAGCGCCGGATGCACCAGCACCTCCTCGCCCACACGCAGCCGGGGGATGACCGTCCGGCCATACACGTAAATCTCAAAGCCCAGCGTCACCCGGGCGCCCGGCTCGAAGGGGAAGCTCTCCACGTAGCCAATCACGCCCGCGCCATTCACCAGATCCTCAACCGCTCCGGTCTCCGGATCGATGGAAACTCCGAGCCCGTGGCTTTCAGGCCCGAACGAGTGGTGGCCCTCCTCCAGCAGCCCGATGAAGAGCTTTTGCCCATACTCCACCGTCTGGCACTCCACCGTCAGAACCAGATGGCAGTGATCCGCCAGCGCAGGGTCCACCGGGAGGCGTTGCACCGAATAAAGATCGCGGTCGTGGGAGTAAAGCAGGCTCATGGGATTGGATGGTCAGGGTGTTAAATCGGAAATCAGCGAGGTTTTCAAGAAAAATGAGAGCCGAACCGGAATTTTCGCCGTTTTCAACGGCTCCATCCTGCCTCAACTCTCCTCTCCTTGCAAATAGAAAGGATAATTAATACAATTACCATAATAACTGATATTTTAGATAATCAAACAAAATTTTATAAAAATTTTAGAATCCCATCCTGCCGTAGGTGAAATCCTCGTTATTTCCCGCTTTTGCATTGACGGGTTGGCCGGGTTCGCCAAGAATCGCAGCAGTCCGAAAGAAAATCGGACGCCTTCTTTGACAACTTTTCCTGCGGTGTTCGAGACTCCCTGGCATTCGGGCCCGAACCGTTATATATCAACGGAGGCCGCACCTGGGCGGAAAATGCCATGCCTCTCCTACAGGAAGGCAGGCCCCGCTCAGGAGCCTCCACCTTGCCACAAACAAGGGAACGCGGCCCTAACCATCGACGGCACCAGCGGGAAATCCTTTGCGGCCCCGGCTTCAGCAGAAGCCGGGGCCGCTTTTTTCTGCCGCGGCATCGCCCATGGCGAAAAACGCCCCGGCCCTCCGCCCGCCCTGTTCGCGTTCGATTTGGGGTGATTGGTGATTTGCCTCCCTCGCCCTGGCCTGGAAACCATTTCCGCGCCTTTGCGGTTGTCAAAGGGGTGATTCCCCGGTACGGATTGGACCTTCCCGTCCTCCGGATCGATCCGGAACGGGACCCACCTCACGCATGGAAAGCCCATCTGCCCCAACGAGCCAGCCTGGCGTCGTCATCCTCGGCGGCGGTCCCACGGGACTGTATGCCGCCCGCCGCCTTGTGGAAAAAGGGGTGCGCGTCACCCTGCTGGAGAAGGAGTCCATCCCGGGCGGCCTCGCCACCAGCCACCGGCGGGGGGAGAATTTCTACGACATGGGCGTGCACATGCTCCACGAGTTCGACGAGGAGATCTACCACGACATCCTGTCCATCATGGGGGAGGAGAGCATACCCGTCCCCCTCAGCGCCAAGATCCGCTGGGCGGGCTCCTTTTACCGCTACCCGCTCCAGTTTGCGGACATGATCCGGGGCATCCCGTTTTTCACTCTCGTGAAGTGCGTGACCGGCCTGCTCGCCTCGCAGACGTGGTTCAAGATATTCCCCCGCAAGCCCAAGGATGCCGAGGAGGCCCTTCAGCAGCTTTACGGAGATCCGCTCTACCGGTTCTTTTTCAAGGATTTCACCCAGCGCTACTGGGGCTTCCCCACGGACCAGCTGAGCGCCACCTTCATCACGTCGAAAATGCCGCGCCTCACCGCCGTGGACGTGATCAAGAAAGTCCTCGCCAAAGTGGGCATCAAGGACAAGAACGTGCACGCCGTGGACAGCGCCCTGCTGGAGGAAACCCTCCACTACAGCCGCACCGGAGCCGAGGCCATGCCGCGGCACCTGGCGCGCTACATAGAGGAAAAAGGCGGCCGCGTGGAGTACAACGCCGACGTTTCCGCCCTGGAGGTGACTGACGGCCGGGTTTCCGCCATCCGCTGGCGGGACACCGTCAATGGCGCTGACGAACGCATCGAGTGCTCCCACTGCATCAATACCATCCCTCTCCCCGTCCTGGTGCAGCGCCTGGAGGGGCCCATCCCCGACAGCGTTCGCGAGGCCGCCGCCGCCCTGCGCTACAAGCCGATCACGGTGCACGGGCTCCTCGTGAAAAAGGAGAAGTGCATCGACGCCCTCTATATTTACTACCGGGAGCGCATTTTCCACCGCGTGGGCGACCCGAAGAACGCCGGGCTCGTTGTCAAACCCGATGGCCACAGCGTCCTCATCGTGGAAACGACCTGCGAGAAGGGCGACGACAAGTGGAACGCCACGCCGGAAATCCGCGAGCAGATCATCCTCGACCTCGAGGCTGAGAACATCTGCCTGCGGGGCGACATCGTGGAATGGAACGTACTTCATTGTGAAACCGGCTACCCAGTCTTCAGCCTCGGCTTTGAGGAACCGCACGAAAAGGTGAAAACCTTCCTCGCCACCCTGCCCAACCTCCAGTCCACAGGCCGCCAGGGCGGGTTCTGCTACCCAAACATGCACAGTGCCATGCGGATGGGGGCAAAGGCTGCCGACTCCATTTTGAACTTCGTCTCCAAACCCAAACCCTGATGAAAACTCTGCTCACCCGCCTCCTGCTCAGCGTTCTCGCCACCCTTCTGGTCTCCTGCGCTGCCAATCCGCAGGCCCTGATCGACCGCAACCAGCGCATCCTGCAGGAACAGCCCGGCAACTACTACGTGGGCCGGCGCGTGGCTGTCGAGCGCACCCGGTTCTGGGGCTACGTGCGGGAACCCCGCCAGATGTGGGACTCCGCCAAGCTCGTCATGATGAACGAACGTCAGAAGTTGACTCCGGACCGCCTGCCCGAGGCCCCACGTGACGGTCAGAAGGGATTTCAGTACGACAACAACTTCGAATACATCCTGCGCGGCCGGTACACCGGCAACAAGATCTACGACCCCAACAGCAACAAAATCCTGCCCGAGTTTCTCCTCCAGGACTACAAGCTCTCCAACGACACTGCCGGTTTCCTTTTCCACCCGCGTGAAAAGCGCGACTACCTCGGCTGCCCTGTTCCTCCGCGCCGGTAAAAAAGCGCCCGCTCTTCTGCCACTCAACCGTTCACACCATTCCTGCCATGACGAACAAACTCGACCAGATCCGCGAAACCCTCCTCATGGGCCCGGGGCCTTCCTGCGTTTTTCCAGAAGTCTACACCGCGCTCGCCCGGCCCACCCTCGGCCACCTGGATCCGCACTTCATCGCGATCATGGACGACATCAAGTCGCTCCAGCAGGAACTCCTCCAGACGAAAAACGCGCTCACCTTTCCCGTGAGCGGTACGGGCTCCGCCGGCATGGAGACGGCCTTCGTGAACCTCATCGAGCACGGGGACGACGTTCTCATTCTGGCCAATGGCGTCTTCGGCAACCGCATGATCGACGTTGCCCAGCGCCTGGGGGCAAATGTGGACAAGCTTGAATTCACCTGGGGCACGCCCGTCATCGTCGAGGACGTGCGCCGGCAGCTGGCCGCGAAAAAATACAGGATCGTCGCTGTTGTCCACGCGGAGACGTCCACCGGGGTGCGGAATCCGGTCGAGGAAATCAGCCCGCTCGTGAAAGAAAACGGCGCGCTCTACCTCGTGGATGCGGTGACCAGCCTGGGTGGCATCCCTGTGAAGGTGGACGAGTGGGGCATCGACGCCCTCTACAGCGGAACTCAGAAATGTTTGTCCTGCCCGCCCGGCTTGTCCCCGCTCACCTTCAGCGACGCGGCAGTGGCGAAGCTGAAAGCCCGCAAGACCAAGGTGCCGAACTGGTACCTCGACCTGGGCATGATCGTCAGCTACTGGGAGGGGGCGAAGCGCGCCTACCACCACACCGCGCCCATCAACATGCTTTACGGCCTCTACCAGGCGCTCCAGTGCGTTGTTTCCGAAGGGCGTGACGCCACCTTTGCCCGGCACGCCGCCTGCCACGCCCAGCTTGTGGCGGGCCTGGAGGCCATGGGCTTGGAAATGCTCGTGGACGCCTCCTGCCGCCTCCCCATGCTGAACAGCGTGAAGGTTCCCGCCGGTGTGGACGAGGCCGCGGTGCGCAAAGACCTGCTCGAAAAACACCAGATCGAAATCGGCGCGGGCCTGGGACCACTGGCCGGCCAGATCTGGCGCATCGGTCTCATGGGCCACACCGCCCGGCCGGAGAACGTCACCCGCGTCCTCGCCGCCCTCGGCTCGGTCCTTGGGCGCTGAGTTCCGGTCCGCTCACGCGGATTCCCGCGCGCTTCATGGCTGCCCTGATCGGAAAAATCCTGCTCACCGTCATCGTGCCCGTCTTCGCCCTGATCGGCGCAGGCTGGGCGGTGCACAGGAAGTTTCGCGTGGATCTGGACACGCTGGTGAAGCTGAACAGCTACCTGTTTGTTCCGGCCTTCATTTTTGTAAAGCTCAGCGAGCAGGCCCCGGGGCAGGGCCTCGCCCCCCGGCTGGTGCTCTTCACCCTGGCCGTCATCACGGCGATGGGCATCCTGAGCCAGCTGGTTTCCTGGATGCGGAAGGACCCGGCGGAGACGGCCGGCTCGCTCAAGCTGGCGAGCATGTTTTACAACTGCGGGAACTTCGGGCTGCCCGCCACCAGTCTGGCCTTCGGACCGGAGAGCGTGCACATCCAGGTTTTTGTGCTGATGACGATGAACATCGCCACCTTCACCCTGGGCACGCTCATCGCCAGTGCCCACCACCCGGAGACCGGCTGGCGGCGTCTGCTGCCGGTGCTGCGCCAGCCCTCCCTGCACGCCGTGGCGGCGGCGTTGTTGCTGAAACAGGCCGGGCTGAATCCAGCGCAGTGGCCGTTTATCTGGCAGCCGCTCCACCTCATCGCGGACGGGCTCGTCGGGCTGGCCCTCGTCACGCTGGGTGTCCAGCTTTCCACCACCAGGCCTCCGCCGCTCCGCGGAAACATCACTGCCGCCCTCGCCATCCGCCTGCTGGCCGGGCCGGCGCTGGCCTTCATTTTTGCCGCGTGGTTTGGCTTTGACCGGGAAACGACGCGAGTGCTCGTCCTCGGCGCCGCCGCACCCACGGCCGTGAATACGGCCATGCTCGCCCACGAGTTCGACGCGGATGTCCGCCTCGCTTCCGGCGCGGTTTTTTACACGACGCTGTGCAGCATAGCCACCATCACCGTGGTGCTGGCGCTTCTTGCCCGGTGGTGATGCTCACTCCGCCAGCCCGGCCAGTCGATTGCCGAGAGCGGCGTAGTCGGCCTCGCCGGTGAAGTCCGTGTCCGGGCGCTGCGCCGCTTCCTGTCGGCGGGCGGACCAGACCTCCGGCGACAGCGTCAGGAAAAACTGGTATAGCGCCTCCTCCAGTTCCTCCCCCGCAGGGAAGGACCAGCCGAGGCCTTTTTCCTCCAGCCATGCCGCCGTCTCCGTGCCCGCAGCTGCAAGGCCCGGGACGTGGTGCAGCCCGCCTTCGTAGATGCGATTCGGCAGGAGCCAGCGGGAGTTCGCCGTGGCGTCGTGAAAATCAAAACACCAGTTCAGATGCGTCCGGCCATAGAGGGCAGGGAGGTCGCCGGGATAGGTGTACGGGCCGCCGAATTCGACGTTCGTGTGCTCTGCGGCCTCCCTCGAGAACTCTGTCGCGTCCAGCACTGTGGCGTAGCCGCGCAGGTAAAAAACGACGCGGACGTCGAGGCGGCGGGAGAGGCGCTTGATCAATTCCCACGACCGGTGGCAGCGGAAGCCGCCGAAGTAGCCGACGATCCACGGCTGCCCCGCAGCAGGCGGCGGCGGGGCAGGGGGGCGGGCTGCAGACAGGGCCGCAGACGGGTAGACTTTGTTCTCCAGGAGAAAAACCGGGCCCGTGTAGTGCTGGAGCGGGGTGAAGTAGTGCTTCAGAAATCCGGGGGACGTGGTGACGAGCAGCTGCGAGGCGGCCAGCACCCGGCGTTCCACCCAGCGGAGAAGCCGCGAGGCCGCACCCGTGCCGACCATCGGTGGCTGGATGTCGGCGATTTCCACCACAACGGGGATGCGCCCCGGAGCCAGCCAGCGGGCAAAGAGGGCGAGCAGCGCGTTGTCGAAATTGATCGCGTACAGGCAGCGCACCCCGGCCAGCCGGTGGCGTTCTTTCACCAGCCGCAGCAGCCCGCAGCCGATGGCCCACAGGCGGTGCACATACCGGCGGTCGTAGGTGGTGCCGAGGTGGATGTTTTCCCAAAAAACGGGCCTGTCCTTCCCCTCCCGCTCCCGGTGAAAGGTGAACCCGATCACGTGCCAGCCCTGGTCCTGGATGGCCTGGAGCCGCTTCAGCACACGGGCGTCATTGCGCTCGTGGGCGAAGAAACAGAGGGCGGGCGGCGGGGCGGACATCGCGGCGGAAAAAATCAGGCCGCCCCGACCAGGCTCTTCACGCGGTCCAGCGCCTTCAGCGCGACCTCGCGCGCCGTCATCGGATCTGTTATGGAGTACAGGGCCTTGCGCAGTTTCATCGCCCGCGTGCGGTGGTGGAAGATGCGCACCTGGTCCCAGCGGCCCTCTTTTTTCAGCGGCTCCTCCATCATGCCCCGCGCGTTGTATTCGCAGTTCGGCAGCGGTCCAAATTTCAACCCGGCGGCATCCATTGCCCCTGCGGCCTTCACCCGGTGGAAATACTCCTGATCGCAGTTGTAGCCGGCCCACATGTCCTTCGGGTCGTGCGGCATGATCGCCTCCTCCCACGCCTTCAAAAACGCCAGAGTGGCCGCCCTTTTCCGGTAGAGCAGCACCCCGGTGTTGAACCCCTCGGGATCCACCAGCGCCTTGAACGACGGAGGAGTCGTCGCCCAGTCCGCGGCAAACATGTTGGCCACCGCAAAGTCGAGATTCGCCAAGTAGTCAAAGACCTGCTGAACCGGTCTCAGAATGAAGGTGTCCGTGTCCAGGAAAAGTGTTTCCTCGTAGGGTGATTCCTTCAAAATCATCACCTTTTGTTTAAGTGGATGCTCTTCGGACTGGTAGTCAAAGTGGTCGCACCGGGCCGAGGCTGGCGGCTTGTACGGGGAGAAGAGCGTGACTGGCAGGTCCGGCTCCTGACGGCGCAGACTTTCAAGTGAGGTGAGCAGCTCGCCCATGTAGCTGCGCCCTCCGGCCACGAGGTAAATGACTCCGCGCCGTGCCCTGGGGGGACGGCTGGCGGCTGGCTGGGCGGCAGTGGGCTGGGTCACGAGAGGCGATGAAGGGGAGAGTGGTTCAGCTTTCTTAACGAGTCTAACATTCGTATGTTTCATAAAAAAGGCAAGGATTTGGTTGAAATTTACGAAAAATTTAATACTTTCCAGATGTGTTAGCTTCTGAAACCGTTTCCATGACCGACGAGGACCATCGCGAACGCAGGGCGCGACGGATGAATCTTGCCGTCATGGTTTCCCTTTTTTCGAAAGGAGGAAACTCCCTCATTCAGCTTGTCGCGCTCCCGCTGGCCATGCGGGCGCTCGGCGACAGTTTTGCCGTGTATGGGTTGATGCTCTCGGTCATGTGGGTCGTCTACATGGCCGACATGGGCATCGGCGGGGGTGTCAACCGCAGGATCGCCTCCGCCTCCGCCCGTGATGACAAGGAGGCGATGCGCCGCACGACTTCGGTCGGCTTTTTCGCGACCTGCTTTTTCTGCCTGGTGACGGCAGTCGCCTGCTCGCTTGTCCTCACCTTCGTACCGGTGACCACGCTGTTCGGGGAGGGGTTTGCGCCTTACGCCGGGGAGCTGAGGCTGTGCCTGTGGATTGGCCTGGCCATTTTTCTGGGCATGGTCAGTCTGTCCACGTTCAGCTGCGTTCGGGACGGCATGCAGGAGGTGCATGTCATCAACAGTTTTGGGGCCGCCAGCAACTTTGTCCAGGCTGCAGCCTTGCTCGTGGGGCTGCATTACTTTCCCGACGTGTGGTTCCTGATCGTCGCGATGTTTGGCACGCAGTTTCTCGCCTTTCTGGCCAATGCCATTCATCTGCTCTGGAAGCGCCCGTGGCTGGTGCCGCGCTGGTCGGATGTGAGCGTGCCCGTGATCCGCACGATGCTGGGCGAGGGATTTATCATGTTTCTGGCCTTCATGCTCGCCCCGGCGCTCCAGCGGGAGGGGATGAAGTGGCTCATCGGGTGGAAAATCGGCCCCAAGGCGGTGGAGCACTACACTATTTTGACCCAGCTGGGATTCTTCGCCGCCGGGTTCGTCGTCATGTTCATGCGTCCGCTCTGGCCTGCCGTGACGGAGGCGGTGAGCCGCGGGGATTTCCCGTGGGTGCGGCAGATGAAAAACAAGGTCTGGCTCGTGTGGTCTGTCTGCAGCCTCCTTGGCATCATGTGCATGGGCTGGTGCGGGCCCTGGCTGCTGGAGCACGTTTACATCCGCAAACCAGTCTCCCTGGACGGGAGGGACATGGCCCTCTACGGCGCTGTCCTCTCGCTCACCATCTGGTCTGCGGTGAACTACTACCTGCTCGCCGGGTGTGGTGACCTGCGGCGGCCGGCCTTCCTGCTGGCCGTGGAGTCGGTCTTTGCCCTGCTCATCGGCACCGCCGGAGTTCACTATTTTGGCCTGGATGGCGGGCTGGCCGCCCTGTCTCTGGCCATGCTTCTTTTTTCCGCCTGGGTGCTGCCAGTGCGCCTGCAGCGCCTGCTCCGGAGCCAAGCGAGCCCCGCCAACCCGTCCGTCGCGTGAACTCCGCTTCGCAAAAACTGCTGCGTTTTTTCACCTGGGTCTACTGCCTCTCGTGGGCGTTTGACTACCGGGCCAGTGAGCAGGGCGGTTCCGCCGTGCAGTTCGCCATGTTCGGCCTCAGCCTGGCCAGCGCCGGGTTCGTCATGGCTCTCGGCTGGCGCCGGCTTTTCATTCTGCCTGTCGGCTGGATCATGCTCCTCTGGGGCGGCTACCTGCTCTCCACCGTGCCCGTCGCCTGGGTGAATGGAGTGCAGAGTGGCGACTACCTGCGCAACGTCAGTCCGGCGGTCCTCCTTTTCACCAGCATGAGCGTCTGCCAGGCCGCCGCCGGCAGCGGGCTGACGTGGCGGGACATCGTCATCCCCGCCACCATCGCCAGCGTCGTGAACATCATCTGGAAGGGGATTTACTCCATCGTCATCTCCGGCATCCCCATCAACATGATCCGCGTGGAGATGCTGAGCCAGTGCCTGCCCTACGTGCTCGCCTACATGATGTGCGCCCTGGTCATTCAGAAAAAATGGCCCGTCTGGCCCCTCCTCGCCGGCTTGGCCGGGGTGGGCTCGCTCATCATCAGCGTCACCCGTTCGGGTATTTTCATCATGGTCGCGGCCGCCTTCGGCGCGGTTTACGGCTTCTGGCAATGCAGGAAGCTGGGCGTGCTTCCAGCCGGGTTCGTTGCGGCCAAGACCCGCCATTTCCTGTCCGCTGCGGGGGCGTCGGTCCTCGGCCTCATCATCCTTGTGGCCGCCCTGCCTTTCGTGTTTGAGCGCTGGTTCGAGCGTCTCTTTCACTCCCGCGGCAGTGAATACGCCTCCCTCGACCCGTCCGCCCTCACCCGCCTGGCCGAGACGAAGGCTTTCATCGACATCCTGAACAAAGAGCCCCTCGCCTGGGCCTACGGAAAGGGGATGGGCTTTCCCTACTACTGGGATGAAACTTTCATCCCCGAGCTGATGTACACCTATGGCAATCCGGATCTGTTCCGCGCCTGGAGCTGCGATGTCCGTTTCCCCGGCCACTCCATCTGGACGTACGCCGCCTTCTCCGGAGGCATTGCCGGACTCATCATCTACGTGGGGCTATTCGCCATCGCTTGCACCATGGCCGTGCGGAGCTGCCGCGCCCTGACTCGCTGCCGGGACTTCCCGCTGGAAATCGCCATCCTTCCTTTCTCCGGGCTCATGGCCTTCCTCAGTGAAAGCATCACCTCAAACCCCTTCATCGAGCGCGCCGGCGGCCTCGTCATTGGCCTGACCATCGGCATCATCCAGTTTGTCCACGTCGCCGCGCTGAAGTCCACGCGCGCCGGTGCGGTGGATCCAGCAGCCATCCGCTACTTCGCCCGCATGCGGGAGGTGGCAGCCGTCCAGTAGTCCGGCGGGCGACTACTTTGCCTTTTTCGTCAGGGCCGCGACGACCTTCCGGCGGTCCAGCTTGATCAGCGCCTTCACGCCGAGCACCAGTCCGGGAAAGACCACGCTTTCGATGCGTCCGGCCCGCTCCTTCAGCTCCACATACTCCCCGTCCAGCAGCTGAAACCACCGCACCCGCTTCTCCAGCGTCAGCCACACGAGGTACTCCTGCACTCCATTCCTCCTGTAGGCGCGGAACTTCTCATGCAGGTCCACCGAGGCGCTGCTGGCCGCCACCTCGCAGGCGAGTTCCGGCGCGCCGCGCAGGTAGCCGCTTTCATTCAACCAGACACGCCCTCCAGGGCGGGGGGCGGTGCACAGGATCGCATCCGGCTGGACGGCGTTGTCTGCATCAAGGACGAGGGTGGCGTTGGTGTAGCATTCCAGCTCAGGATTTTCGAGAGCGTGGCTGCCCAGCCAAAGCTGGAGCACGTTGTCAGGTGCTGCGTGCGTGTCGGCGCGGACTGGGGAGGGCATATGAACGATTCCTTCGATGAGCTGGGCTTTCCGCAAACCTGGCATGCCCTCACACCGGCGGAGAAATTCAGGCACGCTGAGGTGGTCGCCGCTCTGCAAATCTGGCAGCAACCGCGCGACCGCGACGGAGCGGGCCGTGCGGCGGGAAGGGAGGGGGAGTGCTGCGGTGACCATGGTGCTAGGCTACTCCCTGGCGCGGCAGGACGCAACCCTCAAGGACCCGGCCGGAGTCCCGCCTGCGAAGCGGCGGCGGCTCACGCCTCTGGCAGGCGCAGGATCACATTGCGCAGCGGGCCAAAGGAGACGGACTCCACTTCAGCGTACCCGGCGGATGTCAGCAGGGCGATGGCGTCCCCGCCCGCCGCTTCGTGGTACTCGGGATTGTCCTCGATGATGATGAAAACCGGCCAAATCGAGCGCGGAGCTGTGGCCAGAAACGCCTTCAGCACGCGGAATTCGAAGCCCTCGATGTCGAATTTCGCCCCGTCCACGCGGGTGATGCCGTGTTCGTTGAGCAGGTCGAGCAGGGGCAGGCACTCCACCTCCACGGTCGGGCCTTCCGTGGCGAGGAAGGAATTCGCGCCCGCATTTCCGTCGTGTCCCACGCCAAGCTTGAGCGTGCACGGCGCATCGGCCACGCCTGCGTTCACGGCCTTGATGTTCTGGCAGTCGCTGAGGTGGATGTTTTCCTTCAAGCGCTTGAACGTCACCGGATTTGCCTCGAAGGCCACCACTTTTCCCCGGGGACCCACGGTGCGGGCCGCGCTCAGGGAGTAAAAGCCGATGTGCGAACCCACGTCGATGAAGCACCCGTCCTTCGGCAGATTGCTGCGCAGGTAGGCCAGCTCCTTCCGGTCATAGAGCTGCGGGATGAAAAGCAGGTGGCGGTCGACCTCCTCCGCCGGCTCCAGAGCCATCCGGAAATCAAGCACCGGCACCTCGACCCGCGGACGGGCTTTGCGCAGATAGACGTCCTCGACGAGATGGCCGATGCGCCCCGCGCCCTTGATCGACGGGAGGCTGCGGGAGATTCCAGTTAGCAGTTTCAGTTCCAGGTTCATCATTGTAGTGCAGGTGTGTGGTGTGGCTGGTTAAAGTGAGGCGGTGGCGTGGGCGGGTTCCGAGGCGACGGGCGGTCGCGCCCCGCAGCGGCTTGCGATGAATTCGGCAACCCCTTGCTCAAAATCCCGGTAGAAATTTTCCGTGCTGAAGCGCACCCGGTGGGCAGCCTGTGCTGCCAGCAGTTCCGCCTCCAGTTGCGGCCGGGCCACCACGGCGGCGAATTTTTCCAGCAGGTCCTCCAGGCTCGTATACTGCTGGGCGGTGGAGGGCGCGATTTCGATCATTCCACCCGACTGGTGCACAAACGGCAGGCACCCGGCATAGGCTGCTTCCAGTATGACTATGCCGAAGTGCTCCAGAGGCTTCGGATGCAGGTAAAAGCGGCTCGTTTCCAGCAGATCCTTCAGTTTTTCCCGCGGACAGTCGGGTAGGATTTCCACCGGCACACCCAGCGCTGCCGCCTTTTCCTGAACGAGCCGTAAGTACTCCGGCTCACTGATGCGACCGGCCAGCGTGAACTTCAGCGTGGGATGCGCCTGGTGAAGCGCCGCCCACTGGTCCATCAGCTCCAGCAGGTACTTGTCCGAGGCAAAACGCCCGATCGATACCATCCTGAATTCCCGCTCCCTGTGGTAGTTCCACTCGGACTCCGGCGGGACGAACGCGCTGTAGCACACTTTCCCTTGGATGCCGTAGGCCTCATTGACGATGCCGCTCATGAATTCAGAGTTCACCCACGAGTAGTTGGCCCTCAGGTGTTTCGTCCTGTAGTTGGAGATGAAACCCTGTAAAAAACGGTACGCCCAGTAGAACGCGCGGTGGCGGAAGTAAATGTTGTCCGGTGCCAGGATCTGGTATCGCGCCAGCAGGGCGGGATTCGCATGTGCTGGAAAATGAATGTACTGCATTCCGGGAATCCCAAAGTCCATCTCGTTGAACCCGCAGATGCACACGTCATGCTCCCTCGCGATCCGCCGCGCCGCCCGCTGGAGAAATGCCATCCGCCACATGCCAAATCGTCCGGGCTCGGACATGAACGCCGGCAGTTGCGCTGGGATGAATCGAATCCTGTCCGACTGCAGCGCCAGACCCGTGGCCCTCTCGATTTCCTCATAGTCGGGAGCCTTCAACGACAGCAGGCTCACCTCGTGGTCTCCATGCTCCAGCAGCCGGTGCATGGCATGCACCGAAAACAATTCCCCCCCCGCTATGCGGGAGAGGTCTGGATGGATGATGAGATACTTCATTCGGGAGGGATGGGGAGCGGGAGATGCCTGACCCAGCTTGATTGTTTGGAAATACAAAAAGTATGCCGAGATTTGTAGATGCTGGAAACGGCGCCTTAGTATAGTGGTTATATTTAGAATTACTAGAGAAAACTTCACTTTGAGTCGCAATTGTCATTTTTGCGCATCGGGGCTGTCCGTCGCCGCTGGGGCGGGCAAAGCCGGAACCGCAGCCTGCGGGGTGTCGCCCTGGCGAAAAGATAGGGGTGAACCAGGGCGGGTTTCTCTGGACAAGCTGTCATCTTCATTACAATGGGCAGCATGTCCGCCCCCGCCTCACCACCGCTCCAGACCATCAAGCTGCCCGCGCCCGTCCCCATGACGACCACGCGGTTTCGGACTCCCAAGAAGAACATCCCCCAGACTAAAAAGGAACGGGATGCGCTGCTGCAGTATATTCGCAACTACATCGCGCTGGAGAAGCCCGTGCCGCCCATGCCGCTGGAGGAGTTGCGCGTCCATGCGGAGAAAATCATCGGCACCACCGGCTATGACCCCATTTATACGCACTACACCGCCGTCCTGCTGAACAACGAGATGTGGCGCGAGGCGCTGGCGGCCATCCCATACGAGCGGAGGCTCCTGCTCATGCCCAAGTGCCTGCGTGTGGAGAGCAAATGCCCCGCGCCGTTTGATGAATTCGGCCTCCTCTGCAAGCAGTGCGGGCTCTGCACGATTCAGGATTTCCAAAACGAGGCCGAGGCGCTCGGCTATGCCGTCCTCGTTGCCGAAGGCTCCGCCGTCGTCATGTCCCTCATTCAGACGGGCCAGATCGAGGCCATTGTCGGCATTTCCTGCCTGCCGGTGCTGGAGCGCACCTTCCCTTACGTCGAGGCCGCAGCCATCCCGTCCATCGCCGTACCCCTTCTGCAGGACGACTGCATCGACACCACGGTGGACATCGACTGGGTCTGGGAATACCTCCACCTCACCAGTGACGACACCACCCGCCGGCTCGACCTGAATGCCCTCCAGCGCGAGGTGCAGACGTGGTTCAGCGTGGAAAACCTGGCCGCCATCATGGGCCCCGCCTCCGGCCCTGCCGAGGAGCTGTCCCGAGAGTGGATGGCCCGTGCCGGCAAGCGCTGGCGTCCCTACCTCACCGTCGCCGCCTGGCGTGCTCTGGAGGAGAACCCAACCGGAGAAATACCGGACAGCCTGAAAAAATTGGCCGTGGCCGTCGAGTGTTTCCACAAGGCATCGCTCATCCACGACGACATCGAGGACGAGGACGACACCCGCTACGGCGAGGCCACCCTGCATTCCTCCCACGGCACCGCCATCGCGCTGAATGTGGGCGACCTGCTCATTGGCGAGGGCTACCGCCTCATCGCCGCCGCAGACATTCCTGCGGAGCAAAAGGCCGCCATGCTCCTCGTGGCCGCCGAGGGCCAGCGCGAACTCTGCCGCGGTCAGGGCGCCGAACTCGCCTGGGCCCGCCAACCCGCCGGACTCGGCCCAAAGCAGGTGCTCGAAATTTTCCGCCAAAAAACCGCCCCCGCCTTCGAGGTTGCCCTCAAGCTCGGCGCCTGCCTGGCCGGCCGGCTGGAGGAAACCGGTGACGCCCTCGCCGCCTTCTCCACCGCCCTCGGCATCGCCTACCAGATCCGGGACGACATGGACGACCTCTCCGACGACGCCGGGGCCAGCCTCCTTGAAACCATCCGGCCCAGCATCCTCCTCGCCGAGGCCCGGGAAAAGGCGAAAGGCGACACCCGAGCCCTCTTCGACGCCCTCTGGGAGCGCCGCACTCCGGCCGGCACCACCGTCCCCCAGGTCCGCCAGGCCGTCCACGACACCGGGGCGGACGACCGCTGCCTCACTCTCCTCGAATCCTACAAACAGGAGGCCATCCGCTCCCTCCAGCAGGTGGAAAATGCCAGCCTCAAGGGCCTCCTCCGCCGCGTGATTGGCAAGATTTTCAACGATCTTGAGATTAAAGGCTGGTGCTCCGAGTTCGAGGCGAAAAACGGAGTCCTTCCCGCCTCCGAACCGGAAATCGCCGCTGCCGGCTAGACGCAGGCTCCTCCCTATCATGAAACCCCGCCTCCTTTTCCTGCTGGCCGCCACCGTCTCCCTGGGCGTGGCGGATGAACCCGCGAAACCCGCCGCCGCCGGGGCCAAAGTCAGCTTCAAGGAGGACTTTGAAAAAGGCTCCGACCGCTGGCAGCCCACGGACCCGGCGGTCTGGGCCGTGACCGACGACCACGGGGGCAAGGTGCTGGAACTCACGAAGAAGGTCGGCAGCTTCAAGCCGCCCCACCGCAGCCCCTTCACCTTCGCCCTGCTCAAGGACGTGAGCGTGGGCAGCTTCACCTTCACGGCGAAGGTCCGCAGCACCACCAACGACTACCCGCACCGCGACGCCTGCATCATCTTCAACTACCAGAACCCGGCCCAGTTCTACTACGTCCACCTCGGCCTGAAGACCGACGATCACGCGAACCAGATCTTCATCGTCAACAAGGCCGACCGGACCAAAATCTCCTCGAAGACCAGCCCCGGCACCCCGTGGAAAAATGACACCTGGCACGACGTGAAGATCGAGCGCGACGCCGATGCGGGAACGATCAAGATCTACTTCGACGACATGAAGACGCCCTGCATGGAGGCGACGGACAAAAACTTCACCTCCGGCCAGATCGGCATCGGGTCCTTCGACGACACGGTGAAATACGACGACGTCAGCATCGAAGGCGCCGCCGCCCCTGTCCCGGCCCCGGCGAAGTAACCAATCGGGTTTTTCCCATGCCGCTGCCTCCCACATTCCTCGCCGGACTGGTGGCGGTCGCCGTGGCGGCAGTGGCAGCATGGGTGATGCTCGCCACCCGGAGCCAGCCAGCTGAACCCGTAGCTCCGGCGGTCACCACTTTCCCCGGAGAGCGCCTCCCGCTCTGGCCCGGGGGCGCGCCGGGGGGCGACGGGGCGCAGGGCAACCCGGAGGAGGCATTCATCACCGTCCGCCTCCCAAAACCGGGCCGGGCGAGCGGCACGGCCTTTGTCATTTGCCCAGGTGGTGGCTATGGCAGGCTCTCTCTCGTGAGCGACGGCCACAACATCGCCGCGTGGCTGGAGGAACAAGGGATCGCGGGCGTCGTGCTGGAGTATCGCATGCCTGCCGGCCGGGCGGGTGTGCCGGGCTTGGATGCCGCCCGCGCCATGCGGACGGTGCGGGCCAGGGCCGCAGAATGGGGCATTGATCCGAAGCGGCTCGGCATCATCGGGCTTTCCGCCGGCGGGCACCTCGCCGCCACCATCCTGACCCATTCGGATGGGGGAAACCCCGCCGCCGCAGACCCGGTTGAGCGCTTCAGTTCGCGACCGGACTTTGGCATCCTCGTCTACCCGGTCATCAGCATGGGGCCGCTTGCGCATGCAGGTTCGCGCTCAAATCTTCTCGGGCCAAATCCCTCCCGGGAGCAGCTGGATTTTTTCTCCTGCGAGAAGCAAGTGACGGAGCAGACCCCGCCGGTCTACCTGGCCCACGCGCTGGACGATGCCACAGTTTCCGCAGCGAACAGCGCGGCGTTTCGCGACGCCATGCTGGCGAACCAACGCCCCGTCGAGTACCTGGAGCTGCACTCCGGCGGCCACGGGCTCAACCATTTTTCCGGGCCGATGTGGGAAGCCTGGCAAAAAGGCTCGCTTGCGTGGCTGGCCTCCCTCAAACTCATTCCCGCTCCCTTGCCAAAAACGCCCAGCCAAAAGTCACCATGAACTCCATCTCAAAAACCACCCTCCGCCTTCTGTCCGCCGCCGTGCTTGTGCTGACGTCCGGTGTTTCCCACGCGGAAACACCCGCCCCGCAGCGCCTCTCCCTCTGGCCGTATGGGGCGCCGAATGGTGACGGGACCATCGACAAGGCCGGCGTGCCTGTCATTACCGTGCATCTGCCTTCGGCGGGCAAGGCGAACGGCTCCGCCTTCATCATCTGCCCTGGCGGCGGCTACGGCGGGCTCGTCACGGGGGGCGAGGGGCACGGCATCGCCGAGTGGCTGGGGAAAAACGGGATCGCCGGCATTGTCCTCGAATACCGCCTGCCGAAGGGCCGGGCTGACGTGCCGCGCCTGGATGCCGCCCAGGCCATCCGCACCGCGCGCTCTCATGCGACGGAGTGGCATTTGGACCCGAAGCGCATCGGCATCATCGGTTTTTCCGCTGGCGGTCACCTGGCCTCCACGGCGGTCACTCATTTCGACGGGGGAAACCCCGAGTCCGCAGACCCCGTAGAGCGCGCCAGCTCCCGGCCGGACTTCGCCATCCTCGTCTACCCCGTCATCAGCATGGGCTCCCAGGCCCATGGCGGCTCCCGCACGAACCTCCTCGGCCCCAGCCCCACCCAGGCCCAGCTGGACTTTTTCTCCGCGGAGAAAAACGTCACCGACAAGACCCCGCCCGTCTACCTGGCCCATGCGCTGGACGACACCGTGGTCACGCCGAAAAACAGCGCCGACTTCCGCGATGCCATGAAGGCAAAAGGCCGCCCCGTCGAGTACATCGAACTCGCCTCCGGCGGCCATGGGCTGAACGGCTACCGCGGCCCCATGTGGGACGCGTGGCAAAAGGGATCGCTTGAGTGGCTGGTCGCGCAAAAGCTCATCCCGGCCCCGGCGGCAAAGTAAGCAGCATTTCCCGCCGTCCCACATTCCAACTTGAGGCCCCCCGGCTTCTCGCCAGGCTCCTGTCATGAATCGAAAACGACTGGGACGCAGCGGACTTGTGGTGACGGACATTGGCCTGGGCACGATGACCTTTGGCCTGCAGGCGGACGAGGCCACCTCGTTCGCCATCATGGATCGTGCGGCGGAGGCCGGCGTGGACTTCTTCGACGCGGCGGAGCTTTACCCCGTGCCGCCCTCGGCCGAGCTGGCCGGAGACACGGAGAAAATAGTCGGCCGCTGGCTGAAGACGCGCCCGCGCGACCAGTTCCTCATCGCCACGAAGGTCACCGGCCCCGGCCACGGCTGGTTCCGCGCCCCGGTGCGCGGCGGGTTCAATTTCCTCGACCGGCACCAGATCATCCGCTCCTGCGAGGAAAGCCTGCGCCGGCTCCAGACTGACTACATCGACCTCTACCAGACCCACTGGCCCGACCACGGCATGAGGCACGAGGACACCCTCTCCGCCCTCACCGAGCTGGTGAAGCAGGGAAAGGTCCGCGCCATCGGCTGCAGCAATGAAACGTGCTGGGGCGTCATGAAGAGCCTCTGGACTTCCGAAAAGCACCACCTCGCCCGGCTCGACACGGTGCAGAATAATTTTTCCCTCATCAACCGCCGCTGCGAGAGCGAACTCGCCCAGGTCTGCCGGCAGGAGGGGCTCAGCCTGCTGCCGTATTCACCGCTCGGCGGCGGCGTGCTCACCGGGAAATACAATGGCGGCGCCCTGCCCGAGGGAGCGCGCTTCAGCGACTACCTCAGCAATGGCGGCGAGCGCCAGCAGCGCATGGCCCGGCGTTTCGTGAACGACCGCACCCTGGAAACCACCGCCCGGCTCCAGGTCATCGCGCGCGATCTTGGCCTCAGCGTCACCACCCTCGCAGTTGCCTGGAGCAAGCAGCATGACTTCGTCGCCTCCACGCTCGTCGGCGCCACCACGGTCGCCCAGCTGGACGAGAGCCTGAAGGCCGCAGACCTTGTCCTGGATGAGGAAACCCTCCGCCGCATCGACCAGATCGACGCCGACATCCCCTGCGCCATGACCGAGGACGGCCTGCGCAGGCTTTGAGAAATCTGGAACCGCCCCGCATGACCCACCGCGCCTTCATCAAGTCCCTCGACGAGGAACGCCTGCTCGCCGCCATCCGCGAGGCCGAGGCGCGCACCAGCGGGGAGGTCCGCGTCTTCATTTCCAGCCACGCCACGGACGACCCCTTCGGCACCGCGCGGGCTCATTTCCACCGCCTGCGCATGGACCGCACCCGCCACCGGAATGCCGTCCTCCTTTTCCTCGCCCCGCATTCGCGGAACTTCGCCGTCATCGGCGACACCGCCATCCACGCGCACTGCGGAGACGCCTTCTGGCAGGGCATCGCCGCCGCCATGACCACGCACCTGCGCGCCGGGGACCACACCGCCGCTCTGCTCCACGCCCTGGATGCCGCAGCGGAAAAACTCGCCCTCCATTTTCCCCCGGACCCGGAGGGGAACACCGACGAACTGCCCAACACCATCGAGTCCGACTAACCCCGCCTTCTCCGCCCATGTCCCACCTCTCCCTCAAGCAGCTCAAGCAGACCGCCGGCCCGGAGTTTCCCACCACTGCCGCCGTCCACGTCCAGATCGAGTCCATCCAGATGAAGCCCGCCAAAAACGGGAACGAATTCCTCGAACTCAAGCTCGCCGACGCCGAGGAGGGCACCACCCTTCGCCTCTGGTCGGACAGCCCCGCCTTCGCCGCCGGACGCCGGCTCGCCGCGCGCCAGTTCATCGAGGCCAGCGGGGACTGGACCCAGGGCCCATTCGGGCTCGACGCTCGGAAGCTCGAACTGCGCCCCCTCACCGCCGAGGAGACCGCCACCCTCATTGAGGGACCCGCCCCCCTCCGGGAAAAACAGGCCCGCGACTACGCCGACATCACCGCCCTGTGCGATTCCCTGGCCGACCCGCGCCTGCACGCCCTCTGCGCCCGCTTCCTCACGGTGCATGGCGAGCGCTTCCGCCGCACCGGTGCCGCGCGCGAGTACCACCACGCCCGCCGCGGCGGACTCGTCGAGCACGTCGCCCAGATGATGCGCGCCGCCGCCGCCCTCTGCACCGTCTACACCTACCTGAATCGTGATCTCCTCCTCACCGGCGTCCTCTTTCACGACTGCGGGAAACTCTGGGAAAACGTCTACGCCGAGACCGGCTTCACCATGCCCTACCAGGAGCACGGCGAAATGCTCGGCCACATCACCCTCGGCATCGAACTCATCAACTCCCTCTGGCGCCAGATCCTCGACGACGCCTCCCTCTCCGGCCCCTGGGCCACCCTCCAGCCCGCCTCCGACGAGGTCCGCCTCCATCTTCTCCACCTCATCGCCTCCCACCATGGCGAACTCCAGTTCGGCTCCCCCGTCTGGCCGAAAACCCCGGAGGCCATCGCCCTCCACCACGTCGACAACATCGACGCCAAGCTCGAAATGATGGCCGACACCTACGCCACCTCCCAGCTCCTAGCGAAAAACATCTTCGAGCGCCGCCGCCCCCTCCCCGCGAACCTCGTCCGGCCCCTCCCCCACTTTGATGCCCGGCCCCCGGAAGCTCCAGCCGAGCCGTGAGCGCCGGGAAGGTGGGCGCACTGTTCTCTGTGCGGTGCACCCTCCCCGCAATGCGGAAGCATCGCCTGCGAGTGCGTTTTGCGGTTGGGGGAGGATCTATTGCAAGCCTCTTGAACCCGAAAACCGCGATTAAAAAATCGCGTTCTGCGCGCAGGGAGATGTGGAATGATGAGTTACGATGCAGACCAAACCACTCTCCAGCGCACAGAACGGTATCCTCAATTTCGCAGCCCTCCTCGGGGGGGCGCAAGTCCAATTCCAGTCGACCACGAAGGCCGTCACCCCGTTTGCCGGGCTGGCCAGCTTCTTCGCCTGGCTGCGTCAAATTGGCCTGCCTGCGCAGCTTGCCCTGGTCATGCCTTTCACCTATTCCTCGCCCAATGCCATCCCGCCGGTTCACACCTTTCTGGCTTTCCTGGCCTCGGTCATTGTCGGTGCGAGTCGCTTCGCCCACAGCGGCTGGCTGCGCTCGGGCACGGCAGTCCAGGGACCGTTCAGCCCGTCCGCCCACAGGTAGCGGAGCTGGACGACAGTATCAGCCGCGCAGAGCGGACTGGCGAAACTCAGAGCCCAGGCAGCAAGCCAGGCGCGGGAGCGGTTGGAGAATGACGTGAAGGCAACAGGTGTATTCATGGCACCTCTTTCCTCGGCATCCGCGACGCGATGTGGCAGAATATTTCACTTTTGTGCCGGGAAAGGCCAGTCGACGCCCCTCACACTCCCGTTCTGGCCAGCAGCGGCAGGCCCGTTTTGGCAGTTCATTCGTGCGAGGGTGCGCGAGTGCACAGTGGCTGGGCCACTGGAGCCGCAAGGCGCAAAGGGACAGACCACATAGCGCAACAACATAGGCAACACGGAGCAACACGGCGCACCCCATTACCAGAGCCACCATTCGACATTGAAAGACGCCGAGGGGTCGGAGGCGTTTTAGACGCAGGCGAAGCGGGAGCCCGCAGGGTGAGCCTGCCAGGCGGGGCGGGCGAATCAATCCTTCGTAGCCATCCACCCACCGTGGCAGGCCATCGGAGGTTGGATTCCCGACGACGACGACGAAGCCCCCGCTGCTGATACGCTCGAACTCTGGGACAAAAGCGCCGACCAAGCCTGGAAGGCGCTGGAGGTCGATCTCGGAGACGGCTGCATCCTCGTCTTGGAAGCCACCGAGTAGGTAGGGGACACCGAAGAAGTTCGGAAAACTCCGCTGCCAAGAAAAAATCTTGGCACAGCGGACAGGTGGCGCTACGCTCACGACAATAATTATCCGACGTGAACCACCCCGACAACCAATGCCGAACGCCAAAATCAGCCTAGCGCGGCAGTGTCACGCATTGTTTTTCGTTTATAATTCATCCTTCAGCCACCCTCACTCTCCGAGTCCGATCCCCGGTCCAACGCCTTTCTGAAAAGGCAAATTTCTATCAGACAAGAAGTTATGAAAAAAACACTCTGGATCGCTTTGGCCGGCCTTTGCTTAGGATTTTGGACGCTTCATCATGATGCCCCCAACCCGAAACACTTCCCTGTAGGGACCCCTGCCAATCCCCCGCGGCAAGCCCCTGCGGAAACGGGGGCATCAGCGGGCCATGCCATCGCCGGGTCCCAATCCTCGGAGTCCAAAGGCAGTGCTGGCCTGTTGCCTTCCGGGGCAATGTCCCGTGAACTGCAAGAGGAGGAGCGTGCCTCTTTCTACGAAGTGGTTCAGGCGGCACGCCATGCGGTCACTTCGCTTCTGCCGGAGGAGGCCCGACTGCCGCAGAATCTCGGGGTGCATTATTTTGCCGCCAATCCGGGTCAGAATCTGACAGCTAGATTTCTGGAAACCGGGGTGCGCCTTGAGTCCGGCAGACCTGATCGCCAATGGCGGGCGCAGTTCGGGATCCACTCCCCCACCAGGGTGCGTCCGTCGCAGTCGGCTTCCTCGCGGGTGGAATATGCCTCCCCTGAGGGAGTTGTTGAGTGGTATCAAAACCGTCCCGAAGGAATCGAGCACGGCTTTGTCCTTCCAAGCCGCCCACGCCCCCCGGCACCGGAAAACACCGCTGATCGGGAATGCGGATTGGAAATTCCGATAACGGGCGACTTGCGACCCGTGGCCGATCCGGATTCGGTCGGCGATATCCTTTTGGTGGATAAAAACAGTGTCCCGGTGCTGGGCTACCGTCAGCTCAAGGTGTGGGATGCCACCGGCAGGCCATTGCCTTCCCGGATGCGTCCCAGTGCGGCTGGCGTGCTGCTGGCCATCAACGATGCCCAGGCTGTGTATCCGGTGACGATTGATCCACTGATTGTGAATTTGGAGCAGAAGCTCAAACCGCAGATTGGCACGGCCGATTCCCATCTCCTCACGGGAGCGAAGTTGGGCACTTCCATCAGCATTTCCGGTGAGACGGCCGTGGTCGGGGGAGTGGGGGAAAGGTCCGTCTATGTTTTTGTCCGCTCGGGCGGGGTCTGGACTTTTGAAGCGCGCCTCAAACCTGGCACAAACACGGATGATCAATTCGGCCAGAGCGTTTCGATCTCCGGTGAAACCGTGTTGGTTGGCGCTTATCTGGACGATTTATCCACGGGCAGCAACGCAGGGAGTGCTTACGTCTTCATGCGGAATGCGGGAGTGTGGAATCAGCAGGCGAAATTGGTGCCCGGCGACTCCGCGGCAAGTGACACGTTTGGCGTTTCCGTCAGTTTGGAAGGAGACACCGCGTTGATTGGCTCCCGCCTGGATGATGACCGGGGCAGCAATTCCGGCAGCGCTTACATTTTCAAGCGCACTGGCACTGTGTGGAGCCAGGCGGCCAAATTGACCGCCACCGATGGACAAAGTGGAGACGAGTTTGGGGTGCGGGTATGCCTCTCCGGTGCCTCCGCATTGATTGGGGCCACCTATGATGACGACCGCGGCAGTGACGCCGGGAGTGCTTACGTCTTCACCGGCAGCGGGGCCAGTTGGACGTTTCAGCAAAAACTGACGGCGGCGGACGGCGTGGCGGGAGACAACTTCGCCAGCGCCCTCTGCCTGTCCGGCGATGCCGCAGTCATCGGTGCCAGCGGCGATGATGACCGGGGCAGCAATTCCGGCAGTGCCTACCTCTTCACCCGCAGCGCCGGCACCTGGAGCCAGCAGCAAAAAGTCACCGCCTCCAACGGTTCCGCAGGAAGCTACTTTGGCGGCGCGGTGGGGCTGGACGGTGACCACGCCGTCATCGGAGCCCATCTGGCGAACACCGTCTATGTATTCCAGCGCTCAGGGGCCAACTGGACCGAACAGACCCGGCTGACCGCCGGAGCGGGGGACGGTTATTTCGGCGTCAGTGTGGCCATCGCCGGCTCCACCATCGTGGGTGGGGCCTTCGATGAAGACGGACCTAACAATGCATCCGGTGCCGCGTATGCCTTCGTCCGGAATGCGGGCACGTGGGGTTTCCAAGCCCAGATGCCGGTGGATGATGCCGCTCAGGAAGACCGGTTCGGGCAGGCTCTGGCCATTGATGGAGATACCATTCTGGTGGGCGCGGCATCGGACAATACCCCGGCCGGGGCCGGGGCCGGAAGTGCCTACCTCTTCGTGCGCAGCGGGACCACCTGGACGCAGCAAGCCCGATTGCGCCCGGCCGATGCCGCGAAAGAGGATTTTTTCGGTTCGTCCGTCAGCCTCTCCGGCCAGTCCGTCCTCGTTTCCGCCAGAGGGGACGATGATCGCGGAGATGGTTCCGGCAGTGCCTATGTCTTTGTCCGTTCCGGTAGCACCTGGAGTCAGCAGGCCAAACTGACCGCCGCTGACGGGGCCAGTAATGACGACTTTGGCTATTCGGTCAGCCTGGATGGCGACACGGCGCTGGTGGGAGCACTTTACGCCGATGGCGTCTATGTTTTTGTCCGCACTGGTGCCGTCTGGACCCAGCAAACCAAACTGACCGCCGCCGATGGTTCCAACGGGCAGTTCTTCGGGGAAGCTGTCAGCTTGCAGGCGGACACCGCCGTGATCGGGGCGTCGCGCGACAATGAAAAAGGGAGCAGTGCCGGGGCCGCCTATGTCTTTACCCGCAGTGGCACTGCCTGGAGCCAACAGGCCAAACTGGCCGCTGCCGATGCTTCGCAGGGAGTTCAGTTTGGCAATGCCGTCAGTCTCCGCAGCGATACGTTGGTCGTTGGAGCCTTCGGCGCACAGAATGCGGCAGGTAGTTCCACCGGAGCCGCGTATGTTTTTGTCCGCCAAGGTACTCTGTGGACCCAGCAGGCCAAGCTTTTAGCGACGGATGGCCACGCGGGTGCTTGGTTTGGTCACTCCGTGAGCCTATCCGGCGAGCGGGTGGTGGTGGGGGCCCGATACGACAATGAGCGGGGTTTTGAAGCCGGCGCTGCCTACGTCTTTGTCCGAACCGGCACTTTCTGGACTCCCCAGCCCAAAATCACACCCGCTGATGCCGGTTCCGGCGATTTCTTTGGAGTCGCGGTTGGTCTGAGCGGCCAGACGCTGGTCATTGGAGCTTCCGGTGATGACACGCCCCTGCCTGATGGCCGTCCAGTCAAGGATCAGGGCAGCGCCTATGTCTATTTGCTCACCCCGGTGCCGGGTCCGGAAATCGTGCTGCAGCAGTCCAGCGGACCGCAACTTTTTGATGACCAGTCCACCGTCGTTTTCAGTGCTGCCGTGGGTAGCTCCCAATCCCTTTCCTTCCTGCTGCACAATGTCGGGGACGCCTCCCTCAGCGGAATATCCGCCAGCCTGTCCGGACCTGGAGCTTCCGCTTTCTCGCTGGTCACCCCTCCCCCTGCGGCCGCCGCCGCCGGCACCTCCACGCCTTTCGGCATCCGATTTCAACCCACCGCCGCCGGCATCCTCAACGCCACGCTTACCCTCGTCAGCAACGATGCCGACGAAAACCCTTTCACCATTCAACTTCGGGGCGGGTTTTTCGTCGATCTTCCCTTGGCTCTCGATGCTGAAGGCTTCGTCTTCACCACCAAAACCGGGACCGGCTGGTATGGTCAGACGGATGTCGCCACCATCGGCGGGGACGCTGCGCGCAGCGGCCCAATCGACCAATACGAGTCCAGTGACCTCAGCACTACCGTCACCGGGGCCGGCACCCTGTCCTTCTGGTGGAAGGTCAGCTCCGTGCAGTTCTTCGATGAACTTCGCCTTTTTGTGGATGGCAGTTTACGGACGTTAATTTCCGGAAATGTGGACTGGCAGCAGCGCACCCTTCAAATCACCGAACCTGGCAGTCATGAAGTCCTCTGGCGTTATAAGCGGCAATCCAGCACCCCCGCCGGCAGCGATTGCGGTTGGGTGGATGGCTTTACCTGGACTGGTCAATCATCCCCAATGACGGACTGGGCCACCGCCGCCGGCCTGACCGGCAACGAGGCGCTGCCCCTCGCCACCCCCCAAAGGCGATGGCGTGCCCAACCTCCTGAAATTCGCCTTCAACCTGAATGGGGCGGCGGCGGACAGCCGCATCCTGACATCCGGGACCGGCACCGCCGGGCTGCCGGTGATTGCCGTGCAGGGCCCGACGGGGGGACGTGTGCTGCGGGTGGAATTCCTGCGCCGCATCGGCAGCGGACTGACCTACACGCCGAAGAAAAGTCCCGGTTTGAATGCGGGTTCGTGGCTGCCGCTCGCGGCTACGCCCACCGTCACCCCAATAGACGCCGCCTGGGAGCGGGTGGTTTACCTGGACCCGGTCACCGGCGGCAAGTGGTTTGCCCGGGTGGAAGTCGCGCTGCCGTAGGTCCCGGTTTTCCGACAGGAGGCGGGAGCCTCCTTCCTTTTATTAACATAGACGTTCCCATTCTGCAACCTGCCAAATTTTTAACCGCAATTTCTTTTTATGACGCGATTTATTTGCTTCCATGTGCTTATTTTAGGATGCTGGCTGTTTGGCTGGGTGCCTTGCCGCGGGGAGTCCGCTGCAAGTTTGCTGGATTTGCTGAAAGATCCCGGGGAGAAGACCCTCACCGGGACCCAGCAGGGCCAGAGTGTGGCGTGGGCGAATGGTTTGGCGGTGGTCGGAGCCCCGGTCGATTTTTCCGGCGGGATCAGTGCCGGTGCCGTTAAAATCTATGATGCGGCGACAGGCAGTTTGCAGCGAACTCTGTTCAATCCTTCGCCTGCAGCGTTGGACAATTTCGGCATGGCGGTGGCTGCGGCGGGATCGTGCGTGGCAGTGGGGGTTCCAAATGATGACACTGGGGCCACAAATGCCGGGCTGGTCTATGTCTATGACCTCGAAGGTTCCAACCCTGGGGTTCCGGTGGCTGTGTTGGCAAATCCGAGTCCGGCGGTGGATGATTTTTTTGGGAGTGTAGTAGCGATGGAAGGCACTCTTTTGATCACAGCGGCGTATAACGATGATACCGGGGCCACGAATGCAGGAGCCGTGTACGTGTATGATCTGGCCGGCGTCTCCCCGGAGGTGCCGGTCCGGGTGCTGGCCAATCCAAGTCCGGCGACGTCTGATTTCTTCGGGCGCGCCTTGGACATCTCCGGAAATTTGGTGGCGGTGGGGGTGCTCAATGATGACACCGGAGCCAGCAATGCCGGGCTGGTCTATGTGTTTGATTTGGCGGCGGCCGATCCTGCCGTGCCGACGGTGACGGTGCCGCACCCGGCCCCCGCGGGTAATGATAGCTTCGGCAGCGCCGTGGCCATCAGTGGAAACCGGCTTGCTGCAGGTGTCCCGGCTCATGATACCGGGGCCAGCAATGCCGGACGGGTTTATTTATTCGACCTTTTGGGGAGCACGGCATCCGTGCGGACGGTGTTGGATAATCCCGCGCCGGAGAGTTCCGACCAATTTGGATCCGTGCTGGCGATGGACGGACCCCTGGTGGTGGTGGGGGTGCCGCAGGATGATAGCGGAGCCTCGAATGCCGGCAGCATTTATGTGTTCGATGCCAACCGGGCGATGCCAGCGCTCCCTGCGGCGGTGATTCCGCATCCCGAAGCAGGCAGCTCCCACCAGTTTGGCTTTTCCGCGGCCCTCTCCGGCGTCCGGGTGCTGGTGGGGGCACCCATTCCTGGGAGTGCTTTTGTTTATGAGGTGAGCGGTGCGGTGCCGGTGCGGGGGCCGGATTTGCGGCATGCTTCGCTGGCCGGAGACAATCGTTACGGGACGGCGGTGGCGGTTTCTGGGAGCAGGGTGGCCATCGGTGCGCCCAATGACGACACCGCCGGAACGGATGCCGGGCAGGTTTACGTCTATGACCGGAACAGTGCGACGCCCGGCGTACCGCTGCTCCGTCTGACCAGGCCGGGTGCCCTGAACACTGACCGGTTCGGCTCCGCCCTGGCGCTGGAAGGGGATATCCTGGTCGTGGGAGCTTACATTCAGGAGTTTGGCACTAGCAGTGTCGGACGGGCCTTCGTCTATGATCTGGCGGCGGCTAACCCCTCGGAACCGGTGCGGGTGCTTTATAATCCCGAGCCGGGCGCCCAGGATAACTTCGCGCGTTCACTCGCCATCTCGGGGAGCCGGGTGCTGGTGGGCGCTCCCTACAGGGGCCCCGGCGACACGGGCACAATCTACGTTTTCGATCTGAACAGCACCCAGCCGGGGCGTCCGGTGGAAACGATTCACAATCCGGCACCGGCGACGAATGATTATTTCGGCTGGGTGGTGGCGATGGGGGGGCGCTACGCGGCAGCGGGGGAAGGCAGCGCGGGTTCAGTCTATGTTTTTGATTTGGATGGGGCCATTCCCAGCCGTCCGCTGGTAGTTTTGCAAAATCCGGTTTCCGGCCCGGCGAATAGTTTTGGAGCCAGCCTGGCCGTGGCCGGCAGTCTGCTGGTGGTGGGAGCCTCAGGAGATGATACCGGCGCCACCAATGCCGGCCGGGTTCATGTCTATGATCTGGCAGCGGCGGTGCCTGGCGTGCCGTTTATGACCCTGCCCCCGCCGATACCGGTGGCGAATGACGCATTTGGCTCTGCGGTGGCGGTCTCCGGCAGCCGGGTGGCGGTGGCGGCCCAGCGCAATGACACGGGCGCGACTGATGCTGGACGGGTTTTTATCTATGATCTCGCGACTCCGGCGCCAACCGCACCGTTGTGGACATTGGACAATCCAGCCCCTGGCACCAGCGACGAAATGGGAACCGCGCTGGCTCTGGATGGAACGCGATTAGTGGCGGGGATGCCGAGAGATGACGCCGAGGCTCCGGACTGGGGCGCGGCCGCCCTGTTCGATCTGCCCCGGGGGCGTCCATCGGTCAGCACGGGGACCGTCAGCGGAGTTACTTCAGTCCAGGCAGTGCTCTCCGGCACGGTTCATCCGCACGGATTAGGCACGACGGCGGTTTTTGAATATGGACTGACGACGGCCTATGGCAGCAGCACCGCGGTCTCGCTCACTCCACCGGACGGCAACGCTGCGCAGCCAGTCTCCGCTACTCTTAATGGGCTGACTCCGGGAGCCGTCTATCATTACCGGCTGATGGCGCAAAATGCGGCTGGCTCCTCGCTTGGACTGGACCGCATTTTCACCCCGGCCTCAGTCTATCCCGCCCACTGGGCTTCAGCGGCGGGCGTGCCCGTTTCCGCATCGGGCTTCACCGCCACGGGGCGGCGGTTGTCAGCCCTGACTTTTGGTTTCTTTCCGGCTCCGGGCACGGCGTTGACGCTGGTGAATAACACTGCTGGCACGCCGGTGGCGGGCACCTTTGTGGACCTGCCCGAAGGAGGGACCGCCACTGCGGTTCATTCCGGTGAGACTCTCCACTTCCTGACAACCTACCAGGGAGGGGACGGGAATGACATCGTCCTGACGCGCATCGCCGCACTAGGGCAAGTGCCGGATGCCTATGCGTGGTCGGTTTTTTCCGGCCTGCCGGGGGGCTCAGGAAACATCGACGGCACCGGCGGGGCGGCTCGGTTTGGTGCGCCTCAGGGCGTAGCGGTGGACAGTGCGGGCAATGCCTACGTGGCGGACTATTTCGGATACACCATCCGCAAGATAACTTCGGCGGGCGTTGTGACGACCCTGGCGGGATCGCCAGGGCAGCAGGGAACCACCAACGGCACGGGCAGCGCTGCGCGGTTTCACCATCCACAGGACATCGCGGTGGATAGCGCAGGGAATCTTTATGTGGTGGATGTGAACCACGCCATCCGCAAAGTGACGCCTGCGGGCGTGGTGACAACGCTCGCTGGATTGGGCGGCACCTCCGGCAGTGCGGACGGGACAGGGAGCGCAGCCAGATTTTACGCCATTCGTGGGATTGGTATCGATACCGCCGGGAATCTCTACGTGGCTGACACCGGCAACTGCACGATCCGCAAAGTAACTCCTGCCGGAGTGGTTACCACAGTCGCGGGTCTTGCTGGCAGCAGCGGCAGCACCGAGGGCACCGGCAGCGCGGCCCGTTTTTACAATCCCGAAGACGTTACGGCGGACGCCAGCGGCAATCTCTATGTGGCTGACGCCGGAAACGACAAGATCAGGAAAATTACCGCCGGGGGCGTCGTGACGACTTTGGCGGGAGGCCGGGGATCGGCCGATGGGACGGGCACCGCAGGCAAGTTCTACAGCCCCTCCCGCATCGCAGCAGACAGCAGCGGAAATCTGTATGTGGCGGACACCTATAACTATACGATCAGGAAGGTAACTGCCGCCGGCGTCGTGACGACGCTGGCCGGCACGGCGGGCCTTCGGGGCAGCGTGGATGCCACTGGCAGCGCCGCGCGGTTCAGCGGGGTTTACGGGGTAGCGGTCTCGGGCAGCACTGTTTATGTGAGCGATACAAACAACCACGCGGTGCGCCGGATCACAACGGCCGGTGTGGTGACCACTCTGGCCGGCGTGACCGGCAGCTATGGCACGGCCGATGGGGCGGTCGCGGCCGGCCGGTTCAGCAGTCCGTCCGACCTTGCGCGCACGCCCTCGGGCGATTTCCTAACGGTGGACTACGACAGCCATACCCTGCGCCGCATCAGCCCCGGCGGCGCGGTGACGACGGTGGCAGGATTGGCCGGCACGCCAGGCAACGCCAACGGCACCGGCAGTGTCGCCCGGTTTAATATACCATTGGGCGTAGCAGTGGACGTGAACGGCGATTACATCGTCGCGGACACCGGAAATCACACCATCCGCAGAGTCACCCCTTCGGGGGTAGTGACGCTTTTGGCCGGCGTTTCCGGTTCCGGCGGGCATGTCGATGGCCCAGCGGCCACGGCGAAGTTTTCCAACCCTGAAGGGGTCGCGGTGGATTCCGCCGGGATCATTTACGTCACCAGCGGCAACCGCATCCGTCGCATTGCCCTCGATGGTACCGTCAGCACCTTTGCCGGTCAGGAATCAGCGGGATCCACCAACGCCACGGGAACCGGTGCCAGTTTCAACAGTCCCAATGATATTGCTGTCGAAGCCAATGGAAATCTCCTCGTGGCTGATACCAACAATAGGGCGATCCGGCGCATCACGCCCGCCGGGGTGGTGACCACGCTCAGCATCAGTAACCCCCCAGCAAACATTATTGACCCTGATGGCGTCGCTTCGGGAACGGAGGGGACGGTTTTCATTGCGGACGGCCGGACGGTGCAACGGATCCTGGCGGATGGCACACTCACGATCATGGGCGGCGATGAGGCATTCTCCGGCAGCCTGCCCGGCACGGGAGCGGCAGCACGGTTCAGCGTGGCGGATGGCATCCACATGACCTCAGCCGGCCTGCTGTATGTAACGGACCGGGGCGCGAACTGCGTCATGAAAGGGGTGCCTGCGGGGTTTCCACCAATTGTCACCACCAGCCCTCCCTTCTCCGGTGCGTCTTCGGCCACTTTGAGAGGCACGGTGGATGCGAATGGATTTTCCTCCACTGCTTGGTTTGAATACGGCCCCACGGAGGCTCTTGGTTTCACCGCCAGCGTGCCCGTGGCTCCCGCCAACCGCTTGTCGCCCGCCGGGGTAAGCTACCAGATCACTGGCCTGACGCCCGGCAGCACCTGGCACTACCGGCTCAGTGCCTCCAACCGCGACGGCACCGTCAACTCAGCCACCGCCAGCTTCACCGTGGCCGGTCCGCTGGATGCTCATTTCAGCGCCCCTGGCACGGTGCTGTTCACATTGGGCGGATTTACCGCTACGGGTTCTTCGCTCAACAGTCTGTCCCTCGGCTTCACTCCCTCCGCCGGAACCGTCCTGACCCTTGTGAACAACACGGGCCCCGGTGCCATCACCGGCACTTTCATCAATCATCCCGAAGGCAGTGGCATCACATCGCAATATGCTGGCAATACGTTCACCTTTCGCGTCAGTTACATGGGCGGGGACGGGAATGATCTCACGCTCACCCGCGTCAATTCCGGTTCGCAAATCCCGGCACTGCAGTGGAGCACGCTGGCCGGTCAGCCCGGCGCAGCCGGCTCTGCTGACGGCACGGGCATGGCCGCACGCTTTCAATCCCCGGGCGGCATCGCGGTGGATGCTGCGGGCAATCTCTACGTCGCCGATACCGGCAACCACACCTTGCGCCGGATCAGCCCGGCCGGGGTCGTCACGACTCTGGCCGGAGTGGCGGGCAGCAGTGGAGGCAGCGATGGTGCGGGCCCGGCCGCGCGTTTCCTATCGCCGGGGCAGCTCTCGCTGGATTCCGCGGGGGTCCTCTTTATGGTGGATACCGGCAATCACAGCATCCGCCGGGTGACTGATGCGGGTGCGGTAACGACGTTGGCTGGATCCGCCGGCCTGTCCGGCAGCGCCAACGGCACCGGCAGCGCGGCCCGGTTTTCCTCACCGGAGGGGATCGCTGCCAACGTGGACGGCACGATCGCGGTGGCCGATACCGGGAATCACACTATCCGCCTGATCACTGCGGCGGGGGCCGTCTCCACCCTTGCCGGCACGGCGGGAATGCCAGGCAATGCGAATGGCAGCGGCGCGGCGGCACGATTTCAATCGCCGCGCGGCTTGCACTGGAACTCCTTTTCGGATCTGGTCATCTGCGATACGGGAAATGCCGCCATCCGCCGCGCCAGCAGCGGTATCGTGAGCACCTACCTTGGCCAGCCCGGCCAGCCCGGCACCAGCGATGGCTATGGCAGCGCCGCCCGTTTCTCCGCTCCCTCGGGTCTGGCGGCTTACGGAAATTTCTACCATTACTGTGCAGACGCCGGAAACCCTCTGCTGCGCCGGAGCGCCCCTTATCCAATTGTGACTTCGCTCACCGGAAATCCAGTGGCTTTCCAGCAACCCCGTGCCGTCGCGATTGCCCCGGATGGCACGGTCTATGTCGCTGACACCGGAAACCACCGCATTGCCAAAGGCGTCCCCGCAGGCTCTCCGCCTGTCATTCTAGCCGATACCGCAACGGACATCACACGGTCCCGCGCCACCATCCGCACCACCGTCATTCCGAATAGTTTAAATACGCTGGTTCGGATCGAATTTGGTCCCACTGCATCTTACGGAAACACGCAGTATCTTAATGCGGCCCCGATTTCCGGCGCAGGCGTCTTCAACTTTACCATTCCACTCGCCGGGCTGACCGCCGGCACTCTTTATCATTACAGGATCGTCGCGGAAAATGCCGATGGGCCAGGCGCCACCGCCAACCAGACCTTCCTGACTCTAACCGGCCAATCCCAATTTTCCGGCTTCACCGCTGTCGCCGGTCTCAGTGGAGGGAATGCGGCAGCCACCGCCACCCCGTTCCATGACGGGGTGGAAAACCTTTTGAAATACGCGTTTAACATGAATCTCGCCGGGGCGGACAGCGGTGCGATGAGTGCGGGGGGCAGTGCCGGGCTGCCGGTCATTTCCGGATCAGAGAACGGCCCTGGGGAGGTGCTGAGGTTCGAGTTTCTGCGACGGACCGGCAGCGGGCTGCAATACGTTCCGCAAAAGAGCAATTCGCTTTCCGCACTGGGCTGGCTGCCTCTGGCGGATTCTCCAACGATTACCCCCATCAATGCGGAGTGGGAGCGGGTGGTGTATGAAGAACCTTTAGGCGGTGCCGGGGACCGCTGCTTTGGGCGGGTGCAGGTGGCTCTTCCGTAAATTCCTGTGTGTCAACTTTCGAGGGTCTCGCGCCAGCTCGACGCAGAGGGTGAGGCCTTTGGTTTCAAGCACCCGCACCGGAAGGAGTTCGCCGCGCAGGCGGTCGTGGGGGCCTTCGTAGACGAGGATTTTGTTTTGCGGGGTGCGGCCCGTGAGGCGGGTTTCGGTGGTCTTGCTGTAGCCTTCGCAGAGGACTTCGCGGATGGAGCCGACTTCGGCGGCCAGCTTTTCCTCCCGCCACCAGCTGCAGCCACTTTCGCCATCGAGCCGCACAGCTTGTGGCGCCCGCATTCCTGCGCCGCTTGCCAGCGGCCTGATCGCCTCCATATTCGGGGTGCGTGATTCCTCCTGCCCGATTGGCGCGGGATTAACGCCTTCTTCCCGCCATTTTCTGCTTTATGTCCTTTGTCACTACATTCAACCAGCTTTCCACCGAACGGTCGCCACTTCTGAGGCGGCTGGAGCGGCTGCTGGATCCCATGTCCGAGGCGCGGCTGGAGGCGCTGGCGCGGGAGGCTTCGGGGCTGACGCGCCAGTATTTCGGGCGAACGATGCGGCTCTTTGCTCCACTGTATTTGTCGAACGAATGCGTGAACAACTGCGCCTACTGCGGCTTCTCGCGGGACAACCCGATTTTCCGCGTCACGCTGTCCATCGAGCAGGTGGTTAAGGAGGCGCGGCACCTGCTGGACCAGGGGTTCCGGCACATTCTGCTGGTGGCGGGGGAGCACCCGAAGTTTGTTTCCAACGGCTACCTGGAGCGGTGCCTGGAGGCGCTGCGGGCCGAGGTGCCGACGCTGGCCATCGAGGTCGGCCCCATGGAGCAGCCGGAGTATGAGCGCATGGTGAAATCCGGAGCCGAGGGGCTGGTCGTCTACCAGGAAACGTACGACCGGGCAGCCTACGCGGAGTACCACACCCTCGGGCCGAAGCGGGACTTTGACTGGCGTCTGGAGTGTCCGGAGCGGGGCGTGGCGGCTGGATTTCGCCGCATCGGGCTGGGGGCGCTCTTTGGCCTGGCGGACTGGCGGACGGAGGCCATCGCCCTGGCGGCGCACGTGGGGTACCTGCAAAAACACTGCTGGAAGGCGCACTACACCGTGGCCTTTCCCCGGATGAGGCCGGCGGCGGGCGGGTTCAAGCCGAAGTATTTCTTGAGCGACACGGAGTTCGTCCAGCTGACCTGTGCCTTCCGCGCCTGCTTTCCGCAGGTGGGCATCGTATTAAGCACGCGCGAGCCCGCAGAGCTGCGGGATGCAGTTTTCCCCCTCGGCGTCACAACCATGAGCGCCGGCAGCCATACCGAGCCCGGCGGCTACACCGGCCAGGGGAGGGAGGACCTGCACCTCACCGTGCGCGGGCGCCGTGTGGAGCTGGAGCAGAAGACCTCGGGGGACGAGGCGACAGGCCAGTTTGACATCGCCGACACCCGCACCGCCGCAGAGGTGGCGGAAATGCTGAGGTCCCGCCGCTTCGAGCCCGTCTGGAAGGACTGGGACGAATCCATCCTTGCCACTCCGGCTTGATTTCCTAAATTGCACGCCACCATGAAGACCACCGCACGGTTCACCCTCGCCGCTCTCGCCCTCAGCCTTACCAGCCCGGTGTGGGGGGAGGCCTTCCAGCTTTCCCGCCCGGCCGGCAGCCCGCCACCGGCGGGTTTCCACTATCTGGAGCGCTCCTCCATGGAAATGAAGGACAACGTGATGAAGATGCTCGTCGGCGACCGCACGATGGCCGGGAAAATGCAAATGCTGGCCAGCGAGTCCCGGGAGATCGAGTCCCTGCCCGAGGGGCGGGTGCGGGTGAAAGTCCGCCGTCAGCGCACCGTGAACAGCGTGCAGATGGCAGGACAGGACAAGCAGGAAACCGAGCACGATCCGCTGGAGGGGCAGACTCTGGTCGGGCGCCGGGCGGACGGGGCATGGCACTTTGAGTTTGAGGATGGAAAGATCATCCCCACCGACGAGCAAAAGAAGAAGCTGGAGAAATACGGCAAAAAATGGGGGACCGACGAGACCTTTTACCCGGAAAAGCCGGTCGAAGTCGGCGCCACCTGGGAGCTGTCTGGGGAGAGGCTCGCCATGTTCCTGGGCGGCGGTGACTTCACCTCGCCGAAGGGAAAGCTGGTTTGCACGCTGGAGAAGATGGTTGAACACGATGGGGTCAAGTGCGCCAGTGTGAAGATCGACGCCGAGGTGGAGGCGGGCATGCCCACGGGGGACGGAGAGCCGGAGATGCGGTCCAAAATCAAATTTCAAGGCACCGTGCTGCGGGCCATCGACCAGTTTGTGGACCTGACGGCGGATCTGAAGGGGGAGATGTCCTCCACCGGCAGCCGGGAGCTGGGGGATGCGAAAATGGACATCACGGTTAAGGGACCGCTGCACATCACCCAGCTGGTCGACCTGACCCCGGAGGATGCGGCCCCGGAGCCTGCCGACCCCGCACCACCGGCGACGGGGAAAAAACGGAAGCTGGACTGAGCCCCCTTGGGCCCGCCGCCGCCTGCGAAGTGACGATTTCGTCAAAAATCGCAACATTTTCCTATTTCCCCACACAGGTTCGGGCGTTACACTACGCGTAGTTCACCGACATCCTCACCTTCCCCCGAAAACCAGAGCGGAATCCCCCAAAGACCGTCCGCTCATTCCAAGCTGCCCGGCTGAAGGCGGGTGATCTACTATTGATGCCGTTACCCCTGTTTCTCAACCCCTTGCCGATCATGAAAAAGAACCTCCTCGCTCTCTTTGGAGCGCTCGCCGTTTCGTGCCCTGTCTACGGCACGATCCTGATCAATGAAGTTCACCTCAATCCTCCAGATCCGTCGCTCAATTCGGACGGAGACTACGAGTACATCGAGTTGATGAGCACCACCCCGGGTGAATACACAACGAGCGACGGGACAATCAACGGCACGCCGCTGACGCTGCTTCTGATCGACGCCAATGGGAGCGCCATCGGTACGGTCAATGAAGCCTGGCGGCTGGCGAAGGAGGTTCCGGGGCCAAATCCAGGGGATCCGGTGACGGTTGTTCCCTTTAAAACCGGTGCGAACGGACTGCTCCTCCTGGGAGACGGGTATGACAACACACCCCTCGGCGGGCCGTGGAACGGGATTGCTGATCTGGCGAACACCGCCTTTGCGGATCCCAGCTCCCCCTCTGTTGCAGCGCTGGCGGAAATCTGGAGCGGCATGAAGCCTGACAACATCAAGCCGAACGGCGGCGTCAATGTTCTGCTCGTGAGCGGCTGGACTGGTCTGACGAACCGGATCCCGACCGGCGTGAATGCCACCTTGGGCGATGTGGATGTCAATGACAACAACAGCTATGACTGGATTGAGTCGCCCCAGCCGGCGGCAGCCCACCAGGCCACCGTGCCCTGGGCGGGCGTTGTCGATTCCATCGGCTGGACCAGCTCCACCAGAACGCCGTACACGGGGGCTGGCACCAATATTTCACTCCGCAGCAATTTCCCTCCGGCGGGGGGAGTCGTCCCTGACAATGTTTCCCGGGCCAGGGGCTTCAACACGCCCAACGACCGCCAGTCCTGGTACGGGGGCGTCGTCACTGGGGGGATTCCCAACACCATTTCCTTCACCACCAGCTTCGGAGGAACGCCTACCGCGGCGATCACCCCCGGAGAGGCCACTCCCGGCCGGTTGAACCGCAACTCCAGCAAGCCGGCTGCCAATTTCCTTATCAACGAAGTGTCCGTCAACCCGCCCGGGTCCAAGGACAGCATCTACGAATACATTGAAATCATCAACACCACCAACGACGGTGGCAGCTTCTTTGCCAGCCTGGCGGACTACAGCCTCCTGGTCATCGGTTCAAACGGTGGTGACTCCACAAATCAGGGCCGCATCGTTCAGGCGTATGATCTGAGCAAGTTCTCGACCGGTTCCAACGGGCTGCTTCTGATCGGGGACAACTATCCCACCCACAATTCGTGGGCCAGCATCACCGATCCCCGGACAAATCTGGCCGACCCGGAGAAACCCACCGGCTCCACAGAGTTTTCGGGTTTCGATGCCGGGGAACTAGGCGAGAACAATGGATTTACTCTCCTGCTGGTCAGGGGATACAAGACCGCCAGCGGAGTGGTGCCGGTACCCGCCACGCAGACAGATCCTGCGGTGCCAGGGACGGCCGTGGCCAACCTTTCCACCGGGGCGCTGCTGGCCAACACAGGGACCACCATCGGCACCATTGTCGACAGCATTGGCTTCGACGAGATCGACAACAACACGGGCGGGTTCCCGGTGGCTGCGGGGAATTACACCCCGGGCAAATCCTGCGCCGCGGTCAAAATCAACCCCCAGTTTGGTGCGGCAGGAGCACTGAGGTATTACAATCCCGACGTGCTCTGCCGGGTGGCCGGAA
>JANOAS010000368.1:0-3713 GCA_031411255.1 bacterium
GCCTTGAGCGCTGTTGCAGGTGTAGGTGTCGTCACCCTTGCCCCCGGCGACCTGCTCGAGGTCGGCGTCGCTCAGCTCTGCGCCTTCGGCGACGCTGTGCGGGAGGCGGACGTAGATGGTGTCGCCAGTCTCCTGGACAACCTTCACGTTCAGACCTTCGGGCAGCTGGTTGTTGAGCTGGACCTCGATGACGTGGCGGGCGTCCTTCAGGAGAGCCTCACGGTATTTGGGGTGCTTGGTGGCGTTGTCGATGACGATTTCTTCGATCTGGGCGCGGGTCAGTGTTTCAGCCATGGTAGTGGTGCCCTTGCGGGCGGTTGGTAGTTGATTCAGGTTTGGTTGGTTTGGTTTGTCACCCGGAGCACCGACTCGCGGTTTCCGGTTACAGGAAAAACATAATGCTAGGGCTGCGCCAGGTTTCGTGCCAAGTTTTGTTTAGCGTTGGTGGTAACGTGAATAAAACTTTAGATAATTTTCAGACCAGTTTTTGCCTCCATGCCAGGACGATTCCGACGGGGAAAATGGAGCGAGGGCTCCAGTGGAATGGAGCGGTGATTCGTCCCTCGGGACGGGGAGGGGAATTCGGGAACTTTTTTCAGAATGATGTCGGAAAAACGGTCAGTCGGTGACGTACTTGAGGCAGACACCATGACTGAAACTGACGACATTCTGCTTATGCGCTCGTTTTGCGCGGACCGTGACGAGGCTGCCTTTGCCCAACTGGTGGGGAGGCATCTGGGGATGGTGCACGGGGTGGCGCTGAGGCGGCTGAGGTCGCGCGTGCTGGCGGAGGAGGTGGCGCAGAATGTATTCACGCGGCTGGCGGTGAAGGCGGACGCGGTGGCGCGACATCCGGAGAGGCTGCGCGGGTGGCTGCACCGGACGGCGTGGCTGGAGGCCGATCCGGACGCGGCGGCGGCGGCGTTCGCGAAACTGCCGCACCGGGACCGGGGCAATGTAATGAAGACCAACGACTCGTTCGATCACATGGCGTCGGAGGCGCTGCTGAACGTTTTCCCGGGCCTGTGGTGGCAGGTATATGCCAAAAGGCAGGACAGTGAGGCGATGGACGCGGCGACGGCGGAGGAGATCGCGACAGCAGCCGGGGCTGGGGAGCTGGACCCGGTGCACGGGACGAAGCGGGCAGGGGCGGCCTTCGCCAGGCTGGCGAAAACTGACGCGCTGGGGGCACTGGCGAGGGCGGAAAGGCTGACGGACGAGCCGATGCGCACGGCGGTGCTGGGCCAGGTGCGGCTGGCAGTGGCAGCGGAATCCGAAAGCATCGACGAAATAGAGGCGGCGCGGTCTCCCTCACCGGCGGGCTACACGAGGGTCACGGTGGCGCGGCACTTTGCAGAGCTGCTGGCTGTGGAGGACCCGGAGGCAGCGGTAGCCCGGGTGAAATCCCTGCCGGCCAGTGCGGAGCGGGACGGCATGGTCGGCGCCCTGGTCTCGCGGTGGGCGGACCGGGACCCGTGGCGCCTGCTGGAAAATGTGCTGGGGGCGTGGGTCTTCAAGGATCCGGCCGCGGCGCTGGCCTGGGAGGATCTGGCCGTGCGCCAGCCGCCGCCGCAGAAAACCCGGTGGTGCAGAATGCCGTGCTCACGGCCCTGGCGTGGCGGGACCCCCCGGCGGCGAAGCGGAGGGTGGAGGCGTCGCTCGGAGGAGCGACGCCACCATGGAGGGTGAAACCATGCCGCCGAACCAGGGCGTGGCCATGGGATGGACGCGGCGCGACCCGGAGGCGGAGGCGGAGGCGGAGGGCTACTGCAGCCAGGTGAGGTGGTGGGCCCGGATGGATGGCCCTGGCGGCGCTGGATTTCGATCTGGCGACGAAGGGCGACGACGAGGATTGCGGCGACCACTGGGAGGTTCAGTTTCCCTCTCAGGCACACTCATGAAGATCTTGCAGGAACCAACTCTCGCCTTTTGATGAGTGGATTGTGCCGGTGCACAAAAGACAGCGCTATGGGAGCGTCAGCCAATTGTTAAAGATCGCATTCATCACGATCCACGGATTGCTGGGATTTGTGACTGGTGTGTTTGAGTCATTGAGAAAATCATCCCAGTAGAGCCAGTCCTCGTTGCTCCCTGCGCGGGCTTCAAGGTGCGTGGTGGTGAGGGCGACGCGACCCAAGCCATAAGCATAGCGGACCAGATCCGCCTGGCCGGCGGCATAGCCGGCATAGGCAAACGTGCCCGCCGTGTAAACATGGGAGCCTTGCTGCGCATCTGTCGGGATCGTGTGGTAACCGCCGCCGTAGTACATTGTCTGGAGCGTTCCCAAGTTCCCAATAACCGGGTCCGAGAAATTGATCGGCGTTAGCACATACGATGGCCAGGGGGCGAGGTCGGTGATGGATCCGATGTCCTGTCCCTTATAGATTCCAAGAGGGTAAGCATAGGTTCTGCCTTCCCAGATGATTGAATCCGGCGCAAAGAACGATCCCGCGCAAATGCCATAATAGCTGCCACCGGAACTGATGAAACTCCGAATCTTCGCCTCATGCCCGGCCAGGCCGGTTTTGTAACCATACGAGTAGCCTCCGGGAAAAGTGACAACTTTAAAATTCGCGAGCGTCAGGCGACTGTCCTTAATCTCTTGGAATCGAATCGCGAGTGGAATGTTCCCGGTTGACTCGATGCCACGTGCGACTGCGGGAAGCAATCCCGGCCAGGCACCACCATCGGTTGTGTGCTGTGCCATGATGGCCACACGCCGGCCTGGAGGATTGGGAGCCGGATTGATCGCCGGTGCGGAAGCGTCACCGTTATAGGCATAGCCGATCATCCGTCCCAGCATTCCCCAGGCGCCTGCTGAATTCGTGTGCTTGCCACCCATGGCCCAGTTGTCCCATATGGACCAGTCCAGCTCGCTATCGCCACGGAGTTCCAAAACTTGCGATCCAAGAACGACCCTCCCCGTACCATAAGTCTGGCGGACGACGACGGCTTGATTTGCGGAATTTCGGGCCACCACGATTACACCTGCCGGGGGAGCGGGAAAGTATCCGCCCCCGTAGGACTGCCACGCTTCCTGTGACCCGGAACCGAAAGAAGGATCAACGATGGAGAATGTCCGCTTTCCGATCTGATTGGTGACATTGGTGTAATCGCCCGGATAGATGTCGAAGGTTCCCCCGTTCTGCGAGCAGAAAAAAGCACCAGCTTCCTCTGCGACGAGGCCACCGCCGCTCGACACATACAGCCTCATAGCAGTTTTGGTGGCGATTTCGTCGAGGGCATCTCCGTCGGAATAATGACCGGCACAGCACTTCTTGCCGTCCTCGCCTGGCGGGATGATGAAGACTTGGAAATTGCTTGGAGTGAGGCGCCCATTGATGATGTCTGCCTTGGTGATGGCCTTGGGGATGTTGCCCATTGAGGCAACCGCACGGAAAATCGGCAGAATGGTGGTGGAATCCGCACCCGTGCCACTGTAAATTCCTACATTCAGTCCGGTGGGTGCCGCCATCGATATTCCGCTCAGCATAAGCGTCGTAAGCGCTGAAACGGCTGCGATCGGGGTCGTCTTTGGGAAATGCCATTGCTTTGAAACTGTTTTCATAAATGTATTAGACATCTTGCATGAATAGCGATTGTGTTAATATCAGAAAAACAGCGACTTGGCCACCTCGTTGCGGCAGGCGCGCCGGTGATTGTAGAGAGACGCTGCCACCAGCATGACATGGTCGTGGAAACCCTCCTTGCGG
>JANOAS010000369.1:0-4730 GCA_031411255.1 bacterium
AGCCTGCCCAAGTGGTGGGGTCGTAGACGACTGGCTGGATCATGGCAGCCTACGATGGGGTTGAGGAGGGCTTTTGTCCAGTTTTTTCCTCAGCACCACTCATCCTCAGCTGGCTGCCTGGGAATCTGCGGAAACCCTGCCGTGGCCAGCGATTCTTGAAACCGGATCTCGCCATTCGGCGCGGGATGCGGTATTCCTTTTGCCGCCACCCCGGTGATGACAGTCCGGGGCCGCAGACCCTCCACCCAATCCCAAGCCCGCCGACGTCATGATCCGCCCCGCTCCACTCGCGCTGTGTCTCACCTTTTCCCTCCTCAGCCTGCCCGGCCCCGTGCAGGCGGACTGGCCGCAGTGGCGCGGCCCGCAGGCGAATGGAACATCGCCCGACGCCGTCCCGCCGTCCGAGTGGAGCGAGACAAAGAATGTGAAGTGGAAGGTAAAGATCCCAGGCAGTGGCACCTCCACCCCGGTCATTTTTTGGGAAAAAGTTTTCATCACCACAGCCGTGCCCACCGGCAAAAAAGTCGTTCCCGCCGCACCTGCCGCGCCTGGTCAGCCTGTGGCTCCACCTGAGCTGAAACAAGGCGACTCAGCCGCACCAGCGCCCGCACCTGATGCGGCCCCGGCTCCCGAGGGCGGACGCCGCAGGCGCGAGGGTGGACGTCCCGGTGGAGGTGGCGGCATGAGGGGTCAGGCACCTGACCAGGCCTACCAGTTTCAGCTCCACTGCCTCGACCTGGCCACCGGAAAAACGCTCTGGCAGCAGACCGCTGTCGAGGAACTCCCGCACGAGGGCCACCACCCGGACCATGGGTTCGCCTCCCACTCCCCGGCCACCGATGGCACCCACGTCTACGCCTACTTCGGCTCCCGCGGGCTGCACTGCTACACGTTGGAGGGGAAACTCGTCTGGTCGAAGAACCTGGGCCGCATGCAGACGCGCGCCGGATTTGGCGAAGGCAGCTCGCCCCTGCTCACGGGCGACTCCATCGTGGTGAACTGGGATCACGAGGGCGCGGACTTCATTGCCGCTTTCGACAAAAAGACGGGCGCCGAACGCTGGAGGCGCGAGCGCAACGAGGACACCACCTGGTCCACCCCGCTCGCCGTCGAGCACGAGGGGAAGACCCAGATCGTCGTCAGCGCCACGAATCGGGTCCGCGGCTACGATCTGGCCACAGGCAATCCGCTCTGGGAGTGCGGCGGCATGACGGCCAACGTCATTCCCAGCCCCATGGCGGCGGACGGACTCGTTTACGCCATCAGCGGCTTCCGGGGAAATTCCCTTCTCGCCATCCGCCTCGGGCGTACAGGGGATCTGACGGACACGGACGCCATCGCCTGGCGCTGCACCAGCAAGACGCCGTATGTCCCATCCGCGCTCCTGGAGGGCGGGCGCCTCTGGTTTTTCTCCAACAACACCGGCATCCTCTCCTGCCTCGACGCGAAGACGGGAAAGGTCCTCATCGACGCCGAGCGCATCGACGGTCTATCCGGCGTCTACGCCTCCCCGGTGGCGGCGAATGGCAAGATCTACCTCACCGGCCGCAATGGCGAAGGCGTCGTCCTCCGCGCCGGGGAAAAGCTGGAAGTCATCTCGAAAAACAAGCTCGACGAAAAATTCGACGCCTCACCGGCCTTGTCCGGAAAGGACATGCTGCTGCGTGGGCACGAGTTCCTCTACTGCATCTCGGAAAAATGAGGGGAGCCTGGTGCATTCCCGCGCGAGCCTGTTCGCGGGTACTCGCGATCAAGCCCGCCGCGTCCCTCCTCGTTTTTTTGGTCCTCCTCTGCTGCTGCCGGGCTGACGGTTTGCCCCAGCGTGCTGCGGATGCCCCGACCGGCTCGGAGTTTGCCCGCCGCGTGGCCGGCCTTTCCCTGACCGACCGGGAGGCCGAGGTGCGCGTGCAGTTTCTGGCCGGGAACGTTCCGGAGGCGTGGCGGAATTTTGTGGAGGTGGCGACCACGCGGACGATTGGCGGAGCAGAGCACACCGTGGTCTGCCGCGTGGCCCCGGACTACCTTGCCATCGGGTCGGATGCGGATTTTCTTCTCATGCCCGTCACCCCGGCCACGGCGGAGGCCCTGGCGGACAAGCTCGAATGTACCCTGCCGACACGCCGCATGGTGCAGGACATTCACCGCGCCGCGACGGTCAAGCTGCCGCCCTCCCCACTGCCTCCGGGCCCGGAAATGACCACCGTGCCCGAGTTTGCCCGGCACAATGACCTCGTCCGCCAGCAGCGCGAGGGCAGGTCGCCGGGGGCGCTCACCTCCGGGCAGAAAAAGGACATCGTCCTCACGCCGCTGCTCGCCAGCGCGCCGGGGAAGGTGGCCATCTACGGCTGGCTCCGTTCGGACGGCACCGCCATCCAGCCGCTCTACACCGGCCACACCGCCGCGTGGGTGGACTACAGCCACGGCGCGCGTTTTGTTCAGCGCGCCATCACCGTGGATGGAAAACCGGCCACCATCGCCTCCGTGCTGGCTGATCCCGTCCTGTGCGAACTGCTCAGCGACGAGGGCCCCTTCACCCCGCCGGGCTTCGCCGCATCCGCTCCGCCTGCCGAGACGGTCGTGGAGGTCAGTTTCGCTCCCGGGGTGACCGGTTTCATCAATGCCCCTACCGCCCACCTCATGGGCAGGCCGCTGCGCCTCGTCATCTACGCCGCCCCCGCCGGAAACACGGCGGCGCAGACCCTTGGCCACCGTCTCCAGCCGGGGGACGACTGGCATTTCGACATCCAGCACATCGCCGCACAGACCCGCTGGCTGCGGCAGCATGACGACAGTGCGGACCTCGTTCTCGTCTGCCTCCAGTGTGCGGAGAAATTCTGGCCAGCCTGGCGCAAGGCCCGCGATCCTGAAAACCGCCGCATCCCGGAAATCATCGCCGCCCTCTGCGCCCGCTGGCCGGACCGGCAGGTGGAGGTCAACCTTTCAGGGCACAGCGCCGGGGGCAGCTTCGTCCTCGGTTTCATCGACGGTGTGGAGGCCATCCCCGCCAGCGTCTCCCGCATCTCGTTTCTCGACAGCAACTACGCCTACTCCGCCGCCAAAGGCCACCCGGCCAAACTCACTGCCTGGCTGAAAGGCGGTGCGGACCGCCGCCTCTGCGTCCTCGCCTACCATGACAGCGTTGCCCTGCTCAATGGCAAAACCTTCGTCAGCGAAGCCGGCGGCACCTGGGGCCGCAGCCACGCCATGCTCGCCGATCTCCGGCCCGCGTTCCCCTTCACCGCCACCACCCGGGAGGAGGTCACCCGCCACGCAGCCCTCGACGGACGCATTCAGTTCTGGCTCCTCGAAAATCCCGCCAAAGCCGTCCTCCACACCCGCCTCGTCGAGTGGAACGGCTTCATCCATTCCCAGCTCACGGGCACCCCGCTGGAGGAAAAGGACTACCGCTGGCTCTCACCCCGCGTCTACGAGGGGCTCATCCACCGGGACGGCAGTGCAGGGCCGGGCGGAAAGTGATTATCCGAAATCCTGAAGCGGTTTGGGGTTCTTTTTCCACGCGCTGGGAGTCATGCCAGTCTGCTGGCGGAACCAGCGGGCGAAGTAATTCTGGTCGTCCATGCCGATGCCGGTGGCGGCTGCGGCAATGGTGCGGCCCTTCTGCAGGAGGTCCATGGCCTTTTTCAGGCGGATGCGGGCGCGGAGCTGGCCAAAGGTGAGACCGATGTCCTTGCGCAGGGTGGCGTTGAGCACGCCGGGCTGGTAGCCGGTTTTTTTGGCGAGTTCGGCCAGGGGGAGACGGCCGTCATCCATGCGCTCCAGCGTGCGCTGGACGACGCGGGCCGGGCTGAGCATGGCGGCGTTGCCGAAACGGTTGACCGGTTTGAGCCAGCCGATGGCCAGCAGTACCGGGTCCAGAATTTCCAGCAAAACTGCCGAGACTTTGAGCATCATCTCGCGCACTTCGATCTGGCGGAGCTGGAACAGCCTGGCCACGGCGGCGCGAATCTGCGTCAGGGCGGCCTGGGGGAGCTGCACCGTCATCGGCAGGATCTGGCGGTCATTCAGCTCCACATCCAGCACCAGACAGAGCGGCATCCGCACCTGCTGGCGCTCGAAGGCGTGCGGCGTCTGCGGGGCCACATGGACGACGGTGCCGGGGCGGCAGTCATAGAATTTCCCGGCGAGCTTCTGCCGCCCCCGCCCTGCCAGGTAAACGAGGATCTGGCCGTGCTCGTGCGCGTGCTCGCTCCACTGCTGGGACTCGGGCGTGTGCAGGTTCAGCCTCAGCCGGTGAACGGTGAGGCCGGGCAGGCTGAGGCGGATGTTCTGGAGGAGAAGGGGGCGGTAGTTCTTCACGGGGTTGAGTCGGAAAACTGGCGAGATTTTGTGCTAATGCGAGCGAGTTGTTCGGGATCTCGCACCTCCTCAGTAGTGGTAGCGCAACGCGGCGATTTCGACCGCCTCTGCCGTGACGCGATAGACAAGCCGGTGTTCGGCGTCAATTCGTCGCGACCACCAGCCCGCCAGCCGGTGCTTCAACGGCTCGGGCTTGCCGATGCCTTCGTGTGGGCTTCGCTGGATGTCCTTGATCAATTGGTGAATGCGGCGCACAGTCTGGCGGTCCTGGTCCTGCCAGTAGAGATAGTCCTCCCACGCGTCCGTGGAAAAAACGAGTTTGCGCTTCATGCGTCCAGGTCAAGTTCCCGAGCCTCCCCCTTGCCAGCCTCCAGCTCGGAGACCGCCCTCACCAGCCGTCTCGCATTCCTGGG
>JANOAS010000370.1:0-7273 GCA_031411255.1 bacterium
GCAGAGCTGAGCGACGCCGACCTCGAGCAGGTCGCCGGGGGCAAGGGTGACGACACCTACACCTGCAACAGCGCTCAAGGCGGTTTCAACACCCGCAACGAGTTCTCCGCCTCCGTCTTCTAAGAAGACCCGCCGGCGGGCTCCGTCCCGCTGGAATTCATCGCCGCTCCTCCACCCACCGGGGGAGCGGCGATTTTTCAAAGCCACCTTTTTTGTTCCCCGCCTCCTCTCCCACTTTCGCCTTCCCCTCTGGAAAATGAGCACCGTGCGCAACCAGCACCGGCCCACCCCCACCCCCGCCCTCGCGCTGTCCACACGAGCGGCCACGCTTGCCGAGAGGCTCGCGGTCGCCGCCACCAGCGGAGCCCCCGTCGTCCCCCCCCCGGGCGGGGCCCGACTGGAGCTGTGGATGGCCGAGGTCGCGGGTGGGCGCGAGGCCCTGCTGCAGAAGCGCCTCACCTGGGACGGCCTGCCTTTTCCCCCCTCCCCCGCCGTCCTCGCGGATGACCTGCCCGGCACCGCCCCCGGACCGTGGCTGGACTTTTTCCTGGCCATGTCCTCCACGCCCCCGGCGTGCACGACGCTGGCTGCCGGAGCGCTCGCAGACACATCCATCCCGTTTGGCCAGGCCTTTCTGCCCTTCGTCGCCACCGCCCTCCACTTGGCGGGCGATGAGGCTGCCGCCAGCGGTGGCCGCGTGGGTGACGCCATTCTCCCCAGCCTGGCCTGCGCGCTGGGCTGTGAACTTTCCCGCCTGGCCGCCCCCGTCCTCGCCGCGGACTATGAGGCGCACGGAGGCACCGGCCGCGCAGAGTTTGTCCGCCGCCTGGAGGACCCCGCCGGGTGGACTGAAACCCTCGTCCGCTTCCCCGCCCTCGCCCGCCTGCTCGCCACCCTCTGCCTCGGCTGGGCCGCAGAAACACGTGAATTCCTCGGCCGCCTCAACGCTGACTGGAACCGCCTGCGCGACCACTTTTTCCCCGGCGCTGCGAACGACGCCACCCTGACTGCCGTCGAGGGCGGCCTCTCCGACCGCCACGCCGGAGCCGGCATGGTGAAAATCCTCCGCTTTTCCGATGGCGGACGCCTCGTCTACAAGCGCCGCCCGCTCGCCCTCGAAGCGGATTTCCACGAGTTCCTCCGCGACCTCGCCGCCGCCGGCCTCACCTGCGCCCCGCCCGCCCTCCGCGTCCTCGCCTGCGACGGCTACGGCTGGGTCGGGCACGCCTCCGCCGCACCGGTGCAGGATGCCGCCGCGCTCACAGCGTGGTTTGAAAAAGCAGGCAGCCTGCTCTGCCTCATGCAGCTCCTGGGTGGCAATGACGGCCACATGGAAAACATCATCGCCACGGCGGACGGCCCGGTCATGATCGATCTGGAAACCCTCCTCCAGCCCCGCCTGGGCTCTGCCGATCCCGCACGCGGGGGCACCTTCGCCCTGGCCGCACGCCAAGTGCAGGACTCCGTGCTCCAGACCGGCCTCCTCCCTCTCTGGCAAAAAGGACGCCAGGGCCGCCTCTACGACATCGGCGGGCTCACCGGCGAGGGCGGCTACGAGAGCCCGGTGCTCCGCCTCGTCTGGGAAAACACCGGCACGGACGCCATCCGCCCCGTCTGGCGTACCATGGTCGCCAGCCCCCTGGACAATCTGCCCGCGCTCGACGGCATCCGCCACCCCGCCGGCCGCCACCTCCAGTCGCTCTGTGCCGGGTTCGCCGCCACCTGGCGCTTCCTGGCCTCCCACCGCGATCTCCTTTCCACCACCCTGGCGAAATGGGCCGAGGCTCCCCTGCGCGTCCTGCTCCGCCCCACCAGCCACTACGCCGCCCTGCTCGAGCGCTCGCTCGGCGGGGACAATCTGAAAAATGGCGTCGACCGGTCCCTGATTTTCGAAGCCCTCCGCCGTCCGTTTCTACAGAACCACGAGGAGCGCCCCGCACTCTGGGCCGCCGTGGCGGAGGAAATCGCCGCGCTGGAGGCTGGAGACATTCCCCTCTTTTACGTGCGCGCCGGAGAGCGCGATCTGCTTTCCCATGCCGGGGACGTCGTGGTGCCCGCAGCCTTTGCCCAGTCTGCCCTGGACTCGGCCGGCACCCGCCTGGGCACGCTGGACGAGCCCCGGCTCGCCCGGCAGCTGGAAATGATCGCCGGTGCCTTCATCGAGACCGGCTCCACCCTTTCCGCACCAGCCTCCCAGGCGAACGAGCCCGAGGTCGACTACCAGGCCCTCCTGAAAATGACCACCCTCGTCAGCGATGAAGGCCTCCTCACGGCGGCAAATTTCCTCGGCAATCAAATCAAGGGAGCCGCCCTCCGCGGGCGGGATGGCTTCGTCACCTGGCTGGCCCCCGGTGCCACGCAGCCCGACCGGCAGGACCAGCGCGGCGTCTCCTACTACCTCTACGACGGCGCTGCCGGGATGTCCCTTTTCCTCGCCGCCCTCGCGAGCGTCACCGGCGACGCTGCCGCACGCGAGACCGCCCTCGCCGCGCTCGGCCCGGTGAAGGCCATCCTCTCCTCCCGCACCGCTGCGGAAATGATCAAGCGCGAAGGCGTCGGCGGCTGCTCCGGCCTCGGTTCGCTCGTCTATTCCCTCGCCGTCATTTCCAGCCTCCTCCATGAGCCCGGGCTGCTCGACCAGGCCGTGCAGCTCTCGGCGTTTATCGATGCTCCGCGCATCGCGGCGGACCAGTCGCTGGACATCGTCAGCGGCAGCGCCGGAGCCATCCACGCCCTGCTCGCCCTGCACCGCCTCACCGAGGATGCCGCCGTGCTCGACCGCGCCCGCGCCTGCGGCCATCACCTTCTGGAAAAAGCCGTCCGCGCCGGCGATGGCGGCCTCGCCTGGCCCTCCTGGCCGGACCGCCTCCTCCTCGCCGGCTACTCGCACGGCACCGCCGGTATCGCCTCAGCCCTGCTGGCACTTGGCCGGGCCACCGGTTCGGAGAAATTCACCACCGCCGCCCGCGCCGCCCTCCAGTATGAGCGAGGCTTGTTCGACCCCATCGCCGGAAACTGGCCCATGCTCCTCGCCGGCGGGGACTCCCGCTGCGTCTCCACCTGGTGCCACGGCGCGCCTGGCATCCTGCTCAGCCGCCTCGGGTTTCTCGGCCAGTTTGGAAAAGAGGAGGACGCCCTCCTGCGCGACGAACTCGCCACCGCCGCCCGCACCACCCTGCGCGCCGGCCTCTCGCAGGTCGACCACCTTTGCTGCGGCACCATGGGCCGGGTGGAAATCCTCCACGCCGCCTCGCGCACCCTTGGCGGCCGCACGCTGGAGATCGCCCGCCTCGGCGCCACGCTTACGCTCCAGCGCGCCAGGCAGCGCAAGGCCTTTTCCCTCCAGACCGACCCTGTGCGCAATGCCGTCTTCCAGCCCGGCTTCTTCCGCGGCACCAGCGGCATCGGCTACAGCCTCCTCCGCCTCGCCCACCCGGACACCCTGCCCTCCATTTTCACCTGGCAGGTGTAAAACTCCCAGAAAATCCCCGCCGCCATGCCCGTCGAAATCATCTCCCTCACTCCCGGTGCCGATGCCGCCCCCTTCACCGGGCTCACCTTCCCGAACTACACCAGCATCCTCATCGAGCCCGACCAGCCGAAGGTCACCGGCATCGTCCTCGCCGCCCGGGACGCCGGGGAGACCGTCGGCCTGCTCGTCGGCGCCATGCCCAAGCCCGGCGTGCCGAATCCACCCACCCTCTTTTCCCTCTACGTCCTCCCCGCCCGCAGAAACCAGGGCATCGGCACCGCCCTCATGGAGGCCTTTCACGCCGAGGTCCGCCGCCGCGGAGGCTCCCTCATCCGCGTCATCTACATGCATGGCAAGGAGAGCGCAGACTGGTTCGAGCGCATCATGGCGAAAACCGGCTGGGACGAGCCCGTCCCCCGCATGATCGCCGTGAAGTGCGAGATCAAGATGCTCCGCGCCAGCGACCCGCCCTGGATGCGCAGGCGCCGCCTCACCTCGGAGAAATTCAGCATCATCGACTGGAAGGACGTCACCCAGGAGATGAAGGACGAGCTGCGCCGCTCCCACGAGGAGGAAAAGTGGATCGCCCCGGACCTCGTCCCCTGGCTTCATGAGAAAGACTTCGACCCCGGCACCTCCTGCGGCCTCCTGGAAAACGGGAAACTCGTCAGCTGGGTCATCAACCACCACATGGCCGACGGCACCACCCGCTTCACCTGCTCCTTTGCCCACCCCCGCCTGCAGAAGCGCGGCGTCGTCACCTGGCTCTACGCCCGCGCCGCCGACCAGATGGAGGTGCACGACCGCACCTACTGCATGTGGACCGTGCCCCTCACCCACCCCGGCATGTATGCCATGGCCGTCCGCTGGATGAAACCCGTCAGCGTCTCCTGCCGCGAAACCTTTGGCTGTGAAAAAAAGCTCACTTAATCAACGGTTTCACCTTTTGTTTTTCAGAGTATTCTTGCCCAAACACCTCCTCACCCACTGTTCGCCATGGCCACTCAACCGTCGCAGACCTCCCCCAAGCTGCTGCCTCAGATCAATCCCTTCATCTCCTACCTGCTGGATGCCTACGTTTTTTTGAACGAGGCCCTCAGCCAGGCAGAGGCCGACCCCGGACGCGCCTTCGCCCTCGCCCGCGCCTCCACCATGCACACCATCGCCGCCCTCCACGCCGCAGCCAATGCCTGCCTGCGCGCCGAGGACGAGACATGGGACCCCCTGGCCTCCCTCGCGCAAAAGTACGACCGCTACCTGAACATCATTCGCTCCGTGGACCTCGACGACGTCGACATCGCCATCCTCCACGAGCTGGAGGTCATCGGCCAGATCGTGAACAACCCGCAGGTCGCCCAGGCCCGAGCCTTTCCCCATCCGGAAAAAAACAACCTCATCGAGTTTGACCGGACCGCCCTGAAAAAAATCTCCCACCAGGCCAGCCACTGGATCCCCGCCTACGCCGGCTGCGCCCTCGGCCTCGCCGCCTCGTTCCTCTCCCGCTTTTTCCGGGAGGACTGCCGCCTGGACACGGACCGGCTGGAAATCCTCTTCGGCATCCACGCCAGCTCCACGGAGGCCTATGTCACCGGGTTTGACGAGGGCGAACTCGCCGCGCTAAAAACCGCCCAGGACACCCTCCTGGCCAACGTCCCCTTCCTCCGCCGCATGGCCTCGGAACGCTGGCAGGTGAAGGAGGCCGACTTCCGCGTCACCCTCTTCGACGGCTGCCCCGGATTCGCCTGAGGGACACGCTTGCCAGCAGGTGCATCCGCCTCCAGTCTCCGCGCGTGCCGACCCCGCTCCACCGCGCAGTCTCCGAGTTTCGCCCCACCCTCGCCCTCGCCATCCCCATGATGGCCGGGCTGCTGGGCCAGATGCTCATGAGCGTGGCGGACACCGTCATGATCGGCCGCCTCGGCACCACCGAACTCGCCGCCGCCACCGTCGGCAACAACCTCTGCAGCGCCCCCCTCTTGATGGGCATTGGCCTGCTCTCCGTCGTCTCCATGCGCGTCGCCCAGGCGCGCGGGGCGGATGACCGCACCACCTCCGTGGAGGTCGTCCGGCACGGGCTTTTTGTCGCCCTCGTCTTCGGCGCACTCGCCGTCGCCGGGCTGCTCGCCCTGCTGCCGTGGCTTCACATTTTCCAGCAACCCGCAGACGTCACCGCACTCGCACCCGCCTTCCTCGTGCCAGTGGCCCTCTCCATGCTGCCCCTCATGGTCGGCGTCGCGGTAAAGGGATTCGCCGACGCCATGGCCCGCCCCTGGGGGCCCTTCTGGATCATCATGGGCGGCGTCATCATGAATGTTGGGCTGAACTGGCTTCTCATCCACGGCCACTGGGGCGCGCCCCGCATGGGCATGGCCGGCGCGGGATGGGCCACGTTTTTCTCCCGCGTCATGGTCGCCGGGGTCACCTTCTGGTGGGTCTGCCGGCACGAGGGCTTCCGCGAATGGAGGCCCGCCCGCTGGCTGCGGGAGATCCGCTGGGCCCCAGTGCGCCGCCACCTCGTGCTCGGGCTGCCCGTGGCCCTCTCCCTGCTCACGGAGGTCTGCGCCTTTGCCCTCGCCGCCCTCATGAGCGGGAAACTCGGAGCCGTCTCCATGGCCGCCCACCAGATCGCCCTCACCTGCTCCGCCATCACCTTCATGGTGCCCCTCGGCCTCAGCCAGGCCGTGGCCGTGCGCGTCGGGGAGCTGCTCGGCTCGCGGGAGCCCGGTCGCCTCCGCCCCGTGGCGGGTGGCGCCCTCGCCGGCGTCTGGATTTTCATGGGCCTCACCGCCCTCGTCTTCCTCACCCTCGGCCGCCCCGTCGCCGCCCTCTACACCCGGGATCCCGAAGTCATCGCCCTCGCCACCCGCCTGCTCTGGATCGGCGGCCTCTTCCAGCTGGCCGACGGCACCCAGGTCACCGCCGCCGGCGCCCTGCGCGGCCTCAATGACGTTCGCCGCCCCGCCCTCTTTTGCCTCGCCGCCTACTGGGTCATCGCCCTCCCCCTCGGCTGGACCCTCGCCTTCCCCTGCGGCCTCGGCGCCCGCGGCGTCTGGACCGGCCTCGCCGCCGGCCTCGGCGTCGCCGCCGTCCTCCTCACCCTCCGCCTCTGGCGGCGCACCGCCGTGTGATCTGGAAATTCCCCCCAGCGTTCACCGCTCTCATCCTTTCCCAAGGCCACCGCCGGTCCTCATTCGCTTGCCCAAAAATTCCTTCGCCCCTCCGTCCAGTCACCTCCCGCCCGCATCCATCGGATCCCGCAGTTTCCGCAGCGAGTGCAGGCCGTCACCCCTCCGTAACCCGGCCAGACGCCGCGCCCCGTCCTTCCGCCCCTCCGGGAAATGGCCCCGGTTCTTCTGAAACACACTCTCCACAAACGACCGGCTGCCAATCGCCGCGCCGTCCGTAAAATACCTCACCCGGCACCGCAGATACTCCGCCCGCGTCATCTTCCCGCGACGTTCCACCACCTCCGCCACTTTGTCTTTCGAGATCCCTTTCTTCCTCCTCCCCGGCTTCCGCTCATCAGGCCGCTCGGGCTCCACCGCTTTCCCAAAAAGCGCCACGCGGTACTCCGCCATCACCTCGCCCAGAAAGCGTTCCGGTCCGTCCGGGTGCATCGCCCGCCCGATGACCTCCACCCCCTTCAGCGCCGGCTTGATGCCCGCCACCGCCTCCCCATAGCCGCTCCAACGGTAGTCCTTCGGATCACTCACCAGCCCCGCCCGCACCGGATTCAGATCGATGTACGCCGCCATCGTCGAGAGCGTCTCCCCCGTGCCCTCCACCAGCACACTGTGAAAC
>JANOAS010000371.1:0-1806 GCA_031411255.1 bacterium
GCAGAGCTGAGCGACGCCGACCTCGAGCAGGTCGCCGGGGGCAAGGGTGACGACACCTACACCTGCAACAGCGCTCAAGGCGGTTTCAACACCCGCAACGAGTTCTCCGCCTCCGTCTTCTAAGAAGACCCGCCGGCGGGCCCTGTCCCTCCGAACCCCGTCGCCGCTCCTCCACCACCGGGGGAGCGGCGATTTTTTGTTTGCCTCCTCATTTCCCAACCGCCCCGCGCAGCGCCGACAGCAGTTCCGCATCCCGGCTGAACGCTCCCGTGTCGTGGTGGATTCCGCCACGGTCCGGAGCCAGATAAGTTCACTCGTTCCCTCAGAGGCGCCGGCGTCCGGGCCTTCCACCCCTGCCAGTCGCTGGCCGAGAGGAACCACGTAATGCAGCGCGGTGATCCAGGCCGAGGCGCAGGGCTCGATGAAGAGCCCCAGGTGCCCCTCGGGCAGCGCCGCGATCGCTGCCAGTCCGGCCTCCGGATTTCGGACGGACAGCTCCACCGCCAGCGCCACCTCAGCCCTCCGGAGCGGTGCCCCATCCGGCAGGGCCTGCACCCAGGCCGTCGCTGCGGCCAGATCGTGCGGAGCCCAGTTCACCGCCACATTCCACGCCCCCCAGCCCTAGGCGCCCGATGGATCGACGCTCGCGGCATACCTGGCCGGGTCGGACTGGAGCGTGTCCAGGCTGCCGTCCAGCAGGAAACCTCGGGCGTCGGCCTTGTCACCGGCTGGCGCCTTCCACAGGCGGCGCATGTCCTGCTCGGCGGCTTCTGGCACCGAGCCGGTGCTGATCTTCAGCGATTCCCACGGCACCTTCGCGGCCAGCGCCTTCGCCTTTTCCGGATAAACCTGCGTCATAAACCCCGCCAGTCGGCCCGCCTGCCGCGCCTCCAGCCCGCAGGCTTCCAGAGCATTCTCAGGCGGCATCTTTTGCAGCGCCGCCAGCCAGGCGTCGCACGTCCCGACGGGATCGTCCTCCACCGCCTGGTATTTCGCGCCGCGGTCCTCCGGCAGCGTCTCACCGAGCTTCGACGCCAGCCTGGCGGCCAGTGCCGGATTTTCCCGGGCGATGTAACCCAGCCCTTTTGAAGGCAGGGAAAAGCCCGGTGCGGGAAGCCGCGCCACCAGCGGCTCCACCGCCTCCGGCTCGAAGCGTGCGAGATCCTTCAGCAGCATGGCCGGAAACTGCATGTCCTGCTTCCACTCGGCGGTCCATTCGCCGCCTCGCCGGAGCTGAACCACGCCAGGCAGTCCTCCGGCGCGGCCAGACACCAGTGCGCCAAGGCGGACGGCCCCGTGCTCGAATGCCAGGATGATCCGCACACCTGGCGCAGCATAGGGCTGGCCGCCAGCCGCTTCACCATCTCAGCCGGCGACTGCCTCAAGGCAATCAGGCTCAGTTTTTGGCCTCAACCAACGAAATGATTGACAAATCGGAAAAAAATGAATGTATTCTCAAAATTATTAAAATTACTTTCAATTTGAAGAACCAAGACCAAAAGCCACCCACGCCGAGCGTAAAATTGACCGAGTCTGGCATGCAGCGTGGATTGTTTTCCTGATTTCCCCTGATAATCCCTCGCCACAGGCCCAGCCCTCTCCGATTCCGATCCTCGATGCAGCGCAACCATAATCAGCCAAATTTTGTCAACCAAGCAACCCACTACAATAGACATCTTGTACGATTCATAATGTTCATAATCATGTTTATAAATACCATACTGTACTTTTGACCGTACTGTGCCAATAAGTTGAGGATGACACTCTATTTGGACACCCGAAACAACATTTCCGAATTCCGCCGAA
>JANOAS010000372.1:0-19186 GCA_031411255.1 bacterium
CCTCTAACCCTCTAACCCTCTAACCCTCTAACCCTCTAACCCTCTAACCCTCTAACCCTCTAACCCTCTAACCCTCCAACCCCCCACCCCTCACACCCAGTCCCGCTGCTGCCACCAGCGCCAGCTGAGCCAGACGAGGCCGGTGAAGACGAAGAGGCCGAGCAGGATTTTCCACCACAGACCGCGATGCACGTCCACTGGCAGCGGGACGACGACCTGCGGCGTGAGGTCCGAGCGCAGGGTGCCGTCTGCCGAGAGGGTGAGCAGGCGGATGACGCAGCGCTGCCCCTGCGGCCAGTGGCTGATCGTTGCCTCCACCAAGTCGCCCGCGCGGGCGATCTTTGCCTTCGTGTCCACCCAGTAGCGGAGCGGCATGTGAGTGACGGGGTCCACCCCGGGCTGCTCGGCAAAGACGCGGTAGTCCAGCCCCTCGCCCACGGGCTTCCAGCCGACGGTGAAACCGGTGGCGTGCATGTCCCGGAAGCTCAGATTTCCCGTGATGACCGGGATGCCCGGGTCCAGCTTCGCGTTCGTGCGGAGGATGCCGCTGATGCTGACGTAAATCTGCCGCAGCTCGTCATCGTGGCTGAGGGCGCGCCCCGTGGAGCCGTCCGCCGGGTCGGCGGTGGCAGTGTCCGTCCTCTGCGTGAGGAGCGGGCTGGGGGTGGTGGCGGGTGCGCCAGGGGTCTCGGCGGTGGCGCTCATGGTGCTCAGCTCCCCGTCCACCGGAATGACCAGTTGCTGCGAGCCAAAGCGAACGATCAGGTTCCCCGCAGGCTTCAGCGCGATGAACGGGCTCACCTCCAGCGGCACCCGCACCTCCGCGCCCGCCTCCACCACCAGACTCGGCACCCGCCCATTCTGCACAAAGCCGCGCGGCACCTCCGTGCTCAGCTCTGCGGAACGCCCGCCCACATTTTCAAAAACCAGCGTGATCCGTGAGTTCGCCGGGATGCTCACCCTCCCGTCCTTCTCCAGCGCCCCGACGGCGTGCTTCAGCTCCAGGTGCGGGGGCGGCGCCGGCGCCACGATGCGGATGTCCTCCGACGCCGTGGCACTGCGGATGGTGAGAAAGGTGCGCAGTTCATCCCGGTCCGGCAGCGGCAGGAAAAAGCGCACCTGCGCCGTCTCGCGTCCGGCCAGCTTCAGTTCGCGGGTGGCGAGGTTGAGGCGCTTGTCGGTGGAAAGCGTGACCGTCAGCGGCTCCTGGCTCTTGTTTTCCAGCTGGAGCCCCCCGGTGCGCGCCCGGTTCTCCGGAGACCACGCCATCTCCACCCAGCCCGAGTTCACGGAAAAAGGCAGCCCGCCCATCGCCGTCAGGTAGACACTGCCGCCGCGAGCATCCGCCAGCGGCACCTCATACGTGGCCAGCCCCACCTTTGTCGGTGTAAAGCTGATCGAGATCCCCCCGCGCCCGCCAGCAGCCGCCATCAGCGTGCTCTGCCCGCCCACCAGCCCCCACGGCGCCGGCAGCGCCAGCACCTGGCTGGACGGGGCAGACCCGGCATTCAAAACCGTCAACTCCAGCGTCCTCGTCTCCCCCAGGATGACCGTGCCGAAATCCAGCCTCGGCGTTTCCACCGTCAGCTCCGGCTTTTCATCGCCGATGGTGATCCGGATCGTCGCCGACCCCGAAACCGGCGTGTCCTTGTGCCGGCAGCGGAAGGTGAAGCTGTCCACCTCCGACGTCTCCCCCGGCGTGGCCGTGTAGCGCACCACGCCCTGGTCTTTAAAGAGCAGACTGGGAAACGGCCCCTCCAGCCGGCCAAACTTCGGCTCCTCACCCAGGCGAAACTCCACCGGCTGGTTTGACCCCGTCACCGCCTTCAGCGGTATCTCCACCGTCTTTCCCCGCATCACCTTCGCCGTGCCATCCTTCGGCGTCGGGATCGATGCCGCCCGCTCCGCACTCTGCGCCGCCTTTCCTTTTCCCGAACCGTCCGCCCCGCCTGTCCGGCCGGCGGGCATGCTCAGATCCGCCCGCACCAGCCCACCGGACGCCAGGCCGAGCACGGCAGCGGCCAGCGCAACGGCCCAGCCCCGAAGAAAACGGAGGCCGACCGGCTGGTTGCGAAAACTGGAGCTGTGCGCCATGATCATGGGTGGAAAACCGGGTAACGCCCGCCGCGTCCCCGAACCTGGCTTGATAATGCATATTTCTCCAATCGTCAAAGCGGGAATCCCGCAGCACGCCCCCGGTATCCCTGCTGCCGGAGCCTTGATTTTCTGCCTCTTGCTCCCAATTTTCACCCCCTGCCGGGCGGATGATCCACCGGCCGCCGCTCCCACTCCGGCAGAGCCCAAACAGGAAGCCCCGACCGCCGCCGCCCCCGCGCCCGCTCCCGCGGAGCCGAAACCCGAGGCCCCCCCGCCCCCGCCAGACCCGGCCCGCGAGGCCCTCTCCCGCCTCCTGCGCCTCCCGGCGGAACTGGAAATCAAGGCGGACGCCCTCGCCGCCGCCGCGCCGGAGACCCTGATGCTCAAGTTTTCCCTCGCCACCCGGCGCTTCCAGCTCACCGCCGCCGGAGAGGTCCTCATCGACAGCCCCCTCTCCTGCGGTCGCCTCCTCCACCCCACCCCCACCGGCCAGTTCAAGCTCACCGCCAGGGACAACACCTCCGGCGTGACGGACTACGGAAACTTCCTCAACTCCGAAGGCCAGATCCTCTACAAGGGCGTCCTCGGCCACACCGATCCCCTCCCCGCCGGCGCCTCATTCGAGCCCACCCCGCCCAAGCTCGCCCTCCACCTCGACAACGACGGCCCCCTCATTTTCAGCGGCGACCCCACCGGCGGCGCCACCACCCCCGGCCCCCTCATCCTGCCCGAAAAGGTCCTCCAGGCCCTCTGGGAAAAAATCGGCCCCGGCACACCCGTCGTCGTGCAGTAGCCCGAAAGGCCGCCTGCCGTTTCCCCCTTTTCCACCCCCTTCCGGAAGTCAGCGTTCGCGCACCCAGCGGCGCACCGCGCCACGCCCGGCGTGTTCCCTACTTCGGCCCCTTGCCGGATTTCCCTGTCCCTCCGTTCTTCGCCGGGGCGGAAACGGGAGCCGCTGCCGGTTTCGCCGTTTCCCCGCCGGGGGCGGCGGCGGCCTTGTCCTTCGCAGCTGCTGCGGCCGCTTCCGCTGCAGCTTTCGCCGCAGCCTCGGCATCAGCTTTCTCTTTGGCAGCCTTCTCCGCCGCCAGCCTGGCCTCCTCAGCCTTTTTCTTGATCCTGTCCTCCCAGCCGCTCAGCACAAACCCGTCGCCCACGCCGCCCATTTTCCCGAGAAGCTCGGCGCAGCGCTGGCTCCATTTCTCGTAGTCCGGCTGGGAGGGGGACTTTTCCGCAGAGCCGGGGAAAATCAGGTAGGTCACCTTCAGATCGCTCTCGGGCCGGAAGTACGGGTTCGCCTTCGGGTTCATCTCCTGGGCGATCCTCAATGACGCTTCCCCCATTTTTTCATGCGGGCCGTAGTCGCCGATGATGGCGGGCAGCAGCTTCTTCCCATGCACGACCACCACGTAGTCGCCCAGACTCGGCGTGTAGTCGTTGAATCCCCGGTAAGTCCGCATGGAGAGAGGGATCACCACGAAGGGATCCTCCTGCGCGATGAGGAAACTGCGGCTCTTCATTTCACCGATGACCCGCTTGTAGTAGGCAATGTCCCCCTCCAGGCTCTTTTTCTGCGCCGCCGTGGCTGAGGCCATCTTTGCCCTGGCCGTCTCGATTTTTCCCTCATATCTCGCCACCAGCGGATTGGGATTCGCCGTCATTTTCGGCCAGCCGTAGCTCGTCGTCGGCTGAAAGTGGTCAGACTTCGCCACATAGTCGTCGAAGTCCGACATCCGGTCCCCGTCCGACCCGTCGGCCACCACGTCCATCTCTCCCTGGATCAAGAGCGCCTTCTGCCCTGTGGTCGGGTGCTTGAGTTCCATGATCGACTCGCAGTCATAGTAGTTGTGCCGGGAGAGAATGTCGTCCAGCTTCGCGAGCTTCATCTCCAGATCCCGCTTTTTGACGTCGTAGAGGAAATAGTAAAAGCCGGAGACTTGCGCCCCTTCCATCATCGGCTTCAGCCCGGGCAGGGCGTTTGGCAGATCAGGATTGAGGGTAGCGAGTTCGGCCAGCGAGGCATTGGGCTTGGGCACGCTCACCTTCACAGAAACTGTCACGCTGTAGGCGTCCTTGTTCAGCCGTTCTTTGGTCGCCGTGTCGCCGGGGGTGGTCTCCAGCTTTGTTTCCAGCTTCATCCCGTTGAACATTTCGCCAAGGTTCAACTTCTTGTCCGGCACGAACTTCGACGGCAGCGGCGGCGGGGGTGCAGGCACCTCCTTCACCACGATCTTCTCGACCGGCTTCTCGACAATCTTGGGCTCCTTCGCCTTTTCGATGAAATCCAGCACACTCCGCTTCATCTTTCCTCCGACGGGGGAAAAGGGCAGGCCGATAACGGTCAACAGGAGGACGAGGAGAATCCATTTCCCCCAGCCCGCCCCCTTTTTCTGCGGCCGCCAGCTGTAGTTCCCCGCCTCGCCCGACCGGTCGGGCAGCCCCATCGCCCCCAGCCGGGGCGCGGCCTTGCTGGCCGGTTCGTCCTCGAATTGATCTTCCATCGGGTCTTCTTCCGGCCGTTTCATGGGTGGGGGGCGGTTTGGAGGGTTTGTGTCTCAGCCCGGGTCTAGCGCAGGCCGATGGCCGCCGCCACCAGCCCGAGGAGCGCGGCTGCGGCCATGATCCCGGCCGGATAGAGCTTTTTGGTTTTCAAATAAGCGGGCAAAAACTTGCCCAGCAGCGCCACACTGATCACCAGGCCGATGATGTGCCCGGACTTCACCTTTTCCCCGCCGGAGATGCAGAGAAATCCGGCCACCAGCAAGACCAGCCCGGAGATGCCCCCGGCGATGAGCGAGGCCTTGCTCCCAGCCGCCCGGTAGCCCTGCACGCCCATGGCGAGACTGAGGGCGCCAAACACGAGGAAATACAGGCCGGTGGGTGAAGTGAAGGTCGAGAGGAGGAGTGAAGTGGTCATCAGTGGGTGTCTACGTTTGAAGTGGCCGCAACCTGTCTCAACAAGCCCACAAATCAACCGCCAGCCGCCGTCTGGAATGCGGAATACCCCCGGCTCCCATCGGAGCGGCGTCCCCCTGAGGCCTCCCGCCCCCTTCAGTCAGGCTTTCCCCGATGGGTTTGTCATTGCCCTGTGGCCCGGTTTTTTTTATTATCCAGCCCGCTCCCCCCTGCCCCGTTCAACTTTCCCCGCCACCCACACCCTGTCATGAAACCCGCCGCCACCCGTTTCCACCGCACCGCCGCCGCCCTCTGCCTCTGCCTGGCCGGGCTGCTTGGCTTCCCCACTGCCGCCTCCGCCGCCACGGTCTACGGCGTGGATCAGAACAACAACCAGCTCAGCGATGTCTTCGAGGCGCTCTTCCCCCTCGCCGGCACTCCCGCAGCGGACTACGACAACGACGGCGTCACCAACAGCGACGAAAATGCCGCCGGCACCAGCCCCTACGACGGGGCAAAGAAGCTCGATTTTTCCGCCGTGGCCTCCGGTCCTGCCACCGTCTCAGGCTCGTGGAGCACGGTGGCGGGCAAGCTCTACCAAATGCAGGCCACCAGCAGCCTGACCGGCGCGTGGGCGAATGAAGGAGCCGCCGTCATGGGCGACGGCCTGCCCAAAACGGCCAACTGCCCGGCCAACGGCAGCCGCATGTTTCTCCGGGTGAAAGTGATGGACGTGGACACCGACGGCGACGGCGCCACAGACTGGGAGGAACTGCAAACCGGCACCGATCCGAACGTCTTCGACACCGACGGCGACGGCAGGAATGACTTTGACACCGTGGCCGGGATGATCGCCGGCAGCAGCACCGTCAGCGTCTTCGCCCAGCACTCGCTGGCCTCGGAGAGCGGGCCGGTGGCGGGCAGCTTCCTCATCGTCCGCCGCGGTGGCTTCCGGGCGCTCACCGTGCCCATTTCCTTCTCGGGCACCGCCACTCCGGGCACGGACTACGCGGCCACGGCCACCACTTTTGTGAACCTCCCCGTGGGTGTGAACTCCGCAGTCGTCACCGTCACCCCCGTCGTGGACAGCACGCCGGAGGATCCGGAAACCATCATCCTGAATCTCGGCTCGGGCGCGAATTTCACCCGGGGCACCGCCGCCGCCACGGTCACCATCGCCAGCCAGGGCCTGGTCGGGCAGTATTTCAACACCTCAAACACCACCTACACCGACCCGTCCAATTTCGACCCCGCCCAGCTCGCCCTCACCCGCCGGGACGGGGCGATTGATTTCGACTGGGGCTCCGGAACCCCGTCCACGCTGGTCACCAACGACGACTCCTACTCCATCCGCTGGACTGGATACGTCGTCTTCCCTGTCACAGACTCCTACACCTTTCACGCCTACGCCGACCGGGGGGTGAAGGTCTGGATCAACACGGAGCCGGTCGACGTGGCGGTGACCACCCCCAAGGTCAACGTCTGGACCACCACAAACGAAACGACCAAATACAGCAGTTCCGCTTCCAGCAGAACGGCGGGTCAGTTTTACAATGTCCGGATCGAGTACCGCGACAGCGCCACCTTCGCCAACGATGCCAGCATCCGCGTGCTCTACTCCCGCGCGGGAAATCCCGGAGTCGAAGAGGTCATTCCGGGCAGCTGGTATACGTCCGAGAACACCCCGCCCGCCGCCGCCGGGCCGGTCATCACCTCTCCGCTGACCACCGTGGCCGTCACAGGAGCGCCCTTCCTGTATCAGATCACCGCGTCAAACACCCCCACCGCCTACAACGCAGAGGGCCTGCCCGGCGGATTGACCATCAACACGACCACCGGCGCCATCTCCGGCTCCGTTGCGGCGGCCGGCGTCTATTTCCCCATCATCACCGCCACGAACGCCACCGGAGCGGATGCAAAAACGCTCACCATCTTCACCGTCGGCACCGGCGGCAGCCTGACGCGCGAGTTTTGGACCGGGCTGACCGGAAACGGCATCCAGTCCGTCCCCCTCTCCACCACTCCCACCACCACCAGCACCGTCACCAACTTTGCCGCCCCCACGAACGAGGCCGACAACTTTGGCGACCGCCTGCGCGGCTACCTCACCGCCCCCATTTCCGGGAACTACACCTTCTTCGTTTCCAGCGATGAAAACACCGAGTTCTGGCTCTCCGCCAACGCCGAGCCCGCCCGCCGCCTCAAGCGCTCGTGGGTCGTGAACGGCGCGGGCGCCATCGCCCCCGGCACTTGGAACACCCAGGCCGGACAGACCTCCATCCAGGTGAAACTCAAGGCCGGCGACCGCCACTACGTCGAGGCCATCCGCCGCGAAACCACCGGCAGCGACCACCTCGCCGTCGCCTGGCAGAAACCCGGAGACTCCGCGCCCGAGGTCATCCCGGCCTATGCCCTCAGCCCCTGGACCACGCCCACGGCGACCACCACCACGGGCACGCTCTATATTGCCACCCTCACGCCCCAGGCCGGGGCCGTCACCACAGGCTCCGGCACCGCCGTCCTCCGCGTAAACAAGGAGCAGACCGCCGCCGACCTCACCTACACCTTTACCGGACTCACCGGTCCCGTCACCCAGCAGCACGTCCACGACCAGCGGAACTCGCCCGGCCCGTCAAAGGCGATCATCTTCGATCTCGACATGTTCCCCGCCGACAGCTCGGGCATCTATCATTGGACGTTCCAGCCCACGGGGAACCACACCGTGGCAGACCAGATCGCCGCCATCACCTCGGGCAATGCCTACCTGAACCTCCACACCGCCGCCTACCCGGACGGGGAAATCAAAGGCTTCTTCCAGACCGCCCTCGGCAGCCAGTTCTTCACCCCGCCCGCCGCTCCGCCCGCCGGCTGGACGTCGCCCGCCATCACGGATGCGGAGGCCGTCCGCTTCCTGGAGCAGGCCACCATGGGCGCCCGCCGCGATCTCGATGGACTCTCCGGCGTGGGTGGCGCCTTCGACACCGACAGCATCGAGGAGGTCAAGCGCCTCGGCTACGCCGCCTGGATCGACCAGCAGCTGGCCATCCCGCCCGTTGACCCGACCAGCGCCCTCATCCGCAACGTCCCAAACCCCAAGCCGCCGGACATGCTCAGCGAGACGAATCTCGCCAGCTATGTGACCATCAAGCAGCTCAAATACAGCAGCGGCCCCGTCGGCAGCTACTGCTACGAGTATTACAATGCCTACCCGAACTACGGCAACAACGGCTCCATCGAGGAAATCGGCTCCATCTGCTACCGCGGCTGGTGGAAGTCCGCACTCACCTCCCAGGACCAGCTGCGCCAGCGCGTCGCCTTTGCCCTCAGCCAGATCATGGTCGCCAGCGAGCAGGGCGCCCTTCAGGAAAATGACCGCGCCGTTTCCGCCTACTACGACACCGTTCTCTACCACTCGCTGGGAAATTTCCGCAGCCTGCTCGAAGGCGTGACCCGGAACGTCGGCATGGGCAAATACCTCGACATGTACCGCAATGCCAAGCCCTCCGGCATCAAGATTCCCAACGAAAACTACGCCCGGGAAATCATGCAGCTCTTCAGCATCGGCCTGCGCCGCCTGCACCCGGACGGCACCCTCGTCCTCGACAGCCAGGGCGCCATCGTTCCCACCTACACGCAGGACGAGATCGTCGGCCTGGCGCACGTCTTCACCGGCTGGAGCCACGCGGAGGACAACACGAACTTCAACAGCGGCAACCGTGAAAACTACGTCCTGCCCATGCTGCCCTACGACACGCAGCACGCCAACGACGAGAAGCTCCTCCTCGACGCCACTGTCCTCCCCGCCACCGCCTCCGGGGCCGCCGGAGCCACCGCGCTGGAGCTGGGCCAGGCGCACGACCTCCTCTACAATCACCCGAACGTCGGCCCCTTCATCTGCCGCCAGCTCATCCAGCGCATGGTCACGGCAAACCCGAAGCCCGGCTACATTTACCGGGTCTCCCGCGTCTTTGACGACAACGGCTCCGGCGTCCGCGGCGACATGAAGGCCGTCGTGAAGGCCATCCTCCTCGACTACGAGGCCCGCGCCTTGGCTCCCCGCTCGGAGCCCGGCTACGGCCACTTGCGCGAGCCGGTCATGCAGATCACCGCGCTTTACCGCGCCCTGCGTGGCTACTCGCGCGGCACGACCTACCCGGCTGGCATGCAATACCCCACCGCCTTTGTCGCCATGACCACGCCCGTGGACCTGAGCGCCGCCCTTCCTGTCCTCCCGGTCGGCGATCCCGGCGCTGGCAAGACGAACCTCGACGGCATCCGCCTCTACACCGGCGTGCGCATCCTCCTCACCTCCCAGACCGCCCCGGCGCAAAACGGCCTCTACGTCTTTAACGGCGACGGCCAGCTCCTCACCCGCGACCCGTCCGCCGACATCCCCGCCGAGCTTTCCTCCGGCCGCTACGTCGAGGTCATGTTCGGCACCAGGGCAAAAAAAACCTACCGGACCACCACCGATCCTGTCACCCTGGGTACGGATGCCATCACCATCGTCGACAACAATGGAGACAACCCGGCCAAGCGCTACTGGGGCCTGCCGGATTCCTACACCGCGCCCTTCGGCCAGTCGCCCCTCGGCTCGCCCACTGTGTTTAACTTCTACGAGCCCGACTACATCTACTCCGGGGACACCGGCGCCGCCCGCCTCTACGGACCTGAGTTCCAGATCCTCTCGGAAACGACCCTCGTCAATTTCGGCAACGTCATTTTCGACCTCCTCGGCCAGTCCACGTCCGCCACCACCTACAACGGCGCGAACGGCATCGGCATCAGCACTGACATCCGCCTCGAGTTCAACGCGCGTCCCACCACCTGGCCGGCCCTCTACCCGTTCCCCTACACGGGCGACATCAACGACGCGAAGAACAACCCCGAGATCCTCATCGCCAACGATGTCGCCGCCATCGTCGAGCGGCTCAACACCCTGCTCCTCGCCGGGCGCATGACCACCGCCCTGCGCAACTCGCTGACGACCTACCTGACCGGCCTGCCCATGCGCACCGGCACCAGCAATGAAACCGCCGACCGCCAGCAGCGCGTACGGGACGGGGTCTACCTCATCACTCTCAGCCACGAATTCGCCATCCAGCGCTAACCCAAAACCACCCACCTTCCACCCTTCCAGCGCCATGAACACCAGCGAACTTCTTCACCGCCGCTCCTTCCTCCGCCGCCTCACCGGGGCCGCGCTCGGCGTTTCCGCCACAAACGTCCTCACCGACCTGCGCCTCATCCAGAACGCCGCCGCCCAGAGCATAGGCACCCCGCAGTTCAGCGACTACAAGGCCCTCGTCTGCCTTTTCCTCAACGGCGGAAACGACGCCAGCAACCTCCTCCTGCCCTCCACGCCGGAGGAGTACACCAGCTACGCCACCGCCCGGACGAACATGGCCCTCGCAGACAGCGCCGCCAATGCCACCGTCGCCAATCCCTACTACATCATCCCGCTCAGCACCGCCAACACCCCGGGCCGCGTCTTCGGCACCCACAGCTCCTGCCCGGAAATCCAGAGCCTCTTTGACTCAGGCAAGCTCGCCTTTTTGACCAACGTCGGCTCCCTCGTCGAGCCCATGACCAAGGCGCAATACAGCGCCGGCACCCGCCGCAAGCCTCCGCAGCTCTTTTCCCACAACGACCAGGTCGTCCAGTGGCAGACCTCCATCCCGGACCAGATCAGCCCCACCGGATGGGGCGGCCGCATGGCCGACGTCCTGCGCGGCTCCGCCTGGGGCGGCACCGGCAACCGCCTCAGCCTCTCCATTTCCGCCAGCGGCTTTAACACCTGGCAGGTCGGCGACCTCGAGCACCTCTACCAGGTGCCCAAAGCGGGCACTGGCGCCACCGGCGGCGCCCCCGCACCCAGCGCCTTCAGCACCTTCGCCGCCCGCTCCGCGAAGATCAATGAAATCGTCGCCCAGGGAAAATCCAGCGCCAATCTCTTCGAGCGCGACTACAGCAACGTCTTCGCCAGCGCCCTCGACTCCTCCACCCAGCTGAACAACGCACTCGCCGGCATCAGCTCCGGTGACGCCGCCATCATCAACGGCTACTTCGACCCGCTCTTGGCCGACGCCAACAGCAACGTCAAATCCGTCGCAGGTCAGATGAAAATGGTTGCCCGCATGATCGCCGCCCGCGGCGCCATGGGCCTCCAGCGCCAGATCTTCTTCTGCAGCCTCGGCGGCTTCGACACCCACGGCGGACAGATCACCTCCCACGGCCCGCTCCTCCAGGGCGTCAGCAAAAACATCAAAGCCTTCTACGACTGCATCAACGCCCTCAGCCTCGGCCAAAAGGTGACCACCTTCACCGCCAGCGACTTCGGGCGCACCTTCACCAGCAACGGCTACGGCTCAGACCACGGCTGGGGCACCCACACCATGATCGTCGGCGGCGCCGTCCAGGGCGGCCGCCTCTACGGCACCTTCCCCACCCTCCAGGTCAACGGCCCCGACGACTCCGGCCTCGGCCGCTGGATCCCCACCACCTCCGTCGACCAGTACGCCGCCACCCTCGCCCGCTGGTTCGGCGTCACCGAGGCCAACCTCGACCTCATCCTCCCCAACCTGAACCGCTTCGCCTCGCGGAATCTCGGGTTTATGGCGTAGATCCCCGTGCAGATCATTTGCCCCGGCAGCTCGGCCGGGCGGGGCCGCGCCAAGTTGCGTTCGGCAGGTGCATGGGCGCACTGAAAACCCTCTAATCCTCTAATCCTCCAACCCTCTAATCCTCCACGCCATCACCGGCCCGGCGAATCCCTTCAGCACCATCGGCTCCAGCGCTTCCGTGACCGCTGCCGCGCCGAGGATTTCCCTCGTCCGGTCATCGATGAGCACCTCCCCGCCCTCCGCCTTGCTGCAGAGGCGGGAGGCGAGATTCACCCGTTCGCCCAGCACGGTGTAATCCAGGCGGTCCTGGGAGCCCATGCAGCCGGCCACAACAGGCCCCGTCGCCACGCCGATGCCGGCCAGCAGCGGGTGCCGTGCGCCTTCATTCAGCCGCAGCCGCTCGGTCTGCATTTTCAGCGCACACCGGGCGGCCAGGAGCGCGTCCTGGCCCCGGCTCGTCGGCGCGCCGAAGATCGCCATCACCAGGTCTCCCACAAATTTGTCCACCACCCCGTGGTGCTCGTAGATGACCCGCGTCATCGCCGTCATGTGCTCGTTCAGCAGCGCCACCACCTGCTCCGCCGGCAGGTCCTGCGTGAGGCTCGTGAAGCCCCGGATGTCGCAGAAAAGCACGCTCACCTCCCGCCTTTCCCCGCCCAGCTGCCCGCCCCCGGACATGAGCGCCTCCGCCACGTCCCGGTCCGCCACCTGGGCGAGCAGCGTGCGGTATTTCACGTTCTGCGCCAGACCGGCCGTCATTTCGTTAAAGGAGGCTGTCAGTTCCCCCACCTCGTCCTTCGACCGCACCGGCACCGTCACCTCAAAGTTTCCGCGCCGGATCTCCTTCGTCCCCTTCACCAGCTCACGGATCGGAATCGTCAGCCCGTGCGAGAGCAGAAACACCACCACCAGCGAGCCCAGGAGCGCCACCGCTCCAAACACCATTGTTTTCTTGATCAGGTCCTTCTGCTCCAGCACTGCGTTCTCCATGGAAAAAAGACAGACATGGCACGCCTCACCGAACGGCGAGTCATTGTTCAGCACCCGCCACAGACACAGGTAGCGCTTGCCATCGATTTGAAACTCAAAGGAGGGCACCTCCGCCCCCTGCCCGGCCACCGGGTCCGGAACCGCCAGAGCCCGCCCCACCCGGCTGGCCAGTGCCTGCCGGCTCTCCGCAGGGATCGATTTTGTGTAGATCGTCCCGTCGATCCACAGGCCCGTGTAGAGCTTTCCCCGGTTGGTTTTTGAGACAAAATCCACCAGCGCCTTTTCCCCCAGGTCCGGCAGCCGCACCGCCAGCATCAGCGCACCGACCAGCGGTGCATCGGGCATCGCCCGCACGGGCGTGATGATGAATTCCCGGAACGGCACCTCCCCTGGCTTTTCAGCCTCGCCCGTGGCCGCCATGTAGCCCACCTCCTGCTCCGTTAGAGGCCCCGCCAGCTTGCCCTCCATGAGCTTCCGCAGTTCGCGCGCTCTGGCCTTGCCCAGGGGGTTGTTCACTCGCAGCCCCACCCGGTCGTCCATCGGCGTCAGTTCCTGCCCCTTGTCGTCCAGCAGCCTGACCAGCGGCGCCCGCCTCAGCCGCGCCAGCAAAGCATCCCTCCCTTTTTCACTCAGCTTCTCCCCGGGCCGGCCTGACGGTTTTTCCGGCCGGACGGGCCCCATCTCGGATTCGATCACCGCCTTCAGCCCGTCACAGGCAATGGTGTACGCCGCGTTGCTCTCCCGGTTGGCCAGTGCCTCGCTCAGGGCCGGCAGCGCCGCCACCTCTTTGCAAAGCTCCTGCACCTGCTCCAGACGCGCCTGCTGGTTGCTCGTGAAGTAGTCCAGCTCCTCCGCAAACTGCTGCCGGTAAATGTCCCGGTACACCGCCTCCACCCGGTGGTTCGTCAGATAAATGGCAGCACCCGTCACCCCGGCCACGACGAGCGACATGGCGAGGATCAACTTGGTGCGAAAACTGTGCAGCAGTCCGGACACAACGCCCCCATCGTGCCCCGGCCCGCCCCGCCGCACAACTCCCATTTGCACCCAGACCATTTCCAGTTTACCGCAGCCGGTTCCCTGGCCACTCTTTCGTTCATTATTTTCCCCGCCTTGAGTCCCTTTGGTCACTTCCACCCCATTTTTCAGCCCCCCCCCAAAAAAAAATTCCCCCATCTCTGTTACCTGACGCCGGAAATCCCGTTGGAACCAGAGGACCCCGCCTCCGCGCGTCCACTTTTATAAATCCAAGCTCCAACAACCAAAATCCATACCATGAAATCCAAACGTTCCCTCCTGCTCCCCTTGGCCTCGCTCGCGCTCGGCCTCAGCGCGGCTTCCCAGTCGCAGGCCGCCATCAGCATTACCTTGACCTTCACCTCACCTACCGCCACCACGCTTCAGGGCACCTTGTCCGGCTCCCAAGTTGTGGTTTCGAACACTGGATCCGGCCTTTGGGACTCGGCGAACTCCAGTACGCATGAATGGCGCGTTGCCACCCGGGTGACCGGAAACAACATTTGGAATTTGGCCAACCAGGATTCGAGAAACATGGTAGTCACAGGGAGCGGGACGGCAGCGGTGGCCGGCGGGGACAGCGTTTCAATAACCCGCTTGGACCTTTTCTCAAGGACCAGCGACAACCGGAACGATTTTGGCCTCAGTTGGGATCGGAATCCCACTCCGGCCTTTGCCATCGGAGAGACGGTGACGTTCTCCGGGAGTTTTACGGTCGCCTTGCCTTCGGGCCGGACCGCAGGCGACCTCAATTCGGGAACTTGGACCCAAGCGAATCCCATCCCTACTTGGACGAGCCAATTCATCTCCGACCCCAACACGTTAGCCGCCACCCTGACCATCGCTGCCGCTCCCGTCCCCGAGCCCGGCAGCGCCATCCTCGGAGCCCTCGCCGGCCTCGCCCTCCTGCGCCGCCGCCGCCGCTAGCCCCTGCTGCCGCCAGGCACAAAACCCTCACCAAAACAAAACCCCGGTCCGCTTCCCTGCGTGCCGGGGTTTTTTGTGTCCTGTGAGCGCCCCCCACGTTGGTGTATAGGCTTCAGCCGATCCGCCACACCTCCCGTTGGTGTATAGGCTTCAGCCGATCCGCCGCCCTTCCCGTTGGTGTATAGGCTTTAGCCGATCCGCCACAACCCCGCGCAACGGCACTCCAGAAAGAGAGGCGACGGCCGCGCCGCACGGATCGAGATCGCCTGAAGTCTATACACCAACAGATTACCGCCTGAAATCCCCGCCAGTTGGAATCTCCCCGAGTCACTCTGAACCGCCCAGGTGCACGCCCGGCGGCCTCCCATCGGCCCCATTCCCAGTTGACCGCAGCCGGTTCCTTGACCATTGCAGCGGTGGCCCATTTTCTCCCATGTTGCCTGCCGATTCACCATCCCTCCTGCGCCAGTTCCGCCTCCGGGTGGAATACGTCACCCTGCGCGCCCTCGCCGGGGCGCTGCACCTGCTTCCGCGCTCCGGAGTGCTCCTGATCGCCAAGGGACTGGGCGCTGTGGTCTACGCCTTTGACTCCCGCAGCCGCGGCACGGCGCTGGAGAATCTGCGCATGGTTTTTCCCGACAGCACGCCGGACTGGCGCACCCGCACGGCCCGCCGTTCCTTCCAGCAGTTTGCCAAGACGATGCTGGAACTGTTCTGGTCATCCAACCTCGCCAACGGCCGCCGCCACGCCTACCACACGCTCCAGATGGACGACCCGGAGGCCATCGAGGTCGTGCGGAAATCCGGAGCCCTCTGGTGCTGCGCCCACTATGGGAACTTTGAATGGCTCTCCCATCATCTCGGCTGGTGGGGCATCAAGAAAATGATCGTCGCCCAGGACCTGAAAAACCCCGTCCTCACCTCCATCTTCACCAGCCTGCGCACCGTCAGCGGCCACTCCATCATTTCCTCGGACGGGGCCATGATCCGCCTCTTTAAAAACCTCAAGCGCGGCGGCAATTCCAGCTTCCTCACCGATTTGACGCTCCGCCCCGACGAGTCCTCCACCATCATCCGCTGCTTCGGGCGCAAGACCTGCCTCACCCTCATGCACGCCGCCCTCGCCCAGCGCACCGGCCTGCCCATCGTGCCCATGATGTCCATCCCCCAGCCGGACGGCACCTACGTCCTCCGCCTGTGGAAGCCGGTCTATTTCACGAAGGACACCGGGGTGGCCGTCATCGCCCAGAGCATCTGGGATCTCTTCGAGCCCATCATTCTGGCAAATCCCGAGCCGTGGCTCTGGTCCTACAAGCACTGGCGCTACCTGCCTCAGGATCCGGAAGGCCTGAGCTACCCGGCGTATGCCAACCGGAGCAGGAAATTCGACAAACTGGAGGCCTCCGTCACGGCGAAACCTGCGCCCGAAGGCGGTAAAACCGGTCCAAGCCCAGCGGCTGAGAGCCCCGCACCGTGACCACCGTCACCCCGCCCGAGACCACGCGGCCTGTCTCGACCACAGGCTCTGCCACCCACGTTTTCAGGTCAGTCGACGCCTCCACCACGAACGTCGCGTCCTTCGCCGCCGCGCTCACCGGGTAGGTAAAAGTGGCATACCGCTTGCCCGAGAGGAGCACCACGCCCTGGGTCAGCCCGCTTTTCGCCGCGGCGGAGAGCGCTCCGCTGCCCATGGCGTACTCCATGACATTTACGCTGCCATCCTTGTCCGGATCAGCATTGTCCGCCGCCGTGGCCGCCCCGGTGTTCGCCGCGCCAAAGGTCGCCGCCTTCCACGCCAGATAGGGCGGCAGCTCATCCGCGCCCAAGTCCGCCCGCAGCCCGGTCACCCGCCAGCGGGAGTCAAAGTCCAGCTCTCCCGCCACCACCACCCTGGCCGGGTTGCACGCATCCACCGCAGGCGAGGTGGGCAGCAGATGCAGGTCCACCGTCGTCCCGGTCGAGGTAAACTTGGGGTTGCCAAACTTCGAGTTCACCTCCAGCCCACGCGCCGCACGCCACGCCGCCAGCCCCAGCGCACCTGCGCCCTCCCATTCATAATAAGCCGCTCCCGCTCCACCCGGACAGTACCACAGATTCCAGTCCATCACATTTCCAGTGCAGCCTGTGCCCAGCACCACCATCTGCCGGTTGTAGGCGCCGGAGTGAAACACGTTGTGCTGGAACGAACAATTCATCACGTAATACTGGAATACCACCTCCGCACTGCCGTCCCAGCCAAAAGCGTCGTTGTTCCAGAAGCTGTTAAACTCCACCGTGCAGTTCTCCGAGGTTCCTTTCCGCGAGTTGTAGCCCCCGAGGTAGATCCCGCCCGTCGTGTTTTCGTAAATAAAGTTGCACCTCACCGTGATGAACGACGTGCTTTTTCCCTGATGCTCGCTGGCCAGTTCGATCCCGATGTCGCAGTGGTGTACCCGGTTTTGCTCGATCACCACCCGCGTCGCCCCGTCGCAGTAAATCCCTCCCGCTGCGTAATTTCCCGCACCGTAGGCCGGATTCGTCGTCGAGGTGATGTTGTAGACGGTGTTTCCCCGGCACACGCCGTCCCGCACCTGGTCCACGGCCGCCGGAGCCGTCCCCTCCCAGCCGATGAAGTCGATCCCGATGTTGTTGCAGTCGTGGACGGTGTTGTTCGTCACCTCAAACCGCTCCACATTGCCATTCAGCACCAGCGCCTCGCTCCAGCCGGTCACCAGGTCGTGCAGGTGGTTGCCATCGATGATGATGTCCCGGCACGAGGTCGCCGTCGAACCATAGACCGCAATCCCGTGTGCCGTCACCTCGCCGGTGGGGTCATTGTTCTGGATGTGGTGAATGTGATTGTTCCTAATGTCGATGTTTCGCACCACGCCCGTCATGTGAATGCCCACCGGTGACGCCAGCGGGTCGGTCGTCGTGTAGTTCCTGATCTCAAAGCCCTGGATGGTGACGTAACTCACCCCGCTGAGCAGGAACGCCCCGGAGTCCTGCTCCGGAGGCACCGTCAGCGTCGTGCCGTCCAGAATTGGCACCTCGCCGGGGTAGTTTTTAAAGGTGATCCTCCCGCCCGCCGCCGAGCCCGACGCCGTCACCCGGACAAACTCGGAATACACACCGCCCCGCACGACCACCGTGTCCCCGGGCCTCAGCCCCGCCGACACCGCACGCCCGATCGTCTTCCAGGGGCTCGCCTCAGTTCCCGCATTACTGTTTAACCCCGAGGCCGAAACATAATACGTCCCCGCAAGGGCCGATATGGCCCCGCAGAGCCACCACGCAGCCAGCGCCACGCAGCACAGGGTCGGGGGAAACCTCATACTCCCTTATAGGCGGCCCCGTTTCCGCCTTCAATCCAAAATTCTCAAAAATGAGTCGCCAGCCTTACTTCCAGCTCATCTGGTGCAGCGCGTCCTCGTGCCGCTGCCAGTCATAATGAACCGTGTGGAGACCCAGCTGCCGCCCGGCCACGATGTTCGGCTCCAAGTCGTCAAGGTAGACAATTTCCCCCGGCTCAACGCCCGCCGCCGAAATCGCATCACGGTAAATTTTTTCCTCCGGCTTCATGCAGCCCGAAACGTGCGAATACGCCCCGCCCTGAAAGTGCGCAAACACCGGAAACGCCTCCACCAGGTGATCCAGATGCAGCTGGCTTGTGTTCGACAAATGATACAACGGAAATTCCCCCGCCAGCCTCTCCACCAGCGCCACCATCGGCTCATTGAGTTCGAAGATGCGCTGGTACGCCTCCACAAACTCCTCCCGCGTGCCGTGGTATTCAGCCGACTCCATCGCCCGCTCCACAAATTCCTCCGTCCCCAGCCGCCCGCACTCCAGTTCGATGACTAGTGGCCGGATCCGCACATACGCCTCCTCCGCCCCCAGCCGGCTGCCCTCCGCCAGCCGCCGCGCCGTCCGGGCAAAGTCGAACGTCACCAGCACATTGCCAATGTCGAAAAGCAGCGCCTTCGGGCGCGGGAGAATGGGGGAATGCGTCATCGCGCGGATTCTTCCCCAGTTCCCCACCCGCTTCAACCCCCGAGTCCGGGCCCCCCCGACTCCACCGGCCTGACGGGAAAGACCGAGACATCCACCCCGGCGGAGACCAGCGCCGAGGCTGGCGGCCCGTGCAGGGAAAAGCCCGCCAGCTCCACAGGCCGCGCGGACCACTTTGCCACCTCCCCGTCGCGAATGCGATACGGCTCGTGATGCACCCGGCCCCACACCAGCGTGCCGTCCGGCCTGGCCGTGAAGAGGGCGTACCGCTCCAGCAGGAAAAACTCCAGCGATCCCGGCTCCGCCACCCGCCACTCCCCCGCCCCGCGCCATTCATATTCCGCCACCACCGCATCCCCGCGCCGCTGGCTGGAGTAGGCGATGCCCCCGTCGGCCAGGCGTCGCGCGCTCATCCGTGCGTGCTCGTAGGCCAGGTGAAAAAACCGCCGCGCAAGCCCCACCGCCACCGGCTGATTGCAGTCCAGCGAGAAAAAATACACCCCCGGGCGGCCCCAGGGTTTCCGCAGATTCCCAGGCAGCCAGCTGAGGATGAGTGGTGCTGAGGAAAAAACTGGACAAAAGCCCTCCTCAACCCCATCGTAGGCTGCCATGATCCAGCCAGTCGTCTACGACCCCACCACTTGGGCAGG
>JANOAS010000373.1:0-8047 GCA_031411255.1 bacterium
CCCGGCCGCTCAGCATCTGGTAAAACATGGCGCCCAGTGCCCAGACGTCACTGGCCGGCGTGAGGCCGCTCACCACGCCAGCGGCCTGCTCGGGGGACATGTATTGCGGCGTGCCGATCTGCGCACCCGTCACCGTCAGCGTCGCCCCGCCGCCCGCCAGCCTGGCCATGCCGAAGTCGGTCAGCCAGGGCTCCCCGTGCTCGTCGATGAGGATGTTCGACGGCTTCAGGTCGCGGTGGAGCACGCCTTTTTCATGCGCGTGGGCGACCGCCGACGCCACCTTCGCCATCAGCCGGGCCGATGCCTCTGCGGACAATCGCCCTTCCTTCAAGCGCTCCGCCAGCGTGCCGCCGCGGACGAGCTTCATGGCGAGAAACGGGCACCCCTCCATTTCCCCCACCTCATACACCGGCACGATGTGCGGGTGGTCCAGCCGCGCCGCCACCTCCGCCTCCCGCCGGAAGCGGATCACCTCCTCCTCCGTGGAAAAATGGTACCCGCGGATCATTTTGAGCGCCACCGTACGGCGCAGGCCGGAGTCCTCCGCCTCATACACCGTGCCCATGCCGCCAATGCCCAGCAGCGCTGTCAGAGTGAAGCGCCCCGCCTGCTGCGGCAGCACTGGATCGGAAAACGCCGCAAATCCCGCGTCCGCCGCCGGCAGATCAGCCGCGCTCTCGGGCGATTCCGTCGCCGCCTCCAGCGCCAGCTCCATCGCGCAATGCAGGCACGAGTGATCCGCCGGCAGATGGCGTCCACAGGATTGGCAGATGTCTGCGGATGCTGGATTGGTTTCCATGTTCAATATCTCGCAGTCGCGGCCACTTTGTTACGACGGGAGCGGAATTTTGCCATGATGAAGCTGGGGAGGCACCTGTCCGGCCCGCCGCCCTGGTGCTGTGTCACAGCAGGGAAAGCAAGTACCTCAGTTCCTCCGCCACCTCCGCCGGGTCCGCCACTGTGGCCTCGACTTCGTTGCGGATGAGTCTGCCGAGTCTCGCTCGGAGGTCGAAGGCCATCTTCCGCACAGCGCCCTCCGACGCTGACAGCCGCTCCGCGAGCGCCGCGTAGCCGCCCACCACCAGCTCCCCGCGCAGCATGGGGCGCAGGATGCCCAGCGCCTCCCCTTTGCCCCGCCGGGCGGCGTCCGCCTCCAGCGCGGCGAACGCCCGCTCGAAGACCTCCCTCGCCCACTCCCGGTCCAGCGTGGTTTCCGGGAAGACAGTCTCCGCTTGCAGCGTGTCATCCAGCGGCTCCATCACCGCGCCGCCGCCGCGTTTCAGGGCCAGCCGCTCCCGGGCCGAGGATGCGAGCGTGTTTTTCAAACATGCGATCATGAACGAGCGAAACCGCGTTTCCCCCTGCACCACCAGCCGCAGCGAGTCCCGCGACACCAGCCGCTGAAACAGCAACTGCACCTCGTCCTCCGACTGCTCATGCGTGTACCCCATCGCCCTCACAGACGAGTAAAGCGGCCGCCAGTACGCCCGGGCCAGACTGTCCAGCGCCTGCAGTGCCTCCGGCTTCGCCACCTCCTGCGACAGCCGGATCAGCGTCCACGAAGTCTGCGGAAACATCCCCGCATTCCCCTCACACAACGGCTGCGTCCGATTTGCATCCATGCAATGCGCACCGGTTCAGTGGTCGCGTGCCTCCAATTCCGGCTCGCCCGTGGGTGAGAGGACTTGTGTCCAAGGAAATTTTGCGAATTGGGCAGGCATGTCGGAATTGTCATTTGATGACACGAGCACCATTCATTCCATGCAAGGGAAGAATTGCAAGCAGCCTTGCCGCGGATTTCAGGGCACCCGCGGAAACTTGGAAAAATCCGGCTTCCGTTTTTCCACAAACGCCTGTTTCCCCTCCTTCGCCTCCTCGCTCATGTAGTAGAGCAGGGTGGCATTACCCGCCAGATCCAGGAGCCCCATCTGCCCGTCGCAGTCGGCATTGAGCGCCGACTTCAGGCAGCGCAGCGCCAGCGGGGAGTGCTGGAGGATTTCCCGGCACCACTTCACCGTTTCCATTTCCAGATCGGCCAGCGGAACCACGGTGTTCACCAGCCCCATGTCCAGAGCCTGCTGCGCGTCATACTGCCGGCACAGATACCAGATTTCGCGCGCCTTTTTCTGCCCGACGATGCGCGCCAGGTAGCTCGATCCCAGCCCGCCGTCGAACGAGCCCACCTTCGGCCCCGTCTGGCCGAAGCGTGCATTGTCCGCCGCGATTGTCAGGTCGCACACCACATGCAGCACATGCCCGCCGCCGATGGCATAACCGGCCACCATGGCGATCACCGGTTTGGGAATTCCACGAATCTTCTTCTGAAGGTCCAGCACATTCAGCCGCGGCACTCCGTCCCCGCCGATGTAGCCCGCATGACCGCGCACCTTTTGGTCCCCGCCGGAACAGAAGGCGAGATCCCCCTCCCCCGTCAAAATGACGACTCCCACATGCGGGTCTTCATGAGCCAGGTCAAACGCCTGGAGCAGCTCCTGCACCGTGAGCGGGCGAAAGGCGTTGCGCACCTCCGGACGGTTGATCGTGATCTTCGCGATCCCGTCCTCCGTCTTGTGGTACTTGATGTCGGTGAATTTCTGAACTTCCTGCCACTGTGTCATGTCGATGCTCGTGTATTCGGGCGCTCATGGGCCCGGTTTCCTTTCCGTTGCCGCGAAATCCCCGCTAACCCTGCTTTGCCCTCAGCTGGTGCATGAGGTCAATGATTTCCCGCCGCAGATCAAACAGCTCCCGCTTTCTATGGTTCAGCCATTTCCGGGTGTCCTCCGTCAGCGGACCGAGGTCAATGCAGTCAAACGCATGCAGGGCCTCATTCAGTGGCACCTGGGCCCGCTTCAGCATGGCGATGACGAACCCGGGCTCCGGCTCCAGCCCCTGCGCCCAGCCGTCCAGACCACCGGCGAGCTTGCCGCCCAGTGCGATGATGTGCAGGATGAGGGTGAGCACCGGATTGTCCCGCACCTCGGAACCGCTGCCCATCAGGCCGCGTTCGTCAGCCTCGCGCTGCAGGACGAGGGCAAAGTCCATCGCCCGCTGGCTCAGCGGATGGTGCTCGCTCATGTCCAGATCATCAGCCCAGTCGGCCCATTCCGCCTCGGCAGGCGGCTCCTTCTCAGCAGGCCTGTCCCCCGGCGTCCCGCTGGGAAAGGGGGGCAGCGCGTCGACCTCTATCGCATCCTCAAGACTCTCGGCATCACCTTCAGCCGCCCCCTCCTCCTCATCATCATCGTCCTCGTCATCCCAGCCGAGGGCCTCGGAAATCATCCGTTCCCGCTCTGGGTGATCCTTGTATTTGTCAAAAGCCTCCTGATACGCCTCCGCCCGGCGGTCCGCGTCGCGAAGCTCCTGCTCCCACTCAAACTCATTCAGTTCCGCATCCGCTTCCAGATCCTCGCCGGCAGGCCCTTCATCCTCGAATTCCTCATCCCCGGCCTCATCCGCCTCATCATCCATTTCCGCATCACCCGTGATGGCGTCGATGAATTCATGGAAATGCACCTGGCTCGCATCCCTCTGCTCCGACTCCTCAGCGGCTGTCATCATCCACTCAGGCATCGTGATTTCACACTGGCAGTGGATCGTTTCGATCAGCACGCGTCCGTTCGCTTCGCTGTACCACTCGAGGTATACGGAGTTCGATATCCGAAAGGGAATCGGCTCATGCCGCTCGACCAGGTGGTAGAGCTGCTCGTCCGTGACCGTGGGCACCTTCACCTTGCGCGAGGCCGTCATTTCCCCCACCACGCCTTCCTGCAGCGTCGCCAAGCTCTCCAGGTTCATTTCCGGCTGCGGATCCGGGTTGAAAAAATTCAGACGACACCCCGCGAGATCTCTCAGGCAGTTTCCCTGGAGTTCCAGCAGCAGCGGATCCTTCCGCCCCACCAGCCAGATCTTGCCCGTGACGACTCCACGCTCTTCGTTGCAGATTTCTCCGCGGATGACTGCCTTGTCTATGCGAAACGCCATACGTAATATTTTGGGGGCTGCTGGAAATTCCAATCCTGCGCGCCTTTGTCAACCGCCGGCGCGATAATTCTACCGCCCAGCCGCCCCCCTCCCTCACCCGGACAGGGGGTCCCGTCAATCTTCCGGGTTGGAAGTTTTCCATTCGTCGTTCATCTTCCCCCTCCCGATGCCTCCCCTCCCGATCTCCATCGCCATCATCACCAAGAACGAGGAAAAAAACCTTGCCCGCTGTCTCGCGAGCGTGGCCGGGCTGGCCTCGGAGCTGGTCGTCGTGGACAGCGGCTCCACCGACGACACCGCTGCCGTGGCAGGAGCTGCCGGAGCCCGCTGGCACCACCAGGACTGGCTGGGCTACAGGGACCAGAAACAGTTCACCACCAGCCTGTGCACCCAGCCCTGGATCCTCGCCTTGGACGCCGACGAGGAACTCTCCCCCGCGCTCCGCCTCGAGCTGGAGTCCTTCTTTTCCAGCGGCAGTTGCACGGCTTTCCAGGGCGCCTCGTTCCCCCGCAAGGTCCACTTTCTGGGGCGCTGGATCACCCACGGAGACTGGTATCCAGACCGCAAACTGCGACTCTTCCGGCGCGAACTCGGACGCTGGGCGGGCAGCCCGGAGCACGATTTCGTCGAACTGGACGGCCGGGAGCTGAAAATGACCGCAGACCTCCACCACTACTCCTTCCCGGACATCAACACATACCTGCGCAAAATCTCCATCTTCGGCGACGAATACCTCAAGCGCCAGATCGCCTTGGGCCGCCCCTGGTCCCTGGCGCACACCCTGTTCCGCCCCTCCTGGCGCTTCTTCCGCGGCTACTTCTTGAAACGGGGATTCATGGACGGTTTTCCCGGCTTCTGGATCGCCATCGGCGTTGCCTTCCAAACCTTTATCCGCCACAGCCGCGCTTACGAATGGGAGCATTCCCGCCCGCAGGAGGCCGCCTCCAAGCCGGCGGACATCCCGGCTTCCTGAATCAAGATCAAGCCGCCGCCCCCTCAGGCTTCCGCGCTCCGCGGGCGCGCCTCCACGCTTGACGGTGCAGCCGCGCCCAGTCGAGCATTGCCTTTTCAAAGCCGACGTCCCGCCCGGCCTTTTCGCTGAGCATCCATTTATGGTTCAGCACTTCCTGACGCTCGGCCAGGAATTCTCGGTACGCAGTTGATGACGGGGACATTGAAAAAATGGGGGGGCAAGGCCGCGAGCGGAGGAGGCGGCAAACGCACCGTACCATCGCAAAAAACTCCAAATTTTCCAGGAAACTCTTCTCAGACAGACGCCTTCCCTACTTTCCAGCAGGCCGAAACCCGTCCCCCCGGCGCTTTTGGAAAGGCACACTCTCCACCACCGCTAGGATGAGATCCTGAAACCGCAATCCCTTCGCCTTCGTTTTCGACACTATTTCGTTCACGGCGGTCTTGTCGTAAAACTCAAGTCCCCGCCCGAGCGAATACGTCAGAGTTTTTTGCACCACACACTTCAGGAAGGCCTCCTGCCGGTCCTTCAACAAAATGGACGTCAGTTCTCCGGCAGACTTGAACTCCTGCCCCGTTGTCAGCCGGCCAGCCGCCTCCACGGGGAACTCCCCGTCCTTCTCCCGCCACCGGCCGATGGCATCAAAGTTTTCCAGCCCGAACCCGATGGGATCCAGCAGACTGTGGCACGAGGCACAGGCGGGGTTGTTGCGATGCTGCTCCATGCGCTGCCTCAGGCTGCCCGTGAGCTGCTTGCTCGATTCCAAGGTTGGCACATTCGGCGGAGGAGGCGGTGGCGGCGTGCCGAGGATGTTTTCCATCACCCATTTCCCCCGCTTCACCGGAGAGGTGCGCGTCGGGTCGGACGTCACCGTCAGCACACTGCCGTGCGTCAGGATTCCACGCCTGTTTGTACCTGCCAGGCTGACTTTCTGAAACCCGCTTCCGCTCACCACCGGCATGCCGTAGTGCTTCGCCAGCCTGTCGTTGACGAAGGTGTAATCAGCACTCAGCAGCTCCATCACGCTCTTGTTCTCCCGCAGGATGCTCAGAAAGACCTCCTCGGTTTCATGGCGCATCGCTTCCTTTAGCGCGCTGTCGAACGATCCAAAGAGAACCGAATCAGGCTTGGCCCCGTTCAGATTCCTGATTTCCAGCCACTGCCCGACAAAATTCTCCGCCAGCGCGCGGGATTTTGCCTCCTTCAGCATGCGCGTCACCTGCGCAGGCAGATTGGCCCTCAACTGGTTCTTAAATGCCAGCGACAGCAGCTCATCATCCGGCATCGAACTCCACAAAAAGTAACTCAGGCGCGACGCCAGACTGAATTCATTGATCTCCACAATCCTGTTGGGGTTGTTGGGCTCCGGCTGCCATTCGATTCGATACAAAAAATAGGGTGAAACCAGCGCCGCCTTCAGGGCGATCCGGATCGACTCCTCCCATCCCTCACCGCCCCCCTTGGCCGCCTGGACAATCCGGTAGAGCCGGTCCACTTCCTCTTTTCTGGCTGGCCTGCGGAAAGCCCTGTTGCAAAAAGCATTGAGAATCTTTCTGGAGGCAGCCTCGGTCCCGTCGGTGCCCTTGTCCTGAATGAAGATCCGGCGGTGGGATTCCGGCAGCCCCCCCCCTTCCGCCATGAACGGCTCTTCAATCTCAAGGCTGCCAATCCACAAATTGCGGTCCTTCCCCTTGTCATTGAAATCGTTCAGAAAGCTGACTGAGACCGTCTGACTGCCCTTCTTCACCTTGAGCCGGGCCTCATAATTCTGCTGAAAAGCCTGCGTCGCTTTCACATCGATGACCGGCGATTTTTCCCCGCCCGCGGAAAGCTGCATCTTTGTCGGCTCATTTCCCGCCTGCTCCCCCCACGCTTTCACGCGCACAACATAGGAGGCGTCAGCGGGAAAATCATACACCAGTTTGCCCTCCCCGTTGGAGTAGAACATGAACGAATCACCCCCTAGCTTGCCGGTGTCGGACTTCATTTTGCCCAGAGGCAGTGAATCCTTGTGCGGGCTGGCCCCCACAGCCACAATCGCCTTTTCCAGAATCCGGTCAGCCGCCTGCAAATACCTTTCCATCAAAACCGGCGGCAACGCGAGCACATCCCCAATGTTGTCGAACCCGTAACCGGAGTCATCCTCAGGGAACGTATCCGCCAGCTTCATGTCGATCCCGATCAGGTCTCTAATCGTGTTGTTGTACTCCACCCGGTTGAGCCGCCGGATCGTCACGCGGCCCGGATCGGGGCTCGTCGGATCCACCGGGTATAAGAGGTTGTCTATCAGTCCCACCATTTTGTCCCGCTCCGCAATGGTGGGCTGCTTCTCCTTTTTGGCGGGCGGCATGGTGTGGTTGTCGATCTGGAAAAGCACACTGTCCCAGAGCTTGCGTCCCTTCACCACATCAGCCGCCGTCTTGAATGGTTCAAGATCAAGGTCGCCCTTTTTCAAATCAGCGTCATGACAGTCCATGCAATAGTTTCGCAGAAAAGGGATGACATCCTTTTCAAACGAGCCGCCCTGAGCCAGAACGGGCACACACCCGCCGACGACGATAAAAATAAACTGCAGTACCAACCCAATCCGGAACATTTCGCATTCTCGCACAGGCCGCGCCATGCCTCAACCCTGCTCCGACCTGATCACGCCTTCAGGAAGCACCCATGCCGTGCTGGGCGGCATCTTGGAACATGACGCGAAGTCTTACCCGCAGGTTCAGCGATCCTATCGAATCCACACCTTTCACTCCGCGTTGGCCCTCGGTTAAAATCCGTTTGGCCTGCACGAAAGGCTCTCGAACAGGAGAGACGCCCGGACCAAATCACTTCCAATTCGAGATCCCCCAGCCAGTCGAAGAGCCCAGCGGCGGCGAGCCACGGCAAGTGTCATGCAGGATTTGCGTGGCGGTCCGGGACCGCATTCTCCGGCAGAGTTTCGGGCAAAACAAAACAGCCCGCCCCGCCTTTCGGCGGAGCGGGCTGATTTTTAGTCTGGCAGCGTTCTACTTTCACAAGGCCTTTCACCTCACTATCATCGACGCTGTAGTGTTTCACTTCCGTGTTCGGGATGGGAACGGGTGGTACCAC
>JANOAS010000374.1:0-3445 GCA_031411255.1 bacterium
GCGGCTCCTGGAATTTCGTGTTCCCCATTCCGGCGACTATCGAGGACAGGGAACCCCCAAGCAGCACGCGGTTGGGCTGGTCGCCGGCGCTGTATTCAAGCCAAACTTCGCCTGGGCTGGTTTGTGAAATTCGGATGCTGACGGTGGCTTCATGCCTTCCGGGTTCGCGAGCGCTGGGAACGAGGGTGGCGGTGGCCTCCACGTCTCCGCGGCTGAGGATGACCCTGGCTGGACGATTGGCACGAATCTTCCATTGCTGGGCGATGTCCCCGGTGGAGGTGGTTTGGCGCTCGCCTGGCTGGATATCCGTCCAGTCCGGATCGGTGTCGTCGAGCTTGAGGGTAAATCTGAGAAACGCGGTGCATCGCGTGCCGTAGCCTTCGGAAACGTTGAACAACGGAAGAGCTGAATGAGGCGGGGTGCTTTCGCTGAGGGGCAGGGAAATGGCTACCTCACCCGGCCAGGGCTGGGTGCCGGTCCGGCCTTGGGATTTCATTTCCGCCATGGCTTCGCGCGCCAGCTTTTCTGAGGGCAGGACAAAGGCGAGCTGCCGGAGGCCCGAGTCATGGATCATCGTTTCGGGCTGATCTGCGAACGATCCGCGAGGCACGACGCAAAATCCGTTGAAGCCGGTCGCGGTCACCTCGGCAGGGAGGAGTGGCTGGCCGCTGGCAAATTCGCCGGCGGGTGGCTTCGTCCCAAGCATGACCATCTGCATCCGCCAGGGGAGGGTCTTGTTGCCAGGATACATAAAACTCAGGGGACGGGAGTCGTAGATGGCAGTTTTGACGATGAGGGTGCGGCCGATGACCTTGACGGGGGCGGCGACGGCGTTGATGCCACTGCCAGGGCGGACGGCGGTGCGCGCGTGGTGGAACCAAGTGAATGCGCCCACGACGAACAAAAGCACGAGGACCCCGATGCCGGCGAGGGCGAGCAGGGTGCAGGAAGTGCGAATGCGGGGGGCGGTGCGGCCCAGCCTGGCGGCGGCGAAGGGAAGCAGGATGGCACCGAGGGCGACGACGGGGCCGGTGATGGCCTCGACGAGGGAGGGGTGCCAGCTGCCTATTTCGGATGCCATGGCAAAAGCAAAAAAAGCGGTGAAACCAACGGCGGGCACACTGAGGAGCCAGCCGAGGGAGGAGAAACCACCCAGCCTGCGACCGACCAAGGCGGGGTCCAGCGAGCCCTGCCAGGCTCTGAGTTTCCGCTGGGCGAGCCAGATGAAAAGGGGAATGGCGGCGAGGAGGAGGACCGCAGTGAGGAAGGGGCGGTCGGCATGGCGCAGCTGGTCCACGCCCCAGCAGAGGGGGACGAAGGCGGCATACCACCACACCACGGCGAGGGCGGCGGCTGTGAAGCGTGGGATGGGGCTGGCGGCGGGCGGGTCGGTCGTGAGGGCCTGGACTTGCGTGCGGAACTCGGCTGCCGTGGCGAAGCGGAGTTCGGGTGTTTTCTCCAGGGCGCGGAGGACGATCTCGTCAATGCGGATGTCCACCTGGACGCGGCGGGACGGGGGCTGGAGGGTGGCGCCGGGGCGCTCTCCGGTAAGCATTTCATAAAGGACGACGCCGAGGGAGTAGATGTCCGCCCGGTGGTCGGCGGGGCCGTGGGCTGACTGCTCCGGGGCCATGTACTCGGGGGTGCCGCTGGTGGGTTCGGCGGCGCTGCCGGGGGTGTCCTCGCCGAGGATCTTGGCAATGCCGAAATCGGCGATTTTGACGGTGCCGGCCTTGTCGATGAGGAGGTTTTCCGGCTTGATGTCGCGGTGGACAATGCCCCGGTCGTGGGCGCACTGGAGAGCCTCGCACACGGGCGGGACGATGCTGAGGGCCTCGCGCGGGGTGAGCCTTTTTGTTCTGAGGAGCTGGCGAAGGTTCACGCCGTCCACATACTCCATGATGAGGAAATAAAAGCCGCCTGCCTGGCCGAAATCATGGACGGCCACGATGTTTGGGTGGGTGAGGGAGGCGAGGGCGCGGGCCTCGCGGGCGAAGCGTTCGGCAAAGCCGGGGGCGCCGGCGCGCTCGGGGGCGAGGAGCTTGAGGGCGACGAGGCGGTCGAGGGATTTCTGCCGCGCCTTGTAGACGACGCCCATGCCACCACGGCCGAGGCACTCGATGATTTCCAGCTGGGGAAAATGGGGGGCGAGTTCGGCCGGGGTGAGGAGCGGGGCGGCGGCGGGGGCTCCGGGGCCGCCGGTGGGGGAGGTCTCTGTGAGCAGGCTGAGGCCGCCGAGACAGCGGGCGCAGAGGCCGTCCACGCTGGCGCCTGCGGCGGCGAGGTCCGAGCCGCAGCGGGGGCAGAGGGATGGGGCGGGCGGGTGTGATGTGGTGTCCATGCCAGTGAAATAAGAATCTGGAGCGGAGTGTGGCGGAAAATCTGAAATAAGGAGTCAGTCCAGGGCGAGGGCGGCGATGACGGCGTGGAGTTCGTCGTCCACGTCAGCCGGGTTGTCGACGGTGCCGGCGACGCCCGCGCGGAAGAGTTCGCGAAACCTTTTCCGCAGCCGGTGCACGGCGCTGCGGGCGGAGGCGGGGGTGAGGCGGAGCTGCGCGGCGAGGGAGTCGTAGTCCAAGTCTGTCCGGCTGGCGGTGAGGCAGGGTTTCAGTATTTCGTAGGCGGCCAGGCGGCCTGCGGCGGAATTCTCCTCCTGGAGCTGGTGCATGACGGACTCGAGCAGGGTAAGAGCCCAGCGCCTGTCAAAGAGGGCGTCGGCAGGCAGGGCGGGCGGGGCGGAGGCGGCGTAGAGGCTCTCGGCCTCGCCGTTGTCCAGACTGAGGAGCGGCTGCCCCGGACCGCGTTTTTTCGCCCGGGCACGGTCCCATTCGTTGGCGAGGAATCGCTTCATGGCCATGAGAAGAAAGGAGCGGAAGCGGCCCCGTGCAGGCTCTGCGGCGTTCAGCCAGTCCTTTTCCAGCAGGCGGGCGAAAAACTCCTGGGTGAGGTCCTGCGCATCATGCGGCGGGTGGCCGCGGTGCCGGACGTAGGCGTAGAGCGGCGGCCAGTACTGGCGGCAGAGGGTTTCCAGCGAGTGGCGGGCCAGCGGCTCCGTGTTTGCCCGGGCAGAGAGCACGAGGGACCAGCGCGTCGTGTGAAACGCGGCTGAGCCGGTGAGGGAAGCGTCCGATGAGGGAAGGGGGGCCATGTCTCCCCCCATCATAAGAAGAAACGGGCCGCCGTGGCGGAAAAAGTGAGCCTGCGGCCGGGTGCTACGGCGGGCTGGAGATGGTGGGGCTGGACAGGGCGGCGACCCCGATCATCGCCCCAAAGACAAGCACAATGAGTCCCGAGATGGCAATCCCCCAGGGTTTCCGCATATGACTATGCGAGGCGTTGATTGGTGACAAGCGTCACGGCCAGGGACTTGTTGGCCGCGTAGTCCTCCAGCGCGGCGGTGAAGTCCTTCCGGCCCGAGGCCCGCACCGGCGCCAGCAGCGCCGTG
>JANOAS010000375.1:0-2873 GCA_031411255.1 bacterium
GACGGCGGCGCAGGTGAATACGTTCGTCCAGAATGCCAATACGCTGCCGGCGAGTTCCGTCGGCACGGCTCTCGGAACGGCCGGCATCAACGGCGGTTCACCACTACCGCTGCTCTTTGCACCGGGCGGTGTGGAAGCGAAATTCCCGGACAGTGCGGGCGTCCCGCCTGCCGCGCCGGCCATCCTGCCCGGCGAATCTTCCGCACACTCGCAAGACATGTCCCGCGAGGCGCGGGCGGCAGCGGGCGAGACGCTCACCCAAACGGAACTCGATTCGCTCGTCGTTGCGGCGCTCGATCGCTGGGAGACCGCCGGCTTGGCGGGCGATCAGATCGCCACCTTGCGCAGATTGAAATTCGAGGTCGCGGACCTACCCGGCTGGTATCTCGGCGAGGCGGACGGCGACCTCATCCGCTTGGATAACAGTGCCGGCGGCAACGGCTGGTTCATGGACGCCACACCCTTCCATGACGCGCAGTTCCCGAACGTGGTGTCTCCCACGCGCCGCTATGCCGATCCTGCGGGTGTGCCGGCCGGGCGCATTGATCTTCTCACCACGATTCTGCACGAGATGGGACACTCGCTCGGGCTTGAGGACTCCTACCTCCACGATGACCGCGACAGCGTGATGTATGGCTTTCTGACCAAAGGAGAGCGCCGGGTGCCTGCGAGGAATCAGGCGGACGGAGCGACGCCGCACGACGAGGGGCATCCGCACTTCCTCGTCGCACCACTGACCATCGGTGATTTGCCGCCGGGGAAAACGGTGACGATCACCTACGTGGTCACGATCAGCAGTCTGGTGCCCTCCATTACCAATCAGGGCACCGTCTCCGGCTCGAATTTCGCCAATGTGCTCACCGACGACCCGACGCTGCCGGGCGCAGCCGATGCCACCCTCACGCTGGTGGGGCCGCCCGACACCGATGGCGACGGACTTTCCGACATCTGGGAGAATACGAACTTCGGCAATCTCTCCGCGACCGGCTCCGGGGATGCCGATGGCGACGGCTTCAACAATGCCACTGAACTCCTGGCCGGCACGAATCCTAACCTCGCCTCCAGCAAACCCGGCACGACCTACATTTCCCGCGTGTTCGGCGGCGACGCGGCGGACGGACTCGACCTCACCGGAACGTTCGTCCATGCCGCGAACGTCGGCACGCCCGGGGCCGCCGGTCTGGCAAGCAACGCGAATTTCACCGCCGACAACGCGGCGGGCATCACCGTTAGCGCCCCTAATGAAATCGCCGCCTGGACCACGCCGGAATTCGGGATTACCACCGCCGACAACGTGCTGGAGACCGTCTTCCGCTCCATCCGCTGGGCGGACTTCGCCAATCCATCCGCTGAGCTGCGCAAAGTGAAGGTGGACCTCGCGAATCTGATTCCTGGCCGGCGCTACAAGCTGCAACTCCTCTTCGGCGAATCGTGCTGTGCCCAGCGCATTTTCGACGTAATGGTGGAAGGTGCCCTTATCGCCAATGACCTCGTCACTGCGGAAGCTCAGGGCGGCGTTCCGATGACCAGTGCCGGCTCCGCAGTCGTGCATGAATTCATCGCCGGCGATACCACTCTGAACATCGTGCTGGACGGAGCGAATGTGAACCTGATCCAGGGCCTCGACCGCAATCCCATCCTCAACGGCCTGACGCTGGAGGAACTAACGCTCCCGCCTCTGGCAACCTGGCGCGCGCTGCACGGATTGCCCTCCGATGGCTCGCAGGATCTTGCCAACCCATCGAAGGACGGCGTGGCCAATCTCGTGAAATACGCCTTCAACATGGCCCCGGTCGCGGGCGATCTGCTCAAAAGCAATGTCGGCACCATGACACCCTCCGGCACCGCCGGGCTGCCACTGATCCTGCGCAACGCCACCGGCCGCCTCGACTTCACCTTTGTCAGGAGAAAAGCCGGCACCGCGCCGGAGATCGTTTATGCCCCGGAAGTCACGACCGACCTCTCCATCTGGACGCCCGTGAGCCTCGCCGGAGCCACGATCACCTCCATCGACACCACATGGGAACGGGTCAATGTGACGGTGACGGCAGGACTGGTCCGGCAGTTTGGACGCGTGCAGGTTTGTCGTCCCGGCTATCAGAACGATTTCAGTCTCGCTCCCGCCGCCAGCCTGCGCGGCAACGCCGCGTGGGTGAATCAGTCGCTGCGCCTGACCGAAGCCCTCAACGGCCAAACCGGTTCCGCCGTGCTGGATGGCGTCGCCGTGTGTCAGGGCCAGGCGGGATTCGATGCCACGTTCACGGTAGTCATGGGGCCGGGGACCGCATCACCCGCCGACGGCATCAGCTTCAGCGTGGGAGACATGGGCAGTGCGGTCTTTGGCGAGGACGGCCCCGCCGGCACCCGGTGTCTAACGATCTCCCTCGACACCTACGACAATGGCATCGGCCAGCCCGCGGCCATCGGCATCCGCATCATGGTCAACGGCGCGATGGTTTCCTACAACGCCACCAATCCCTACACCAACGGCGCGACGGTCCCCGTGGAAGTCCACTATGCCGCCGCCACCGGAGTCACCGTGCTCTTCAACGGCGCCCCCATCTTCAATAGTGTCGGGGTTCCCGCCTTCACCCTTCAGCCCGGCGACCGTTACGGCTTCGGCGGACGCACCGGCGGCCTCAATCAGGTGAACCGCGTCGATGACGTGGTGATCGCTCCCCGCTGATCCCCGCTGCTTTCGTCAGGTAAACCGTCCTCCAGGAAGCCCTGAAGAACATGATCTTGCAGTTGCGTGACGCATTCCAGCGGGACGACATCCTCCTCGGGGACCGGGCCTACTGCTCCTGGTCGCTGATGGCCATGCTCAGGGGCCGCGGGGCTGACATCGTCACCCGTCTGCACCAGAGCCGCAG
>JANOAS010000376.1:0-2065 GCA_031411255.1 bacterium
GGCGGCGACAAGATGCTCCAGCTCGAATCCACCACCGCAGCCACCGGCCCGGTCCCCGCGCCGAATACGGACGTGCGCAGCCTCCCCTTTGAGGTGGAAGCTGGCGCCGCCTACACCCTGTCTTTCTACGCTGCGCATCAGGCTAAAGTGGGCGGGGCCAATCCCCAGTACCACGTCTTTTTCTACAATGCCAGCAACGGCGTGGTGGGTGGCCCCATCTTCACCAGCTTCTCGGGCATCGGAGCCTCGTGGACCAAAGTTACCGCCAGTGTGACGCCCCCCAGCGGCGCCACCAAATTGACCGTCGGCTTCATCCAGGCCATGGGCGCCGGCAATTCCGGTCACTGGGTGACCCTCATCGATGACGTCTCCCTCTCGACAGGAACCGCCGGGCCTGACATCATCAACCCCATGCCCACCACCGGGGTGGACGCGGTCGAAGTCACCTGGAACTCCGAGACTGCGACCAACTATCAATTCCAGTCTTCCACCGACCTTGAGGGCTGGGACGACATCGGCCCGCCCATGGCCGGCACCGGCGGCTTCCTCCGCGGCGCCGATTTTAAGGAGGGGCCGGTCAAATTTTACCGGGCCAAAGTCGTCCCCTGAGGCCCACCGCGACGCCATGCATTTCCCTGAAGAGGCCATGCCTGTGCGGCAGCCTTCGTTTTCGAGCTGGCCAATGGATCGCAACTTGGGCCGCTGGAGAGAAGAAAATTCACGATGGCGGGCATGCTTCATGCAAACATCCCGGCATGTCCTCGGTGTGAATTCCGTGGAACAGTGCGTTAACGATTAAGGATCTCCCCACTAAGTGCGCACCATTCGGGCCTGATTCGATTGCCGCTGCGCGACATCGAATGCTGGTGATCCCTTCAACCAGCAAGGCCTGGTCAGGTTTTCCGGGTAGTGACCACGATCGGCAGCGGCCTGATCGTCGTTCTTCCAGTCTGGCGGTGTTGCAGTCCCTCACCCTCCATGCATTTCCCAGACCCTGAACTTGACGAAATTCCCACCGGATGGCAATAGATGTCCAATTATGAACATCGCCATGACCAGCCATTGGGAGGGCTTTATCCGCCAATTGATCGAATCCGGACGCTACAACAACGCCAGCGAAGTCGTCCGCGCTGCCCTGCGGAAACTGCAGGAAGTCGAAGGCGAAAGCTTCCCTGCCGGCAGCCTCACGCACCTCTACACCAAAGCCGAAAACGCCGACGAAACCAGGCTCGCCCGCAAACTCCGCGTCCCCACGCCCGCCGAGGTATGAAGCCGTGGGACATCTACACCTACGACTTTGGCGAAGCCGGGCCGCACCCGGCGGTCATCGTCTCGCACCCTGACCGCGTCGCCAAAGCCCAGTGGGTGAATGTCCTCTTCTGCACCACCCAGCGAGCCAACCGCCCGCCCAAGGAAACTGAAGTCCGCCTCAACGGCTCCGACGGCCTTGACTGGGAAACCCTCTGCCGCTGCGACGCCCTCTGGCTCGTCGAAAAATCCTCCCTCACCCGGAAACGCGGCTCCGTCACCCCCATCCGCCGCCGCCAGATCGTGGACAAAATCAACGCCAGCATGGGGTGGAAGTTGGTGTAGCCCTCCATTTGGCGGTGGAGCTTCCCTTCATCGCTCCAGCCACGATTCAGCGAGCGCCGTTGCGGAAAGCGATTCCAGTCAGCACCTCCCCCAGCGACGGGGGGCGGGCAGCACATCGCTGATTGCCACTTCATCATTCATCATTCTTCCTTCAGACTTCAGATGCCTCTGCCGCTTGCGCAAGGAGCGCAAGGAGCGCAAGGGGAGCGCAAGGAGAGCGCAAGGGGACGGACCCGAATGGCGCTAGCTTTATAATTTGAGTTCCGTTTCCGCCTTTTTTGTTGCTGATTCTTTCGCCTTGGCAGCTTTCTGCAACACCTTGAATGTGCGTCGTGGGCGAGTCAGGAGTGGATAATTTTTTGGACGCCGCTTGCGGGCTCGCGGCTCGCTTCTTCCCGGCCGCCTGGACAGCGGGTCCGAGGCGATGATCTTCAACAACTCGGCCAGGACGCCGGCCCTCTTGCGGGCGTTG
>JANOAS010000377.1:0-40153 GCA_031411255.1 bacterium
TGAGTGAGAGAAATTAGCAGGGCGGATAACGAGGCGGGGGTCAGCCGTTCGTAATGCCTGCGTAGTAGTCGAGCTTCAGGTGGAAATAGACTCTGGGTCTGGCGGTCATGGACTGGCTGCCGGCCATGGTAAGGGTGCGCTCAGTGGCGGTGGAGGTCTCTGTGATCCGGCTGATGCCGGTGCCGATCCACGGAGTGCCGGCGGAGAAACTGGCGTGGGTGGCCTGGAGGCTCCAAGTGGTCATGGCGGTGGTTTCCTCAAAGGTGATGCTGACATCCGTGGGGATGGGCAGGGGGATGACGCAGCGGAGGGCGGGGTAGTTGGCGGTGGTCTTGTCAGAAATCCGCCGCCGCCCACCAATCGGGCGGGCAGGGCTGGCGGGGAACGGCGGAAAGGGGATTGCCAATTGATCAAGCGCGTGCTCGTTTGCCCCCGCCGGGACAAATGACCTGTCCCGTCCCCACCTTTTCCTCTCCATGAAAAAACCTCTCCTCTTTCTGATGTGGCTGGCCATCGCCGTGCTGGGCGCCTTTTCCGTCGCCGTGGCGGCGGGGGCGCGCGGCGAGCATGTGAATGCGCTCTGGCTGGTCATCGCGGGCGTGTGCACGTTCGCCGTCAGCTACCGGTTCTACGCGGCCTGGCTGTGCGCGAAGGTGCTCACCATCGACGACACCCGCGCCCCGGCGGCCGTGACGAAGGCGGACGGGCGCGACTTTGTCCCGACGCCGAAGTGGGTCGTCTTCGGCCACCACTTTGCCGCCATCGCAGGGCCCGGGCCGCTGGTCGGGCCGGTGCTGGCGGCGCAGTTTGGCTACCTGCCGGGGGCGCTGTGGATCCTGATCGGCGCGGCGCTGGGCGGCGGGGTGCATGATGCGGTGGTCCTCTTCGCCAGCATGAGGCGGGACGGGAAATCCCTCGGCCAGATGCTGAAGGAGGAGATCAACCCCGTCGTCGGCTTCATCGCCATGATCAGCCTGCTGGCCATCATGACCATCCTCCTGGCCGTGCTGGGGCTGGTGGTGGTGAAGGCACTGGCGGACAGCCCGTGGGGCCTCTTCACCATCGCGGCGACGATCCCGCTGGCCATGGTCATGGGCCTGGCGCTGAAAACCGGGCGCTTCAGCGTCACGGCAGTGTCCATCTTTGGCGTGCTGGGTCTCTTCGCCGCTGTGGTGGCGGGGAAATACCTGCCGCCGTCGTGGCAGCAGGCGTTTCACTGGGAGGCCCCGGACCTGGCGTGGGCGATCATGATTTACGGCTTCTGCGCCTCCGTCCTCCCCGTCTGGCTGCTCCTGGCCCCGCGGGACTACCTCAGCACTTTCATGAAACTCGGCACCGTGGCCGTGCTGGGCGTCTTCATCGTTTTCCTCGCTCCGGAACTCCGGATGCCCGCCACCACGCCGTTCATCCATGGAGGCGGCTGGGTGGTGCCAGGGCCTGTCTTCCCGTTTGTCTTCATCACCATCGCCTGCGGGGCGGTCAGCGGATTCCACGCCCTCATTTCCTCCGGCACGACGCCGAAGCTGCTGGCTAGGGAAAAGGACATCAAGCTCGTCGGCTACGGGGCCATGATCACGGAGATGCTGGTCGCCCTCATGGCCATCATCGCCGCCAGCGCGCTCCCACCGGGCCAGTATTTCGCCATCAATTCCCCGGTCAACCCGCACGACAACGTGGCCATCGAAGCCCAGATCGCGAAGATCAACGCCATCGACAACAAGGGCACCTACGCCGTGACGCGGGCGGAGATGGACACCCTCGCCGCCGACCTCGGCGAGCCGACGATCATCGGGAAAACCGGCGGCGCTCCCACGTTTGCCGTCGGCATGGCGGCGATGTTTGCCCGCGTCATTCCGGGAAAAACGGCTCTCTCGCTGTGGTATCACTTCGCCATCATGTTTGAGGCACTCTTCATCCTGACCACGCTGGATGCCGGGACGCGCGTGGGCCGCTTCATTCTCCAGGATCTGCTCGGCCAGGTGCACCCGAGTCTGGGAAAAACCGAGAACTGGGCCGGCAACGTCACCGCCACCGGCCTGCTCGTGGCCGCCTGGGGCTTCTTCCTCTACCAGGGGGCGCTGGATCCGGAGGGCATCGCGAAGAGTCTCTGGCCGATTTTTGGCATCTCCAACCAGCTGCTGGCGGTGATCGCCTTCTGCTTGGGGACGACTCTGCTTATTAAAATGGGGAAAGCCCGGAACGCGTGGGTCACGTTTTTGCCCATGTGCTGGCTGGCCGTGGTGACCTTCACCGCAGGCTGGCAGAAAATCTTCTCGCCCAATGCCGCCGGGTTCATTCCCGCCATTCAGAAGCTGGAGAAGCTGGCCGCGTCGGGCACGCCGCTCACGAAGCTGCAGCAGACGGCGCTTTTGAACGCGAAGATCGACGTCGGCATCACGGCGATGTTCCTGCTCTTCGTGGCCATCATTATTGGTGGCTGTGCGCTGGAGTGGGTGAAGCTGCTCTTCGGCGGGAAGAAGGCGGTGCTGCGCGAGTCGCCCTTCGTGGCGCTGGGCTCGACGGTGCCGGCGAACTCCGGCTTGCCCGGCCACTAGACGGGTGGGATACTCGGGGCGTGAAACTCCCGATTGTCCTCTTCGTTTTCCTCTGCGCTGCGGCCCCGCTGCGGGCGGAGATGCACCTTTTCACCGACTCCGATGGGCGGAAGCTCACCGCCGAGCCACTGGAGGGCGCGGACGGCTCCATCACGGTGAAGCGGAAGGAGGACGGGCGGAAATTTACCCTGCAGCTGGCCAAGCTCTGCACCGAGGACAAGGCGTGGGCGGAAAAGTGGCTGAAGAAGCGCGAGGCGGACACGAAGGCGGCGGCGCGGGCCATCGAGGTGCCCGCCAGGCTGGTGGCCTACTGCAAGGAAAAGATGGGCGTGCAGGTGGGCAATGGAGAGTGCTGGACCCTGGCGGACGAGGCCTTCAAGGCCTGCGGGCTCAAGCGTCCGGGCAATGATCTGCGGGTGTGGGGGCGAAAGCTGGATCTGAAAACAGACAAGCCGCAGCCGGGGGACATCGCGGAGTTTCGCACGGCAAAGTTCTCCGACGGCAGCCTGACCGGTCCGGAGCACACGGCGGTGGTGGTCGGCACGGCAAAACGGAAACGCGTTGTCATCGCCGAGCAAAACTGGAGCGGCGTGAAGAAAGTCCACGAACGCGAAATGGACCCGGAGGGCCTGCTCTCAGGGGAGCTGATGTTTTACCGGCCGGAGTAGGGAGCGGGGGCGCCCGCAATGCGGCCAAGGCATGGATGGGCGAAGGAATGCCGGAGGGGGATTCCGCCCAGGGACTTGCCGGAGTGCCGCCGTTCACCCGGGAGCGAACCAAGACGTCACCTTCGGGGCTCCCTTCCATTCCCTTGCCCAAACATTCCTTTGCCCCTCCGGCACCCACGAGGCAGCTTTAGGTGTCTCTATAATTTCCAGAATTTGTGATGCTTGACACGAGGCCGCCGATGACTCAAAATCGTAACCGTGCAAGTCCTCGATCCAGGCTGCAACGCTCCACCCCCTACCGAATGCCAGGGGCCCGGAGGCGTCGCGAGTAATGACAGCACCTGCGGAAACAACCTCGCCGCCGCTGGAAACCTCCGCTCTTCTTCCGGGAATCGGCTCCCTCTCGCCGGAATCTCCCTCTGCCTCAAAGGCACCCGCCTCAATCCCGGTGGAGACATCCTCAGTCGCAGTAGAACCTCCCTCACCGTCCAGGGACGGTTCCTTGGCCAAAAAGGAAGGTTCCTCCGTCACAGCGGAATCTTCCTCTGCGACGGAGGAACCTTCCATCGTCAGGGAGGAAACTTCCTTCGTCACGGAGGAACCTTCCTCCATCGCAGAGGAACCTTCCTCCCGGAAAACGAACACTCTTACGCCGCAGAGGAACCTTCCTTCGTCACGGAGGAACCTTCCTCTGTGGCAGAGGAACCTTCCTCTCCGGAAAGACACACCCCTCCGTCGCGGAGGAAGCTTCCTTTCCCACGGAGGAACCTTCCTCCGTGGCAGAGCAACCTTCCTTTTTCACGGAGGAACCTCCCTCCGCGCCAGATTTTACCCCATTCTTCTCAATAAACCCCGCCTTGATCACCCCGGAAACCCCGCTCCGTCCCCCGGAGCCAACACCCCTGACCTCGTCTCATTCATGCCAAAACCCGTCACCTGGAACGGCACCGATGCCCAAGGCCAACCCCTCCGCTGGGACTCTGGCCTCAAGTGGAACGGCACCGTTCCCGATCCGCCGCCCGACCCTTCACCACCACCCAAAAAAATGAACACCAGAATACTGCACGTCGCCCTCGCCTTTGCCGACGGCCCCGACCACGCCGTTGAGGAAACCGCCACCGCCGTCATGGACAAACTCTACGGCAACACCCATTACCCCACCCCGCCCGTCACCAGCGTCGACCTCGAGGCCGCGCGGGACGCCTTCACCTCCGCCGTCGGCGCCGCCACCAACGGCGGCAAGGAAGACACCGCCCACCGCGACAACACCCGGGCCGACCTCGTCGCCCTGCTGCGCGTCCTGGCCGCCTTCGTCGAGCAAAAGCACGGCAACGACATGGAGGTCCTCCTCGGCAGCGGCTTCGACGCCATCAGCACCAACCGCGCTTCCCGCCCCCTGGACAAGCCTGCCATCAAAAAGATCAAAAACGGCATCAGCACCCAGCTCATCGTTGTCGGCGTCTCCCCGAAAAACTCCCGCGCCCTCCGCCTCCGCTACGCCCTGCTCTCCGAGACCGGCACCCCCGGCCCCTGGATCGACGCCGGCCTCTTCACCGACTCCCGCAACATGGCAGTCAGCCCCCTCATCCCAGGCAGGAGCTACATCTTTCAACTCTGCGCCATCGGAGGCTCCACCGGCTGCTCCGACTGGAGCGACCCCAGCTCGCACATGAGTTTGTGAGAGGCAAAATGGGCACACCAACCCCGGACTTGCCATTCCACGCGGCGTGACAGCTCGCGCGTTGGCACGGCCAGCCCCCAATTTCAAGCTCGAGACCTCAATCGCCCAAGGGCTACTCCGTATCGGGTTTTGAATAACACCAGCACGAATCATGAAAACCCAACACAAACACTCATTAATTCAAAAAGCAACTCTGGAGCGCAATTCTGGATCGCTATTATCCACGCGAATTCCCTGCCTTTTCTGCGTCTGCGCATTGTCCTGCATAATTCCTGCTCAAGGTGCTATTAGACCATTTCTATTCGGCAACGTCTCGGAATGCATTTCTGGCACCTACACCTCATGCATGGCGGGGGATGTTGATGGTGATGGGAGAGCCGAGTTGATTTGTTTGCGTGTGGGGGGGGGCGTGGTCGTTCTTTCGCTTCTGGAAAATCCACCGCGCGTGAGTCGCGTCGCCGGTATCGAAAGCACCCCGCCGGGAGGTGCTGCGGTTGGTTTACTAGGCAGAGATTCCTTTCCCTCGCTGATCATCGGTGGGAAGGTCTACCAGTTGCGAAATGGACTCTTTGAGGAAACGGGCTCGTTCCCAGGCGGCGGGTCGGTCAAACTGGCCGATATGGACGGTGATGGGTCGGTTGATATTGTTGCCGTGGGGCACGGCGCGATCGGATCGCAAGCAGTTCCCGGGGAAATAAGTGTCTACAGCCGGGCGGGCGGAGTGTTCAATAAAATCGACGGCGTGACGCTCAGTCCAATTGCAGGATGTTCCATCGTCGATGCGAACTCCGATCAACGCCCGGATGTCGTGTATATCCCGGCTTACGGTTCGAGTGAGGCAACTGTGCTCTTGAATTCCCCGTCCGGGCTTTCATCAGGCCAGCCCTTGGTTGATGTGGGTTCGCACAGAGAATTAAACATCATGGATTTCGATGACGACGGAGCATTGGATGTCCTCGCTCACTGGCCGGTTCCCTCACTGACTATTGATGGCGATGGGCTTATTTTTGAGCCATTTGCCATTCACTGGGGGGCGTCTCTGGGGCATTTTGCCACTCCGGTCGCGTTGCAAGAGACAGCCGGGGCTGAGTTAGTCTCTCTTGTTGGTTCTGGCAGATTCACCCATGGAGCAGGCCCGACCAGTGTGGCCGTGCATACGGCAGACGAAATCAGAATATTCTCGCCCACTCAGATTGGTGGAAGGGACTACGCAGTGAGGAACCGGTTCAAGACGCCAGGCATTCTGACGGCCGCGGCTGGCGATTTTCTGGGCGCGAAGAATGGCCAGGTTCAAACAGCATGGATCACCGAAGCAGGCGCGGTCTACCTCGCGCAGGACGCCGCGCCGGCGGCCGACTCAACAATGCGGGTCAGCACCATCTCAGTTCGGGTGCCCGCTCCCGCCCCCATTGCCGGTGCGGGCTACGCCGTGAGGAGAAAAGGGTCAGAGTATCAATTCCTGTTCAACGGCCAGCATTTTCTTACCGTGATGAACACGCAGGGGTTGGTTGTGCGTCCAAGGCCGGGCCAAGATCCGAACGGTTGGGGTTCGACTCCCTACCTGTCCCCGTTCTTGCCAGGGGCCACGCTGAGGGGTTGTACAGTGAGCCCGTCGGCCGATGGATCAAACGGCATTCGCCTCCAGGCCTCTGGACCAGTGTACCAAGGTTCAGCGGGATCTTTTGGCACCTGGCAGCTGGACATGAACTTTCTGTGCGACCTTTCCCAGAAACGAAGCGCTGGCCGAGGGGTCCTGTCGGTTGCACTGCCGAGCCCTCTCAGCCAATCAACTGGCGATCTAAACATCGCCCGCATCGCGTCCAACGTCCTCAATGGGGTTCCGACGTATGGCGGGCAGGCGCAGACTGGCGACATGTCGGTTTGCCACGTCAGCGGGTCCGATTTTGCCCCGTTCGACTGGTGGCCAGTCCTCCAACCAGGACACTTTCCGCAAGACAGGACCCGGGCTCTTACCATGACGGTTGCGGGAGCGTTGAACGATGTCAAAACCGCAGCCCTTGGGCAGTGCCCAATTCAGATTGCGGTCAAGCCGTCTTGCGAGCTTGTACTTTCGGCAAGGGACGGAGTGCGAATGATTTTTGGAGGCTTTTTTGCGGCAAGCCAGGGTGCCAATCCATACGCGGACAACATTGGAGTCACGCCACTTGTTCTTCGGGGCGACACACAGGCCACGGCAATGGTCTTCGATGTCGAACTCAACGCTCAAGCCCTGCCAGAGGACGGCACATCAGTGGAAGCCGATATGGGCGTCAATTACGCGCCCTCCGGCACTGCCCCCGCTTCACTCGACGTGTTTTACTCAACATCACTCACTGGATCAACCGCTTTCGACAGAATCGTTGGGACTCTGAATCTTGTGAGCCCTGGAATCTACCTTGGCTCCGTTCCAGTGCCCCGGGTTTCCGTGGGTTCAGGCCGGGTTGGGTTTTTTCGAGCGCGGGCAAAGTGCCCGTGAAACTTTACCTGCCACAAAGATTGATGGCGTGCTGGAACAACAAAGGTCCACCATGCCACCCCAACCACCATTTGCCCGCCAGCCTCAAACAGAAATCCGAAAACCATGAACTCGCACCCTATTCCTTCAGCCAATATCTATCAGCAATTTGCTTTGTTGTTCTCCACCCGCCAAGGTCGATTGTCGGATTGCACCGCTGCGGCCCTTATTGTCCCCTTGGCCCTTGTCGCTCTCGGGTGTCCGCTCTGGGCAGGGGTGGATTACCCTGCGGTGCTAGGTAGCTCGGCACTGGTCTGGACGGACGGAGCAGGACAAGTGATTGGAACTGGAGGGCGAGGGGGCACTCCCTTCATACGAATATCCGCCTTGGGTCCTATGGGAACCCCCGCCGACGACTATTTTAGATGGATTTCAGTGAGTCCAAAGTTGACAGCCACCGTTACAGGGCCGGGTGAGCTGCGGTTCTGGTGGCGTTGTGACACGAGTTCGATACCGGGCGACGCAAACGTACTGGGCAGTTGCAGTTTTTCGAAGGACACCACTGAAACTGGCCTGGCGGGCGGATCCGCAGCGGTTTGGAATGAATTTGTGGCTGTTTTGCCGGCTGGACAGCACTCGTTCAAATGGACATCATACTATAGCGGCCATAGTTACCCTCCTGATCCATTTTACCCACTTGGCCTCTGGGTAGCTCTTTCGGGTCCCATTTTGGATCTGGACGAAGTTTCTTGGACCCCGGCAGTCGTTTCGCCATTCGTGCAATGGGCCGCAACCTCCGGGCTCACGGGCTCGTCAGCATTTGCCACTGCCGACCCCGACGCCGACGGGCTGAACAATCTAATCGAGTATGCCTTCGGGCTAAACCCTTCGATTCCGGGTTCGCGGCAACTGCCCGGCCCTCTCCTTGCCGGGAATTCCATGGCGGTTGCGTTCACAGCCCCATCGGGAGTCGCTGGGATTACTTATGGTGCCGAGTGGAGCGGAACGCTGGAGCTTGGTGACTGGACGGCTGTGCCGGACACGGGAACAGCGCCTGCGCACAATTTCGCAGTGCCAGTCGTTGTCGGCCAGTCACGTTACCTTCGTCTCAAGGTCACGTTGGCTTCGCCGTAGTAGGACCGCCCGCAGGCTTCCACACGTTTCACAAACGAAACGCAGCCCAAGGCGCCTCCGGAAAGCGCAAGCGTCTATCAACTTTAATTTGTATTTCAACGCTATGAAAACCCCTCTTTCTTACGAAGACAGCGTAACCTTCCAATTCTCAATGGCCCCGATGCGCGTATCGCGCGTTATTCCTGTAATATCAACAAGCAGCATGCTTTTGTTATTATTGGTGTTTGCCATGCCATCTGCTCGGGCGCAGTTGGCGATAAAATGGGAATTTACCGACGGTGCGGTTGCCCCCACCGCCAACACGGGCCCTGCCGGCATCGGTAGTGATCTGAGTCGGAAAGCTCAGTCGACTTTTCTGCCGCTCATCACGACTGCGGGCAGCGCCGCTTCCCCTGCTCCCCTTTCAGGGGGGCAGGGGGCGCAGGCACCGGGTTCTACTGGGACATATTTTGAGGTTACCCTCAATCAAGGCGTTTTGTTAACCTCGATTTCGGTTGGATTCTCCCCCAGTAGTACAGGTCCAGTACCAATAGACCTGTCCCAGGTGGTGGCCAAAACCAGTGCTGATGGATTCACTTCTGCTCACGCTTTTGTGGCCACTCCCCTTGCGAACTCATGGTCGCTGCTTCAGTCCGGCTTTCTGACGATCAATTCTTCTGCAGCTCTGACAGTTCGGATTTATCCCCCAACGTCGGGGGTAATCCATCATATCGATGATTTGGCACTTGGGTATGAACTGCCAGCAACGCCGGCATTGAGCATCGCGAGCGTCACTCCGACAGCCGGTTCTGTGGGTGCGACGGTTACGATTTCAGGCACGGGTTTTGACGCAGGCTCCACCACTGTTTACTTTAACGGGTACTCCGCTCCCGCCACGGTCAATGCCGCAGGGACACAGATTGTAACGTAGGTTCCACCTTGCGCATCGTTAGGGGCATACCTTCTCCATCAGGACAGGATTGAAGTCAGAGTTGGTGCCCTCACAGCATTCTCCCCTTTCAGCTCGGGCATACCTACAGCTAATCTGATCGTGAGCACACCTGCAAGCTCCCTTCGAGAGGACATAGGAACAGCAAGTGGGATGATCAGCCTTAGCCTTAGTTCGTCCCGGGTGTGTGGCCCCATGCCTGAAATCTTCCTCAGCAGTTCAAATCCGGCGGTTGTTGTTCCTTTGTCAGTCAATGGTGCGGTGGGTTACCAAATTGGATTCCCAATTTCGGTCGTTCGCGACAATCTCATTACGGGGAATAAAACGGTGACAATCACTGCGACTCCCGGGGTCGCAACGGGCACTATTTTCGCAGGTGGCAGCGCCACGCTTACCATTGTCAACGTGGATACACCATTCAGCGTTTGGGCAGGAAGTCAAAGCTTGACCGGAATTGATTCGCAACCATTGGCTGACCCGGATGGAGACGGGCTCTCGAACGTGTTGGAATACGCACTGGGCTCCCAACCAAAGCAATGGAGTTCCAAGAACAGCCCGTCTTTGGTGTTCGATGGCGCCCAGCTCAATTTCCGCCTTACGCTCAATCCTTCAGCCGCCGGGCTATCGTTCACTGTCGAGTACACAACGGAACTGGGGGTGCCATGGTCTGCTGCTGCCACCTTTTCAAGTGGAGGGCAGTGGATGGCTAGCAACGGCTTCACTGTTGCTCAAAACACAGCCACAGGGGAAATTGACGTTTCCAGAGATGTCAGCAACGCGGCTCCCTCGCATGGATTCATGCGTCTGAAGGTTGGTTACTGACAGATCCCCCGACAGCCTCAGCTAATTTCCCAGCCGGGGCGGTAGCTGCGCTTCACGAGGGCGGTGGCCTCGGGCGAGTTTTTGAAGGAGAGGGCGGCGGTGTCCCACTCGAGTGTCTTGCCGGGGAAGACGCTGGCCAGGCAGCCGAGGAGGACGGCTTCGGTCATGGGGGCGGAGTAGTCGAAGTTGGCGGAGGGCTTTTCTTTCCCGTCCTTCACGCACTGGATGAACTCCTTGTAGTGGTCGCGGGGCTCCAGCTTGGGCAGGCGGTTGTCCTTGAATTTCTCCCTCGGGTAGAGGACGGGGGAACTCATGTGCGGGGCGACGAGCACGCCGCCTTCGCCGATGTAGATGCTGCCCTGGTCGGGGACTTTGTTGTCCACCTGCGCGGCGATGTCCGGCGGGATGGTGAACTTGCCGTCGTGCCAGGTGACTTTGACGGTTTTCCCGTCGGTGTACTGAGTGCCGGGGAAGATGTACTCGACGCGGCCATTCACGGCCCAGGAGTGGGCGCTGGGGGCGGGGCCGCCGGAGGTGACGGAGAGGGGATTCGTGAGGGCGAGGGCGCGGAACCAGCCGCTGAACATGTGGCAGCCCATGTCGCCAAGGGTGCCGGTGCCGAAGTCGCGGCGCTTGCGCCAGTTGCCGGGGTGATACCAGCCGTCAATGTAGGGGCGGTCGGCCGCCACGCCGAGCCAGCCGTCCCAGTCAAACCCGGCAGGCGGGGTGTCCTTTTTCTCGGGCATGGGGCCCATGTCTCCCCAAGCCTTGCCGCTGAAGCTGTGGACTTCCTTGACTTTTCCGATGGCACCCTGCTGGATGAGGGCGACGGCGTGCCGCTCGGTGAAGGCGGAGGAAATCTGGATGCCCATCTGGGTCATCAGGTTTTTCTCCCTCGCACGGAGCATCATCTGGCGGCACTCGTAGAGGTTCTGCGTGAGCGGCTTCTGCCCGTAGAGGTGCTTGCCCAGGGCCATGGCGGCCATGCCGATGGGGGCGTGCATGTGGTCGGGCGTGGTGACGTTCACGGAGTCGATCTTGTCCGCTTCCTTCTCCAGCAGTTCCTTCCAGCTCTGGTAGCAGCGGACGCCAGGGAATTCCTTCTTCAGGCGGTCAAAGTTCCGGGTGTCCACGTCGGCGGCGGCGACGAGTTCGAAGTGCTCGCTGTTCTTGAAGCTCATCAGGTCACTCCAGGCCTGGCCATTCGTGCCGAAGGAGGCGTGGCGGACCTTGCCATTGGGCGAGGCGGCCCGCAGACCGCTGGTGATGAAGGGAGCGCTCAGCGTGCCGGCCGCGGCCGTGCGCAGGAAATGACGACGGGAAATGGGGTTGTGCATGATGGGAGGTTAATTGACCTGTATGATGGAAAATGGCAAGCCGGAAACGTCCCGGTTTTTGCTGGGGGATTTGCCCCTGTGGAGAAAATCAATGCTGCTGGCCGGCGTCCTCCATTTCGATCTGGTAGCGGGGCACTTTGGAATCGACCTCGCGGCTCCAGGCATCGATGCCGCCGTCCAGGGCGAGGGCGCGGGTGAAGCCGTGGCCGGCGAAATAGGAGGCGGCGTCGAGGGCGCGGGCGCCCTTGTGGTCGAAGAAGACGAGCGTTTCGTCCTTTTTCCCGCCACCCATGATCTGCTGGATGAGGTCCTGGGTGAGGAGGGGGGCGTCCTTGAGCTTCACGGCGTCGTGTTCCTCCCGGGAGCGGATGTCGAGCAGGCGGGCGGTGCCGGCCTCGACGGCGGCGGCGGCGGCGGCGGGGGAAATGAGCATCTTCAGGTCCTGCTCGTGGGCGGAGAGGAGGTGGTCGATCATCTCCTGGACCGGGATGTTTTCGTTGCGGGCGCAGAGTTCGGCCAGAGTCTCGCCGGAGTGAAAGGCGCAACTGGAGCACCCGCCAATGTGGTAGCGGGCAAACATGGCGCGGCGGGCGCCGGGCAGGGCGGTCATGACGTCGCCCATGGGCATGTCTGGGCGGAGGAGGGGGGCGGAGGCGGTGTCGGTGGACATGGGAGGATTGTGATTGTGTGTGTTGGAAACCTGGGCCAAGATACCCAGCCCGGACGGCCCGCAAGGGGATTCGCCCGGGCGGGCTGGCCGCCGGAGCATTCCCTGGCGGCCAATTTGTTATGAACAACGACGATCTGCCGAAAATCTACCTCTGGCCCAACCTCATGACTGCCGGGAACCTGTGCTGCGGGTTCTTCGCGGTGCTCAGCATCTTTGGCGGGATCAGTGATCCCCTCCACGGGCACAGCCATTACTACCAGGCCATCATCCTCATTCTGCTCTCCTGCGTCTTTGACCTGCTGGACGGCCGGATGGCGCGGCTGGTCGGGCAGGATTCTCCGTTTGGGCGGGAATTTGACTCGCTGGCGGACATCGTCTCCTTCGGCATGGCCCCGGCCATGCTGGTCTACGGCGTGGTGCTGCAGGAGTTTGACGACTACTTCGGCTGGGGCATCGCCTTTTTCTACCTACTCTGCGGGGCCATGCGCCTCGCCCGGTTCAACTGCATCGCCGCTACCGATGTGAAGAACGCGTCCAAGGACTTTGTCGGCTTCCCCATTCCGGCGGCCGCCGGGGTCATCAGCTCCCTCACGCTCCTGCTTCTGTGGGTGGATGAGAAGGAGAAGACCATCGGGAAATGGAAATACAGCCTCCCTTTTCTCATGATCCTGCTGGCCTGCATGATGTTCAGCACGATTAAATACCCGAGCTTCAAGGGCCTCAACGTCCGCACCAAGCGGTCGATGATTTCCGTGCTTGTGGCCATCATGGTGGTGGTGGTGACGGTGAAGTTCTGGCGGATCATGCCGGCCCTCTTTTTTGTGACCTATCTCTGCTACGGCCCCATCCGCCCATGGGTCTCGAGGAAATGGCAGAAGGAGCTGGAGGCTGACGATGAAAGCGTGGAGGACGAGGAGCCAGCGGAGGCCCCGCAGCCGCCGCAGGTCTGATTTCTGCGGAGACCCGGAACTCAATTGAGGGACAAAGGCTGGCGAGGATTGCCATGTCGTCTCCGTCAGTATTCCAGGCTGCGTTTCTTCTGTCCGGATCCTCCAAGTTTTCTCCATGAGAGCGGAAACAAAAAGCCCGGACTCGCTGGGCGGGTCCGGGCTTTTTCGAAATTGAGTCAGCAGTGGCTGGTTACTCGGCCTTGGGGGCCTCGACAACCACATCGTCCTCGGGGGCTTCCTTGACACCGGCGGCGGTGACGGTGACCCGGAGGCTGGTGGTGACTTGGGCGTGCAGGCGGACGGGCACGTCGAACTTGCCGGTGGCCTTGATGGGCTTGTCGAGCAGGATGGCGTGACGGTCGAGGTTGAACTTGGCCGGCTGCTCGGCGAGGGCCTTGTGGATGTCGGTCGAGGTGACGGAACCGAAGGCCTTGCCGTTGGCACCGGTCTGCAGGGTCAGCTTGATGTTCAGCTTCTTGAGCTTGGCGGCGGTGGATTCTGCCTCGGCCAGTTCCTTCGCTTCACGCTCCGCCCTGCGGGCCTTCAGCGTCTTGAGGTGGCCAAGGTTTGACTTGGTGGCCTCCAGAGCGATGCCGTTTGGAACGAGGTAGTTGCGGGCGTAGCCAGCCTTCACCTTGACGGTGTCGGCTTCAGCGCCAAGGCCGTCGATTTTTTCTTTAAGAATGATTTGAACAGTAGCCATGAATTCCCTGTGGTGAGTCAGATGTGCAAGATGCCCAAGTTGTCGTGCTCAGCGTGAAGAAGTTCAATCAACGCCGGGCCCGCGACCTGGTGCGGGAAGGGGCGAATCTGGCGTGCTTTGCCGCACTGTCAAGATTCGTGTAAAGGAATTTTGCCCGCAGCAGGGCTGCGGGGCGTGATTACTGCCCGGGTTTCCAGCCTGCGGCCATCATGTTCATGATGAGAGGATAGAAACCAAGCGGAATCTGCTGGGTGAGGCAGTGGAAGGTGCCGAGGCCCCAGATGATTTCCTTGCAGTCGATGGGATAAATGCGGCGGGTTGGGAAGCATTTGACCATGGTTTCCAGTGCCTTCTCGTCGGCGGGATCGCCGAAAGTGGGCAGGAGGACGATTTTGTTGCCGATATAAAAATTCGCATAGCTGGCGGGGAGGCGCTGGCCTTTGCGGACGATGGCGGCGGGCATCTGGAGGGGGATGATCTCCAATGGGGTGCCGTCTTCGGCTTTCATTTCCTTCAGGCGCTCGAGGTTGCGCTGGAGGGGGAGGTGGTTGGGGTCCTTCGGATCATTCTCCACCATGGTGATGACGGTATGGCGGCTGACGAACCGGGTGATGTCGTCGATGTGGCCGTCGGTGTCGTCGCCCTCGACGCCGCTTTCCAGCCAGAGGATGTTGCTGACGCTGAGGTAGTCTTTGAGGAATTTCTCGACGTCGTCCTTTTTCAGGCCGCGGTTGCGGTTCTTGTTGAGGAGGCAGGACTCGGTGGTGATGACGGTGCCGGTTCCGTTGACTTCGATGGCACCGCCCTCCATGACGACGCCGGGGTCAAAGATTTTGACGCCCATGTGCATGGCCATTTTCTGGGAGATCTGGGCGTCGGGCAGGGCCTTGTCGTATTTCTGGCCCCAGGAGTTGAACTTCCAGGTGACGGCGCCGGGGATGCGGCCTTCGTCTTTGAGGACAAAGGTGCAGCCGTGGTCGCGGCACCACGGCTCCATGGCCGGGATGTCTACCAAGTGGAGGCGGCGGCGCTCGGCGATGGTGAGGTTGTCCTCCAGGTACTGGCGGTCCTCGGGATCGGAAACGTTGAGGAAGACCTCCTCCGAGCTGAGGAGGGCGTGGATCATGCTGAGGAAGCCGGGGAGGACTTCATCATAGGCGGTTTTCCCAGGGAAGCTGATGCCCTTGCGGCTGGGCCAGGTGATCCAGGTGCCGAGGTGGGGCTCCCACTCGGCGGGCATGCGGTAGTGAGCCTGGCGGGGAGTTTTTCCGGAAATGACCGGCTCCTTCGGCATGGGCGGGATCTTGAAATTGAAGATGGGCAGGGGCGGTGCGGTGGCGCGGACAAATGAGGTGCGCGGCGGCGGCTGACCGATCTGGGTGGCTGCGGGGGCGATGGATTTCCCGCGCGCTGGCGGGGAGGGCGGCGGGGCGGGCTTGGCGGCTTTGGGCGCCTTTTTAGGCTTGGCAACTTTGGCTGGTTTCTCGGCTTTTGGGGCCTTGGCCACTTTTACCGCCTTGACCGCAGTGCCTGCGGGCTTGGTGGCTTTCGTGGAGGGTGCCGCTTTCGGCTTGGGGGCTGGAGCGGACTTGGTGGATTTCACAGGTTTCGGGACCGGCTTGGCCGGTTTGGAGTCGGAGGCTTTGGCACGCTTTGGTGCCGGTTTGGAAAGTTTCGCCTTTTTGGCGGGTGCTTCGGGGGCTTTCCCCGGTTTGGCCGCCTTGGCCTTTTTGGCGGGGGGGGCAGGTTTGCTCACCTTGGCTGGTTTCTGGGGTTTTGCCTGCTTTGCCGGTGCGCCTTTTGGGGCGGGCTTCGCAGGTTTGACTGCCTTTTTGGCCGGCTTCGCGGGTTTGGCCGCTTTTTTGGTGACTTTGACCGCCCCCTTTTTGACCGCAGGCTTGGCGACGGTCTTGGCGGCGGGCTTGCCGGGTTTGGCAGGCTTGGCGGGTTTTCCAGCGGGTTTGGTGGCCTTGACCGGCTTGGCGGCTTTTTTAACGACCGCTTTGACCGATTTTTTTGGCTGGATTTGCTTTTTCGATTTCATGGGGAAAAGCCTCCTGATGGTTTGCAGGGGAAGGGCCTAGTCCAGATAACGCTGGGTCAGGCCGCCGTAGGCGTCGATGCGCCGGTCGCGAAGGAAGGGCCAGCCGTGCCGCTGGGCTTCGATGAGTTCGGGGTTGATGTCGGCGAGCAGGATCTCATCTTTGTCCTGCGCGGCCTGGCTGATGATTTGACCGGAGGGGTCGGCAATGAAGCTTTTCCCCCAGAATTCGAGGCCGGGAGGTCCTTCCGGCTGTTCGACGCCCCAGCGGTTGGCGGCGGCTACGAAGACGCCGTTGGCCACGGCATGGCCGCGCTGGATGGTTTCCCACGAGGCGTACTGCCGGGCGCCGAACTCGGCCTTCTCCGGGGGCAGCCAGCCGATGGCGGTGGGGTAAAAAAGAATCTGCGCGCCTTGAAGTGCAGTGAGTCGGGCACCCTCGGGATACCACTGGTCCCAGCAGATGAGGACGCCGATCCGGGCGAACGCGGTGTCCCACGCTTTGAATCCCAGATCTCCGGGGGCAAAATAGAACTTCTCGTAAAACTGGGGATCATCCGGAATGTGCATCTTCCGGTAGGTACCGAGGTTTTTCCCGTCGGCGTCGATGATGACCGCCGAATTGTGGTACAAACCCGGGGCGCGACGCTCGAAAAGGGGGACAATGAGGACCACGCCGTGCTTTTTTGCCACGGCCCGCATTTCCTCGGTCTGGTTGCCCGGGATGGTTTCCGCGAGTTTGAAATACTCGTGCTTCTCAGCCTGGCAAAAGTACTGACTGGCGAAGAGTTCTTGAAGACAAATAACTTGCGCGCCCTTCTTTGCCGCTTGGGCAATCAGGTCTTTTGTCCTCGCAATGTTTTTGGGGACGGAAGGTCCGCAGGCCATCTGGATGAGGCCGACGCGGAAGGTGCTGGCTTTGCGCGATTTTCTCATTAACTAAAACCATTCAATTAGCGTCGTGCCGGCCTAGGGGACAACCTGAATCTTTTCCAGTATTCCAAAAAATGCGATTTTGGGCCAAAATGACGCACTTTGAGACGCGAAAATCGATGAGGGAGCAGGCTTGAGTGCGACATTGTGGTCGCGAAGGGCGGAATAATCGGATTTTTCGAGGGGGAGAAAACGGAAAGAAACTTGACCCCTGGGCGGGTGGCTTGCACTTTCGCGGATGAGTTCACTGGCTATTGGAATCGACATGGGGGGCACCACGGTGAAGTTCGGGGTGTGCCGGGGGGCGGAGATTGTCTTCAAGGACGCTCCGCTGCCGACGGCTGACTTCAAGGGGCCGGACGAGCTGGTGCAGGCCATCGTGGGCCGCATCAAGGCGCTCCAGGTGAAGTTTCCCGAGGTGGCTGCCGTGGGTGCCGGGGTACCGGGCTTTGTGAATGCAGAGACCGGGCTGGTGCACGAGCTGACGAATGTGCCGGGGTGGCATGAGTTTTACCTGAGCAAGGTGCTGCGTGAGCAGACAGGGCTGCCGGCGGTGGCGGAGAATGACGCCAACTGCATGGGTCTGGCGGAGCTGCACCACGGGGCGGCCCGGGGGCTGAAGCATTTCATCGCGATCACCCTGGGCACCGGGGTGGGGGGGGCAGTCTTTATAGATGGACGGCTGTACCGCGGGGTGACTAGCGGGGCGGGGGAAGTCGGGCAGATGAGCATCGACTACCGGGGTGTGGCCGGGCCGCATGGAAACACGGGGGCGCTGGAGCGCTATGTCGGCAACCGCTGCATTCAGTCGAGGGCGGTCGAGCTGTATGCTGCCGCAGGCCAGACGAAGCCCGAAGCGGACTGCACCCCGGCCAAACTGGCTGCGGCTGTGAAGCTGGGCGATGCGGTGGCGGTGCGGGTGTGGGACGAATTCACGACGCAACTGGCGTGCGCGCTGTCAAACTGCGTGTGGCTGCTGAATCCGGAGGCGTTTGTCGTTGGCGGCGGCATTGCCCAGGCCGGGGACCTCGTGTTCGGCCCGCTTCGCGAAAAGATGAACACCCAGCTGGCCGAGTCGTTCCGTGCGAATCTGCTCGTCCTGCCGGCCCACTTTGGGAACGAGGCGGGCATCATCGGTGCAGCGGCGCTGGCGCTGGAAATGGCAGGCCTCTAAATCTGACGCGGCTCCGCTCCCCTCAACATCATGCTCGAAAAACTGAAGGAGGAAGTGCTGGCGGCGAATCTGTCGCTGGAGGCGCACGGGCTGGTGAAGCTGACGTGGGGAAATGTGAGCGGGCTGGACCGGGAGCGGAGGCTGGTGGTGATCAAGCCCAGTGGCGTGCCGTACAGTGAATTGAGGCTGGAAAGCCTGGTCGTTCTGAGGCTGGATGGTGCGGTGGTCGAGGGGGCTCACCGACCGTCATCCGACACTGCGACGCATCTGGAACTTTACCGCTCGTTTCCGGCCATCGGCGGTGTCTGCCACACGCACAGCACCCATGCCACGGTGTGGGCGCAGGCCGGGTGTGAGCTGCCTTGCCTGGGAACGACGCACGCGGATCATTTTTACGGTCCTGTGCCGGTCTGCCGGGCGCTGGATCCGGCTGAGGTGGAGGGGGATTACGAGGGAAACACCGGGCGGGCCATCGTTGAGAGGTTTGTCTCCGGCGGGCTGGATCCCGTGGCCATGCCGGCGGTCCTGCAGGCGTACCACGCTCCCTTTACGTGGGGGAAGTGTGCGGCCAAGGCGGTGGAAAACAGCGTGGCGCTGGAAACGTGCGCCCTGATGGCGCTGCACACTCTCGCGCTGAACCCGGCGCGCGGTCCTCTGCCGGCACACATCCTTGACAAGCATTACCTTCGCAAGCATGGACCGGGCGCATACTACGGGCAGCCAGGCAAAAGCGGCTGAGCCGGGGGGGGGCGGGGGAAGGAACCTGGGAGGGCTGAACGGAGTGGGGCGTTGGGTGCCTCAGCGGGGGATTTTCGGCCGGGTCGTCGTCAAATTCCATAATTCCTTTGGAGGGTTGGGATAATCAATCATGCGGATCATTTTTGAAAAAATTATCAAAATTATATAAATCCGCTTGCGTGCACAAACAAGAGAAACCATAATCTGCGGTAGTTATCCGAACTGCCACGACTATGAAAAAATCTTCCTTGATTGCGATGTTTGTTGCCCTGTTTGCCAGTGTCCTGCCCGCGTGCGGGATGGCGGTGAACTGGTCCAGCGAGTTTTTTGCCCCCCATGTGCAGAGCACCGGGCAGAAGCTGGGCGGCCAGTTCAGTTTTGCTCTTGGCTGCTTTAATCAAGGGTTTACGCCGACCGCAACGAACACCCGGGAGTGGAGCAGTTACTGGATCGAACTGGGCCGGACGGGTTTCAACGCGGAGGAGGCCTCATTTTGCGCGACCACGGACAGCGAATCTCCGGAATTTCCAGCGGAGCTGAAATCGCTGAATGGCGTGCAAGTCTTTGTGTGGGGAATGAATGGGATGAATCCGGCCGACGGGGTGGAGTGGTTTCTGGCGACCGATGCGTCGTGGGTCTGGCAGGCTGGGCAGGGTGCAGCCGCCGTCCCGGCGACCTATGTGGTGACGAATGCCAACCAAGTCGTGCTGGGCCGGGTGGACCGGGCTGACGGGCACCTCGAGACGGCCTACGTCGGGCCGGAGCGCCAGTCTCCGCAGGCGTGGCTGGCTGCATGCTTTTCCGATGTAAAAGCGCCAAAGGCCCAATGGAATGGGGATGCAGATGGCGACGGGGCAGCCAACATCATGGAGTTTGCCCTGGGCACGGATCCGAACGATCCCGGATCAGTGGCCGCCCCTTCGGTGCGGCTGACTGAGGATGGACGTCTGCGCCTGGAGCTGGCGAAAAACCCCAGCGCAGCCGTCCGTGTGACCGTGGAATCATCGACGGACCTGGAGAAATGGGTGACGGATGCCCCCGGCATCGTGACGCTGGAGGAAACGGGGAGCTGGGTCACCGTCGAGCAGGACTCAAAAGTCGGCCGCGGCGCTTCGCTCTATTTTCGTGCCCGTGCCAGTTTCGCAAAATGAAGACGCGATTTCCGGAAATGTTGCATTTTTGAATGATTTGGAGCCGACGGCGAAACGAGGTGTCAGCGCAATTGGCCGGCAGCGGATTTGAGGGCCTCGATGAGGGTGCGCGTGGAGGCCGGGACTTTTCCCCGCTGCCAGAGCAGGAAAAGGTCCCAGCGCGCTGTGGCATCCGAGACGGGGACGAAAGTGATGCCAGGGTGGCTGAAGGTGAGAAAGTAGCCGGGCAGGAGGGTGACAGCCGACTCGGAGACGACCTGGGAAAGAACTGGGGCGATGCCGTCAATGATCACGAGGAAGCGGGGTTTGAACCCGGCAGTGCGGCAGAGTGTGGTCATCCAGCGGTTCCTTCCCGGCATTTCGTGCTCGTCTATACCGATGAAGTCTTTGTTTTTCAGATCCCTGATGAAAAGGCTTTTCCGGACCGCAAGGGGGTCGGTTGAGGCAAGGGCGGCGCAGACTTGAAGGGAGCAGAGCGTGGTGCTGTGAAAGTCGCCCGCCGCCATCGCCCCCTCCTGGCCGATGAGGGCGATGTCGAGTTCGCCTGAACGAAGGCCGTCAATCTGCTCCCTGGGCGACATGTCGTGAAGCTTGAGCGTGAGGTCCGGGTGGGTGATCCTGAGCTGTTCCAGCGCCGGGGAGAGGATGGACTGGGCGGCTGAAAGGAGGTAGCCGATTCGCAGCTCGGAACGGTGTCCCCGGGCCTGGCGGCGCAAATCAGCGAGGGCGGCTTCATAGGACTGAAGCACCGGCCGCATGGAATTGAGCAGCGCGTGGCCGAGGCTGGTGGGCGTGACACCGCGACTCTCACGCTCCAGCAGCCGCCCGCCGATTTCGTCCTCAAGCGATTTCATTTGGCGGCTCAGGGCGGGCTGGGTGATTCGAAGTCTCACGGCGGCGCGGTTCACGCTTCCCTCTTCCACAACGATGAATAGTGCGCGCAGGCGGTCGATCATGGACGGGATGATATGCGCGTTCGGCATAGCAGCAAGGACGAACTGGCATTACCCGGAGTTCGTGCGCCGGGTGAAGGTGGCTAATCATGAATGCACCGAATCTCACCCAGCGTCCTCCCCGCAGCCCCCGCGTCCGCCTTGGCGGCTACACCATCCTGCCCCGCCTGCTTGACAAGGCGCGTGCGGTCATCGCCGGAACCGCAGGCGAATACAAGTACGACAACCCGAATGACGGGCATTTTTTCCGGTTCACCGGCATCGCTCCTGCCGCCCTGCTGGAGCAGGTGAAATCCGGAGCGGGGGACTGGGAGATGCTCCTCTGGATGAATGAAAATGCGCCGCTGAAACGGACGGTGCTGGAAATCAGCCAGTGGTCCGACTGGACGGAGACGGTGTCCTTCAACGACGTGGAGATGCGCGAGTGGTTTACCGACCAGATCAAGCGGCTCAATCCTGCCCGGGAGGACCTGCGGGGAACGTTTGACTACCTTGACCTGGATGACTTCGTCAGCTTTGGTGGTGTCGCCTGAATCAGCCAACCAGAAAATGCCATGAATCCCCGCCCGCCCCTCCCGCCATTTACCGAAGAAACGGCTGCCAAAAAAGTCCAAGCCGCCGAGGATGCGTGGAACAGCCGCGATCCCGAGCGGGTCTCCCTCGCCTACACGGAGGACACGGAGTGGCGAAACCGCGCTGAGTTTCTCCACGGCCGGGCTGCCGTGGTGGAGTTCCTCAAAAGGAAGTGGGCCCGCGAGCACGAGTACCGCTTAAAAAAGACGCTTTGGGCCTTCACGGGCAACAAAATAGCTGTGCGCTTTGAGTATGAGTGGCACGACGACGCCGGGCAGTGGTGGCGCAGTCATGGCAATGAAAACTGGGAATTCGATGAATCCGGCTACATGGCGCGCCGCTTTGCCAGCATCAACGACCAGCCGATCACGGAGGCGGAGCGAAAGTTTCGCTGGGATCATGCGTAAAATCAAACTATTAACTCCATAGTGTCAACATCTTCACAAATACTGCTCGGCTCGCTCACGGGCGATGCCCTTGCCCTCGGCGCCCACTGGATTTACAGCCAGGATGAGATACGGCAAAAGCTGGGCCGGATTACCGGCTATGCAGACCCGGCCACGAGTTACCACACGGGCAAGAGGGCGGGGGACTTCACGCACTATGGTGACCAGACGATGGTGCTGTTGCGCTCGCTGGCGCGGCACGGCGGGTTTGACCTCGGGGAGTTTGCGGCGGACTGGCGCGCGTATTGGGAAACTCCCGGAGTGACAAGCTACCGCGACGGGGCGACGAAAGCCACCCTGCTTCAGCTCCAGCAGGGGGGCGCCCCGCTGAAATCGGCGTCGTCATCGAATGATCTGGCCGGGGCCGGGCGCATCGGGCCGCTTTTTCTGCTGAAGTGGGGAACGGAAGCTGAGTTTTTGAAAGCGGTTCGGGCGCAAACGGCCTTCACGCATGGGGATCCGGTGGTGGCGGAAACGGCGGAGTTTTTCGCCCGAGTCTGCCTGGCCGTGAAGGCAGGGGCTCCCATCGCTGTCGCTCTCGCGGAAACGGGGGCATTGCCGCATTGGAAGGCCGTTTCTGCCAGCTGGTTGAATGCAGCCATGGCGTCAAGTGCTTCTGGAGCAACGGATGCTGCCGCCCTGTCTGAGCACGGACTCACCTGCCATGTGCCGGATGCCTTCCCCGCTGTGTGCCATCTGCTGCTGCGCCACCCTGACAATGGAGGTGATGCTCTGAAAGCCAATGTAGAGGCCGGTGGGGACAGCGCGGCGCGCGGGATGATCCTCGGGCTGGTCTACGGAGCCCGGGGCGCGGCCGGAGGCATTCCTGCGGAATGGACGAGCGAGCTGCGGGCTTTTGAAGAAGTGGATGCCCTGATGAAGCAGGTTACGCAAACTGCGTAAAATCTGACGCGATCAGTTAATCGACAATAATTTAAAAACATCACGTGGCTGATCTTTTCATGCGCACCGTCCTGACGCCTGCTGTCCTTGAAGCGGAGCGCCATTATTACGGAAGGGCCTGGGAGGCGAGCGACCAGGCTCCGGAGCCGGAGCCTCTGGGGGCGGACGAAGCGGCGTTCATTCAGGCGCGGGACAGTTTTTATCTGGCCACGGTCACGGAAAACGGGTGGCCGTACGTGCAGCATCGCGGCGGACCTGCCGGGTTTCTTCGTGTGCTGGGGCCGCACCAGCTCGGGTTTGCCGACTACGGGGGGAACCGCCAGATGATCAGTGTGGGCAGCATTTCCAGAGAGGATCGCGTCGCACTTTTTCTGATGGACTACGCCCACCGCGAACGGCTGAAGCTGCTGGGCCACGCGCAGGTTTTTGACGCGAGGGAGCATCCCGGGCTGGTGGAGAAAGTCGCCCCGCCGGCTGGTCACCCGGCCAAAGTGGAGCGGGTCTTCGTCATCGATGTGCTGAGCTACGATTGGAACTGCCCCAAATTTATCACGCCCCGCTTCACCGCCGACGAAGTGGCGGAGTCGACAGCCCCCCTGCGCCAGAGGATCGCCGAGCTGGAGGCCCGGCTTGCCTGTTCCGGTGGCCAGATTTAGCGGGAAGCATGCCCCGGTGAACCGGTGCGCACTGGGCCGGAACGTTCATTGACAGGTCAGGGGGCCGTTTGTAGAATGCTCTTCTTTGCCAAGATGAAGATTTCACCAAGCCACAACCCCTGCCATGGACGGACGACCTTGAGCGTCACTGTCTGGCTGCTGGGCGTGCTAATGCTGGCGCAGGTCATTGCCATCGGCTGGGCGATGCTGCGGCGGCGCACGCCCGTGGGGCCGGAGAGCGTCGCGCAGGTTCCGGCTGTGGTGGATTCTCCGGCGGCTGGGGGGGGGGCTACGGCTTCCGGGAATCCGGGTGCGCCTGCGGTCATCCCGGCACCCGCCCCGGAGTCGACAGCTGCCATCCCGGCTCCTGAGCCGGTGCGTCTGGCGGACCAGCCTGCGCCGCTGGATGTGCCTCTCACTGAAGCCGCGCTCTTTTATCTGGAAAAGGGGCAGGCGGCGAGGGACAAGGGGGACCTTAAGACGGCGGTGGAGGAGTTGCGCCGGGCGGCGGACGTGCAGCCCCGCCACCCGATGCTGCTTCACGAGCTGGCCAAGGTTTATGACGGGCTGGATCTGCCGGAAAAATCGGCGGTCATCTGGGACGAACTGTTCAAGCTGGGGCCGGGTGCGGGGACGTATTATCACTTGGCGCAGATGAAATTTGAGAACACGGTGATCAAGGAATCGCCCGAGTCGATGGACGTGGTGTCGCTCGGGCGGGTCTTTGCCCGGAAGGATCAGCCGCCCGGCACGAAACAGCGCGTGACGCTGCGAATTCCCGTGGATGCCAGGGAGGGGACGGTGCCCGACGTCGCCAGAATCAGCTTCGATGTGCGTTTTTACGACATGGTGGGCACCAGAATAGAGGAAACCTCGGCTGACGTGGTGAAGGGGGCCTGGACTCCCGTCACCGCAGTGCCAGGATCTCAAATCATCGGCTATCAGGATATTACCTACACCCTGCCTGAAGGTGCCGCAGCTCCTGCACTCCCCGCCAGCGGCCTGCTGCCCCCCTTGGAGGATCTGCCGCTGGAGGGCAGCCTGAGGAGCTACCACGGGTACGTTGTCAAGCTTTACTACAATGACTGCCTTCAGGGAATGGCGGCGGAACCCCGGTCTCTGGCAACCAGGGAGGATTCTCCTGCGCCCGATGCCAACCCACTTTCCGAGGGCGACGGTCCGACGACCCGCTGACGTTTTTTTTCGACCAATTGCCGATGGTTTTACTGCTTGTTCATGACGACTGCCCCACATTGGAAGCCCTTGCCGGCGCTCTGGCTGAGGACGGGCAGCACCAGATACTGGTCGCCCAGGGGGTGGAAACGGCGGTCGAACTGGCCAATGAGTATCCTGATGACCTTGAGCGACTAATTTGCCCGGTGCAAATGAACGGGGCGGACGGACCGGTGCTGCTGGAGGCGCTGCGCCGCCGCTGGCCCGAGGTGCAGGCGGCGTTTATCGTTCCTGGGCGGACGGAGGACTGGGCGGGGAGGCATCCCGGGCACTTTCTGGTGGCGGAGGGCCCGCAGGTGGCGGCCGCGCTGAAAGGGTGGATTTCTCCGGCGGCGGCACCCGCGGCCTCTGCGCCGGTGGCAGTGCCTGCGGTGGTGGCTCCCGTGCTGCTGGGGGACTATGAGCTGCGCGAGGTGATTTCCGAAACGGCGGAGTCCATCACCCACAGGGCGGTGCAGCGGAGTGTCCAGCGCGTGGTGGCGCTGGAGCGGCTGAAGCCTGAATGGATGGGCAATGCCCAGATGATGAAAAACTTTCGGGCGATGGTGCGGGCAAAGGCTGCGGTGGTGCAGCGGCACATCGCGGCGGTCTACGAGGCACAGGAGCTGGATGGCGCACTTTTTTACACCCGGGAGCTGGTGGACGGGCAGACTCTGCCCCAGATGTTGCACGGCGGGGTCAGGTTGAAACAGGACGCTGTGCTGGCGATGTTCGTGGCTGCGGCGGAGGCGGTGCAGTACCTGGACCAGCAGAAAATCCCCCGGGCTGCACTGGCACCGGCGGATGTGATGCTGGGGCGGGACGGAATCCCGCGCGTGGCGAACATAGCCCTGGGCGCTGCGGGCGGCCCTCCCAATGACGCGGCCGAAATCACCTCCCTGGCGCAGGCGGGGCAGTCGGCTTTGGACACGAAGGACGGGGCGGCGGAAATTCAGCGCATTTTTCAGGCTGTGCGGGAGCCCTCTCCACGCGGGGTGCATGCGTGGCCGGCTTTTGGCCGCATGGCGGCGCTCGGGCGGCAGCACTTGGCGGATGCCCAGACGGGCAGCACGCAGAAGCTCTCGGCGGGAAATGCCGTCTTCATCACCCAGCGCCGCCGCAAGCAACAACTGATCGCGATTGGCGGGGGGGCGGGAATTGCCGCAGCGGGACTGATCGCCTGGCTGGTGATGAACCGCGCTCCGGCGGCCCGGATCACAGATGAGCTGGTCCACATTGCGGCGGGCCCGTTCGTCTATCAGAAGGGCGAAAAGCTCAACTCCAAGGATTTCTGGATCGACAAATACGAGGTCAGCATCGGCCAGTACGCCGCATTTCTCGCCTGGCTGGAGGGCGGTGGTTCCGGCTGTGATCTGCCCGACCAGCCTCAGTCAAAAACGAGCCACGTTCCCAAGGACTGGGCCGAGCTTTACGAGGCGGCGAAGCGTGGCGGCAAGTACCAGAACTGCGTGATCGACCTGAACTGCCCGGTCGTGATGGTGGACTACTGGGACGCCGCCGCCTATGCGAAATGGAAAGGCCGCCGCCTGCCGACCGAGCAGGAGTGGGAGCGCGCCGCCCGCGGCACTGACGGACGAATGTGGCCGTGGGGAGCCCAGGCAGACCCGGCCAAGGCGAACACAGGGAGCGACTACGCAACCGGCGGCGGCCCGGGCGGGCAGATTGACGGATTTTCCGCCTGGGCGCCGGTGGACCGCCACACTGCGGACACCAGCCCGGACGGGGTGACCGGAATGGCGGGAAATGTGAGCGAGTGGACCTCCAGCACCATGCCTGATCCTGATTTGCCCGACCACGTGGTGCCGGTCATTCGTGGCGGTTCATTCATCACGAAGTCCGGCGACCTCACGACCCGCATTCCGGCAAAATCCGCCCGCCAGCAGGCCGACCACACGACCGGCTTCCGCACGGTGAGCGACACCGCTCCCTGATCTGTCCTCCTTCGCATTTTTCTCCAGGCTTTCCTGCCATCCTGCCGTTATCCTCCCGTTCCGCACCGCTTTTTCCTCCGCCCTCCGCATGAAAACCAGACTTCTTCTCCTTTTTGTCGTCGGCCTCCTAGCCGCCCTGCTGCCGACCCGTGCCACCGCGCAGGTCACGGTGCAGCTGCAGCTGACCAAGCGCATCTACATGGCGTATGAGCCGATGACGGCCACGGTGACGGTGACCAACCGCACCGGCAAGGATTTCATCCTCGGCGGCAGTGGTGGGCAAAGCTGGCTCTCGTTCAACGTGCTGGCTAATGCGATGGAGAGCATTCAGCCGGTGGCCGGAGGCTATAATGCCGAGCCGGTCGTCCTTGGCGCCGGCAAGTCGATCCAAAAATCGGTCAGCCTGGGGAAATATTATCCGCTCGGCAGCCAGGGAAATTATTCGATCCGGGCGAATGTCTATTACCATGAATTTCAGCAGCATTTTGTCTCCACGACCCAGGGTTTCACTGTTTCAGAAGGGAACATGTTCTGGGAGCAGACGGCCGGGCTGAACGACGGCAGCGGGTTGCCGGGCTCGACGACCTACCGGAAATTCCAGCTGCTGAGCTTTCAGGATGCGGAGCAGATGACGCTCTACGTCAGACTGCGGGACGAGCGGGCGCGCCGCGTGGTGGCCTGTTATCCCCTCGGGCGGCTGGTGCCCCACCGGGACCCGCAGGCGACGCTGGACGGCGAGAACCGTTTGCACGTTCTTTACATGGCCGGGCCCAAGTTGTTTGCCCACACCGTGGTGGCGGCGGACGGGGAAAAGCTGCAGCAGGATCTCTTTGAGGAGAAGGGAGGCTCCAGCCCCAGGCTCATGCTTTCGAACAATGGCAGCGTGGGAGTGCGCGGCGGTCTGGCCTACGATCCCAACGCCCCCCCGGCAGAGCAGCAGGAGCGCATCCACCGCCTGACCGACCGTCCTCCGGGGCTGCCGACCGGGCCGGAATGAGGCAGCGGTTTTTTGACCACAAAGAGCACAAAGAACGCAAAGATATGAACACTGACGGCGAAGCGAAAGCGCTCTGCGACCAAGTGCGGCAGACAAGCTACGACATTCATGTTTACCACGGCCATGGGCACCTGGAAAAGGTGTATGAGAATGCGCTCGGCCACAGGTTACGCAGGCAGGGCTGGAAGTGAGGCAGCAGGAACCCATCAAGGTTTATGATGAGGACGGAACGGTGATCGGAGAGTATTATGCTGACATTCCGGTTTCGGGTTGGCTGATTATGGAACTTAAAGCCGTGAAGGCGCCGGCGGCGGAACATACGGCTCAAGTTATGGGCTACCTCAAATCTGCACGGTTGAAGCACGGACTGCTCATCAATTTCGGCTCCTACCAGTTCGAAATCAGAAAGTACGCTCTCTGAGGTCGGCTCAACCACAGAGAGCACAAAGGCCACAAAGAATCAGAGCAACGGGCTTTTGAGGTTCTTGTGCTCTTTGTGGTCAAGAAACGGGCGGTGCATCCAGGTGCCGGGCTTGGCGGGCGGGGAGTTCGGATGCGGGGCGCGCGGCTGGTTTGGCTGACGGCTGTTGTGCTGGCAGATACGGCTGGAGGTAGCGCGGGATTTTGTCCTGCCTGCCCTGCCGGGTGTAGTCCGCCCAGAGGGTGGTGGCGGCTTGCTCCGGGGCGATTCCAGACCGTGCGGTGAGGTGCTCGAAGAGGAGGGCGAGGAGCTTGAGCAGGGCAACGCCGTCGGTGCGGCCGAGCTTTTCGTGGAGCCAGTCACTGAACGACAAGAAGGCGTGGAACGGGGAGGGGGCGTCGCGCCAGAGCAGGGCGAGGGTGCCGGGAAAGTTGCCGCTGTTGCCCACGAGGTCCCAGTATTTGGAAAAGCGGCGCAGGCGCTGGAGATCGGCAAACGAGAGCGCCCCGGTGCTGAGCACCTCGTAGGGAGGATGGGCGCTGTAAACCATCTGGTGGGTGGCGTCGTGCCGGATGATCGGAGTGCCGCGCAGCCGTTTTAGGAGGCCGACCTGGATTTCCTGCGGGCGCAGGGCAACGAGGCGGTCAAACCCGGCGCCGAAGCTGACGAGGTCCTCGCCGGGCAGGCCGGCAATGAGGTCGGCGTGGATGTGGACGCCGGTATGCTCGCGCAGGTAGCGGAAGTTGTCTGCGAGGCGGTCGTAGTTCTGCCGGCGGGAAATGGCTTTGCCGGTGGCTTCGTCAAAGGTCTGGATGCCGACCTCAAACTGAAGGGTGCCGGCGGGAAACTGGGCGATGATTTCCCGAAGGCCCTCGGGAAGGCGGTCCGGGACCATCTCGAAATGAAGGAAAAGTCCGGGCCGGAGGCGGTCGAGGAAAAACTGGAGGATGGCGCGCGAGGTGTTCAGGTTCAGATTGAACGTGCGGTCGACGAACTTGAAGTGGTGCAGCCCCCGGTCGAGCAGGCCCTGCATGGCGGGGAGGAGGCGGTCGAGCGGAAGCGCGCGAACCGGGATGTCGAGCGAGCTGAGGCAGAACTCGCAGGTAAACGGACAGCCGCGCGAGGCCTCGATGTAGACAATGCGGTGGGCGAGGTCGTCGTCGCTGTAGAGGTGATAGGGAAGCTCCAGCTGGTCAAAAGTGGGGAGCGTAGCGGGAATGATCTTGAATGCGGGCCGCCCGCCGGAAAGGAGGGTGCGGCACAGGTCCCGGAAGGCGAGGTCCGCCTCGCCGGTGATGACGTAATCAGCCAGGGCGACGACGGGCTGCTGGTCGCATTCGTAGCTCACTTCCGGCCCGCCGAGCACGATAGTGAGGCCGGGGCGGAGTCGTTTCAGGATGGAGACGAGTTCCGTGACGGGCTGGACGTTCCAGATGTAAACGCCAAGGCCGAGAATCTGCGGATCATGGCTCAGGATGATCTCGGCGAGGTCCATCGGACGCTGGTTGATGTCGAACTCCATGATGTGCGCCTGGGACTGCAGCTCGGCGAGATTCGCCAGCAGGCAGCGCAGGCCGAATGCCGCGTGGATGTAACGGGCGTTCAGAGTGCAGAGGAGGATTGGGGCGGGTGTGGTCAGAGCGTCACGTTCTTACCCCGGATTCGCGGCCGGAGTCGGTGGAAAATGAAATGAGAAGGAGAAAGTGGCTCCGGGATTACGGGTTTCCCGGGCGCGAAAAAGCCGCGATGGCGAACCATCGCGGCTTTTTTGAAAAGGAGGCAGTCTGCCGAGGCGTCGATTAACGCTTGGAGAACTGGAAGCGGCGGCGGGCGCCGGGACGACCGGGCTTTTTCCGCTCCTTCATCCGCGGGTCGCGGGTGAGGAGGCCGGCATCGCGCAGGGCTTTGCGAAGGTCGGCATCAACGACGAGGAGGGCGCGGGCCAAGGCATGGCGCACGGCACCGGCCTGACCGCTCTGGCCACCACCGGCGACGTTGGCGAAGACATCAAATTTCTGGGTGGCGTTGGCCACTTGCAGCGGCTGAACAACGAGGTTCTGCAGGCTGAGGGTGGGGCAGTAGTCTTCGAAGGAACGACCATTGATGGTGATGGTTCCGGTGCCTTCGACAAGGCGGACACGGGCGGTGGCGGTTCTGCGGCGACCGGTGGCGGCGATTTTAGCCATAATAAAAAAAAGGTTCGGGATGCGGATTGGTTGAAATTAGAGGGGCATCGGCACCGGCGTTTGCGCGGCGTGGGGATGCTGGTCGCCTTTGTAGACGTGCAGTTTCTTGTAAACTGCGCGACCGAGGCGGTGGTGGGGGATCATGCCGCGCACGGCCTTTTCCACCAGAAGTTCCGGATGGCGCTCGCGCTGCTCCTTGACGGTGCGGCTGTGATGGCCGCCAACGTAGCCGGAGAAGCTGCGGTATTCCTTGGCTGTCTCCTTCTTACCGGTCAGAACGACTTTCTCGGCGTTGATCACGATCACGAAATCACCCGTATCCACGTGCGACGTGAAAATGGGCTTGTTTTTGCCACGGAGGGCATTGGCAGCGGCGACAGCGACCTTGCCGAGGACTTGGTCCTTGGCATCGATCACCCACCATTTGCGCGCAACTTCAACAGCTTTAGCGGAGAATGTCTTCATATCAGTGCAATAAAAAAGGAGCCCCTGATGGCAGGGGAGCGGGAGACTAGATTTGTCCCCCCATACTGTCAATCACGTTTTCGTCTTTTTGTTTGGTGATGTAAGGAAATTTTGGTTTTCACAGTGCTTCGCCCGCTCGGTAGGGGGCAGAATGGGCCACAATCGGCACGGCGCCGGTGCTAAGTGAGCGTGCAGCCGCCGTCTAGAGCAACCGGGGGCGCACGCGGAGGAGCTTCCTGCGTTCGCGCCAGCCGGCGGAGCCGAGGAGGAGAAGGGCGGTCAGGACGCCGCCTGCTTCGGGAACGGGGGCCAGCTCCTTGCCGTCGATTCCCGTGAAGCCGGTGGGCTGGGTGTACAAGCCTGTGCCGGATCCGCTGAAAAAGGAGATGTCTGTGAGGTCAATGTTTGCCCCCAGGAGGCCGGAGGTGATGCGCAGCTGGTCCGGGCCGCTGCCAGAGACGGTGGTGCCGGACCAGTTCCAAATCTGCACGGCAACGGTGGTCGCATCGCTGGCGATGGAGGCGAAAGTCAGGAGGCTGGAGCCGGAGCCGAAATCGATGACCCGGACGCCGGAGCCGGAGGTGAGGGTGAGGGCGCCCATGGACTCGGTCACAGGTCCGGCCATGACGAGGTGGGAGCCTGCGGTGGACCCGCCTATGGAGACGGAGGCCAGGTCGTTCACGCGGTTGGCAGCGGTGCCGTCGAGGAGGAGTGTGCCGCCCCTGACGGCGACGGTGGAGGTGGAGGAGAGCTGGCCCGTGCCGCTGAGTTGCAGGGTCCCTCCGTTCACCGCCGTGGTGCCGGTGTAGCTGTTGACGCCGGCGAGGGTCTGGGTGCCCGTGCCGGTCTTGGTGACAGCAATGCCGCCCATGTTTTCACCCGACCCGGCTGCTCCGAAGTCGGTGATGGTGCCGCTGAAGGTGCCTCCACCATCGGCCACGCCGACGGTGAGCGTGTCGTAGAGCCCGGCACCGTTCCCGAAGGTGTTGGTGATGGAGCCCGTGCCGGTCAGGGCGTCCACCTGCACGGAATCGGCCCGCAGGTCGAGCGTCCCGGCGGCGGAGATGTCCACGCTGGCGGAGGCGTCGGACCAGTTGGTGGCGTTGCCGTCATTGCGAAGCCTCCCGGCCTGGATCAGAATGCTGCCCGTGAGGTCCACGGTGGAATTATACAGGTTGGCGGTGCCGGTTCCCGTTTTCACGATGGTGCCGTTTCCGCTCAAGCCTCCGCTGAGGTTGTAGTTGTTCGTGCCGGCGGGGGCGAGGTCCAGCGTGGCCCCGGTATCGACTGTGACCGCGCCGGGCAGGGCGGCTGCATTGTTCAAGATGAGGCGCAGGGTGCCCTGCTGGACACTTGTGGTCCCGCTCCATGTCTGGTTGTTCCATGTGGCGAGTTCCTGCGTGCCGGCACCGGTTTTGACAAAATTCAGCTTTCCTGCGGTCGCGTGGTTGCTGAAGCCGTTCTGCCGGTCGCGGATGTGACCAAAGTAGCTCTGGGTGCCGCTGGTCACGTTGAGGGTGAGGGTGCTGTTTGTCGCCGGAGATGCGTCCCCCTCGACGAGCTGCACGACGCCGCCATCCCTGCCGGAGAGGCTGTTGAGGCCTCCTATGGTTTCGTCGAAGCCGTTTAAATTGAAATAAGCCCAGCGTCCCTGCGCCGCGCCAAAGGTGACGACGCTGGTGTCGGCGATCTGGCCGGCGGCTTCGAGACGCACCGTGGTGAAGGCGCCGGGATCAGTGATGGCAGCGGTGCCGATCTGCAGGCTGCCCGTGACGGCGTTGCCTCCGGTGCGGTTGAGCAGCAATTGCTGGAAGTTCGTCCCCGAGGTGTTGCCGTTCTCAACGATCACGGAGCCACTGATCTGGCCGGTCACGGCAAAGGTCGAGTTGCCCGGCGCGAGGGTGAGGGTGCCGTTGGAAATGTTTCCCGCGAGTTCTGCATCGATCGCGGCAGTGCCGCCGAGCGAGGTGATGCGGCCTGCGCCCGAATTCAGGTCTACGGGGTTCAGGAAACGGGTCGTGCTGTCCGAATTTGGGCCGCTCAAAATGAGGCTGGAGCCGGTGGGGACAAAATTGCCTGCGTTCCAGGTCATGGTGCCTCCCGCCCCGCCGATGTTCACGATGCGAGTGCCGCCGAGCGCCCCGAATCCACCGCTTCCTGTGAACTGCACCTGGCCATTGCCGGTGCCGAGTGCTGCGGTGAAATCCGTCACGCCCAGCTCCACGATGCCGCCGTTCATGGTGATGTTGGAATTCGGCGAGAGCGCCGTCGCAGTGGCCTGGCGCAACGCACCGCCGGTGATGAGGGTGGTGCCGGAATGGGTGTTCGCGCCAGTCAGAATGAGGGTGCCGTTGCCGGACTTGGTCAGCCCGAGGATTTTCCCCGCGCCCCCGTCCTGCAACATGCCAGCGAACGTCGAGGTTCCAGACACGCTGAGCGTGCCGGTGCCGGCAGCGAGATTCGTCACGATGCCCGGCACTGCTCCGCTTCCCGCCGTCAAGGCGCTGACGGTTTGATTCAGCGCATTGAGATCGAAAGTGCCGCCCACCGTCGCTCCTCCATTGACAGCGAGAGTGGTGCCTGCCGGGAGGCGGTCGCTCCCGCCCCCAATGCGCAGGATGCCGTTGCTGACGGTCGTCGTGCCTCCATAAACGCTGGCACCAGTTACCGTGAAAGTCCCCGTGCCGATCTTCGCAAGGTTGTTTCTTCCGACATCGATGGACGTGTTGATCGCCCCCACGCCGCCGATGCCGCGGATGACGCCGTCAAACTGACTCGATCCGTTGTTCGAGCCGACGGTCAGCGTGTCGCTTCCTCCCAGCGCATAAGTATTAACAATCGTGCCGCTGCCGGTCAATTCGTCCACGATCATATCATCCACCCGCAAGTCCAACTCCGCGCCTGCTCCGACAAAAACGTCCGCCTTGCTGTTGGTCCACACTGTGGTGTTAAATCCGTTCCCGAGCCGGCCGCCGTTGATTACAATGGAGCCCTGGAAATTCGCTGGCGCCGAGTCCTTGAACAGGAACCATCCCGGTCCGGTCTTTGTAAGCGTCCCGGTGCCCGTGATGGCCCCGCCGCTCACCCAGGTGTCCACCGCAGTGTTGGCGTAGTTGATGGTCAGGTTCGCACCCGCTGCGATGCTCCACGGACTTGCCGTGACCAGGTTCGTGCCATCGAGAACGAGCGAGCCCTGGCTCACGGTCGTGGTGCCGGAGTAGCTCGTGGCGGAGCCGCCCAGCGTTTGCGTGCCCGCGCCGATTTTCGTGACGGACAGAGCGCCCCCGCCGGTTTGCTTCACGTTTCCGGTGAACGTGCCGCCTGCGCCACCCGCGCCGACCGTCAGCGTCTGAGGGGAGGAAAAGGCGTTGTCCAAAAGCCCGCTGCCCGTCAGCGCGCCCACCCGGACAGCATTGTTTCTCATGTCCACCGAAGCGCCGGTGGCAATGTTGAGATCGCCGCTGTTTCCCGACCAGTTGGCGTTGGCGTAGTCGTTTTTCAGAACACCTCCTTGCACATCGATAAGCCCACCGGAAGCCATCGAAATTGCCGTTCCTCCAGCCGCATTTCCCAGCCACCATATGCCCGCCCCATTTTTCCGAATGGTCCCAGCGCCCGAGAGCGTGAGGCCCGAGTTGGTCGAGGCGAGGCTGTTCGCGCCGAGATCCACGACAACAGTCGCGCCAGTCGCAACGTTCAACGACGAAGTCGTGAACACTCTTCCGCCGACGACGTTTCCATTGTTGCTGCCAGTGGGGAGATTCTGAATCACGAGCGATCCGCCATTCACGGTCGTGGTGCCGGAGTAGGTGTTCGCACCGGTCAGGGTCTGCATGCCGCCGCCCGTCTTGATGACCGAAAGCACCCCGCCCTGCTGCGTGAGGTCGGACGCATTCGTTCCATTTCCGTCCAGCGTGCCGGAGAAACTTCCCGAGCCGTCGCCATTGCCGATGGTGATGCTGCCCGCATTCCCACCGGCCCAAAGCGTTGAGACCACACCCGCGCCGTTCAATGCGCCGATGGTCGAGTTGCCGCCACGGCCCGCGCCAAAGAAGGCGCCTGCTGCGACGTTCACCGTCGCCGAGGTGTTGATCGCGTTCGCCACCGTATTGTCTCGACTGAACACGCCGGAGTTCACATTGATCGTGCCCGATCCAGTCAGCCCGTTCGCAACGCCAAATGTCGTCCAACCGCCGGCGAGGCCGCTCCCCGCGTTGTCAATGCTGAGTATGCCACCTGCTAGCGTCACCGCGTTGGCCATGATCTGGGAGCGCCCGGCCCCCCCCAGCGCGGTGCGCACGGCACCCAGCGTTCCGCCTGCATTGACGGTCATCGCACTGCCGATCGCTGTCGTGTCCTGAAAAACCAGGCTCCCACCGTTGATGGTCGTCGCTCCGGTGTAGGTGATTTGGGGTCCCACCAGCGTCTGGCTGCCGCTGCCGGTCTTCAGCAGGGCCAGTTTCCCGGTGCCACCGGTGTCCACATTTCGTATGTAGCCGTTGTAGAGATAGCTGCCAGTGCCGTCGAGGGACAGAGTGGAAGTGCCCGACGTGGTATTGATGTTGATTCCGCCATTCTGAATGACCGCGCCGCCCAAAGTGGTTGCGTTGCCGGCATTGAGGCCGGCCAGTGTCTGGTTGGTGTCCAGAAGATCAAACCGGCCCCAGTTGCCGGCGGTGTTCACGAAATTCATGACCACGCCGCTGCCGAACTGGTTGCTGCCGCCCATGCGGAGATTTGACTGCCCGGCGGTGGCGCTGCCGAACTGCACGACGGTATTCGGGGCGATCGCCACCGCGCCGCCGGTCTTGGCCAGGATGAGGCTGGCGGCTCCGCTCTGGCCGTCCACCACTGTCTTGCCGGTGAAGGTATTGCTGGCCGTGCCGCCCAGCGTGATGTTCACCGCCTGAGGCGCTCCACTATTCCACGAGGTGTAGCGGGACATGGCCAGATCACCAGCGCCGGAGATGACGCCGTTGAGCGCGTGAGTGCCCGCCGACCAGCCGGCGATGGTGCTGTTGGCCCCGGTATTGTCCCCCAGCACGATGCCGGTCGTATTGTTCAGCGTGATGTTGCCGGTGAGGGTGTTTGTCCCCTCCAGTCGGATGGCACCGATGACCACGTCGCCGCCGACGTTGTTGTGCCAGCCGGCCCCATTCTGGACTGTAATGCTGTTGTTGTAGGCGCCGCCGTTGAACGCCATTGTACCCCGGTCCTGAACCACTATCGCCGCCCCGCCGATCTGCGACTGCGCCGTCGTGTTGAAGACCATGGCGCGGTTGATGTTCAGAGTGCCGGTGAAGCCACTGTTGTTGCCGCTCAGAACGTAAACGCTGGTCTGGAGCGCGGAGACGGCGTTTTGGCCCTGAAGCGTCAGCGTTCCCGCACCGCTGATGCTGTTGGCAAGGGTGAGATTGCTTGTGCTGTTGTTGTTGTTGTTCCAGGTCATCGCCGCCCCGCCAGCGATGCTGACTGCGGACGCTGCGGAAATTGAACCGTTCGTCCCGCCATTGCCCACCGTCAGTGTCCCTGCGTTCAGAGTCGTGCCGCCCGTGTAGGTATTGGTACCCAGCAGCACCACGTTGCTCGCCTGCTCCACCACTACGCCGCCGCCTTGCGAAATGACAGTGCCGGCTCCAAAGGTCACCGTCTTGTTGTTCACGCCGAAAATCCGGATGTTGTTTCCGTTGGTGAAAACATCCGCACTGTTGATCGCGAGATCACCATTCACCGGGTTGAACTCACCGGTGCCCACCTGCCCGCCGTTGATGGCCAAGGCGGCAAGCGAGATTGTCTGCGTCAGCGTGCTGTAGTTCTCAATCTTCCCGAAAAGGTCGATGGCATTGCCACCCACGTTGAAGGCACCCGCAGTCGCAGAAAAGGTGATCGAGTGAAAGTCATCGAAGGCTGTGTAGTTGTTGTTCGGAGTGAGCCTCGCGGAGCCGTCGAAAACCAGGTCCGTCGTGACACCGGGCGAGGGCGCGCTTCCGCCGATCCAGTTTGCCCCCGACCCAAAGAGGTCGTCACCGGCGCCGCCGTTCCAAGTGATGGCCAGGGTGATGGACGGCGTGGCACCCAGGAGGAGCAGGCTGCCGGTGAGAATGCGCCGGCTGGAGGAGCGCAAGAGACGGGACAAAGGGAGTGGAAGCATGGTGTTTAGTGAGGGGGATAAATCAAACAGGGTGGCCAGGGGAGCCGTGGAGGGCGAGAGATCCTGCACCGGCTGGCACGGATGCTGGCTGGTAAAGGCTGCGCCTTTGGGGCACGAGAGTCAAGCATCCTGTTGAAAGCGGGGGATGCATAGGGAACTCACCGACTGTGGGCATAGTGAACGCCTGGGCCGAAATTTTAGAGTTTTTTCGAATAGAGGCTGGTCAATTTTCCGGACGTCTGCTAGAACGAGGCAGCTGGCCGGGTGCCGGGGGCAGAAATGTGCCCCTCAAAACCGGTGATACTTTTCCAACCCCTCCTACCCCATGAAATCCACCTGTCCCTTTTCGAGCCGTGTGCTCGCCTTGTGTGCCCTGGCGCTGCCTTGCCAATACCTGCGTGCTCTGGAGGCGGCGGCGGTGATCAATGAAATCCACTACAATGGTGCCGCGCCGGCGGATCCGGAGTGGATCGAGCTGGCAAACAGGCTGAGCATCGATGTTGACCTGACAGGCTGGCGGCTGACGGGCGGGGCGGACTTTACCTTTCCAGCGGGGACGACGCTGAAGGCGGGCGGGTATCTAGTACTGTCGGCGAATCCGGCGGCACTTCAGGCGGCGGCGGGGATCACGGGAGTGCTGGGGCCGTGGACGGGCAGTCTGAACAACTCTGGCGAGACGCTGCGGCTGCGGGATCTGACCGGGCGGCTGATGGACGAGGTGGGGTACAACGACCGCGGGCGCTGGCCTGCGGGGGCGGACGGCTCCGGGGCCACGCTGGCGCGGCGGGGCGGCCATGTTTCGGGAAAAACGGTCGACGGCTGGGCTCTCTCTCAGCGCGTGGGGGGATCTCCGGGCGCGGACAATGAAGCGGTCATGCTGCAGGCTCCGGTTCCGATTTTCGGCGTGAGTGAACCATGGTTCTACCAGCAGACCAGCAGCGGCCTGGCGGCGGGCTGGCAGAGCACGGTGTATTCAGCGGGTGCGGGCGGCTGGTTTTCGGGAAACGGGGTGCTCGCCTTTGAGGATGCGGCACTGCCTGCGGCGGTGGGCACGGTGCTCGCCACCCCAGCCACCCACCCGACGGGGACGTACTATTTTCAGAGACAGTTCAGCGTTTCCGGAAATCCGGCCTCCAGACAGTTCGCTCTGAGCGCGCTGCTGGACGACGGTGCGGTGGTTTACCTGAACGGCACGGAAGTGGCCCGGCGCAGCATGCCGGCCGGCGCAGCGACGGCAGCGACCCCGGCGGCGGGCGAGGTGGGGGATGCGGCCTGGCAGGAGATCGGTCTGCCCGCGAGTGCAATGGTCTCCGGCACTAACACGGTGAGCGTGGAGGTCCACCAGGCGGGCCGGCTCATTGTTCCCGTCAGCGGCGGCGGGAGCGGACTGACGCTGGTGCAGACTGGCGGCACCATTTTCACGACGAACTATTCCCGGCAGGCCGGGGCGACCGCCTTTGCCAAGGACGTGATCGCCGCTGCCCCCACCCACACCATCCCTCACCTGAATGACGGCCTCTACAGCAACCCGAATTCCTGGATTGGCGCCTCGCTGAATTCCTTCTGCGGCGTCAGCTTTGGAGCGACGGCCGTGAATCTGGGCAGTGTGGCCTGGGGGCGGGACAATACTGGACAATACAGTGACCGGTGCGCGGGCACCTACACGCTGGAGTACACCACGGTGGCAAATCCAAACGCCTCCACCACTGCGTGGACGGTGATCGGAACGGTCAACTACCCGGCGAACAGCCCCACTTACTCCGTGCGGCATGCCTACAGCTTTCCCACGGTGAGTGCGACGGGCATCCGGCTCACTTGTCCCGGCAACAGTTTTGGCGATGGCGCCTGCATCGACGAGCTGGAGGCTGGCCCCGTCATCCCGCCTCCCTCACCGGTTTTCCGCCTCATGCTGACCGGCGGGGCGCTGGACCCGGCCACGAATCTCGCCCGGCAGGCGGGGGCAACGGCTTTCGCCAAAGACTTGCTCGGCAATGGAGCTTACGCACCCACCCACACGATCCCCGGCCTGAACGACGGTGTCTACGGCAACCCAAACTCCTGGATCGGCAACAGCCTGAATTCTTCTGCGGGGATTTCGTTTTCCAGCGCGAAAAGCATCGGCCGCATTGCCTGGGGCCGGGACAACACCGGGACGTACGCCGACCGCGCGGAGGGACAGTACACCGTGCAATACACCACGGTGGCGAATCCCACGGCGAGCACGCCGGATGTGTCGTGGACGACCATTGGGAACATCAGCATGGATGCGACCATCGGCTCCCCGGCCCTGCGCCACCTGCTCGAGTTTCCCGCCGTCACGGCCACGGGCGTGCGCCTCATCACGCCGGGCAATGGCATCGGCACGGGGGCCTGCATCGATGAACTGGAACTCTACCCAGCTGTGGCTCCTGACGTGGTCTGGGGGGCCTCGCTGGCGTCGCGGGAAATCATTCCGCCAGCTTCGTCGATTTCTCTGGTGATCAATGAAATCAGCGGGGCGGCGGACGGTGTGTGGCGGGTGGAGCTGAAAAACACGGGCAGCGCTCCGCTGGACCTCGGCGGGCTCATCCTCGCCGGGAGCGATGCACCGCTGGCCGGGCTGACGCTGCCGGCGCAAGTGCTGGCCGCAGGGGCGGTGGTGGTCCTGGACGAGACGCAGCTCGGATTCCGTCCCGGCGCTGACGACCGGCTCTTCCTTTACTCCGCCGGGCGTGGTGGTGTGGTGGATGCGGCCATCGTGCACGACACGGCCCGGGCGCGCGACGCGGCGGGCCGTCTGCTGGTGCCGGTGGCGGCCAGCTTTGGCGGGGCCAACACCTTTTCCCTCACGGACAGCATCGTCATCAGTGAAGTGATGTATCATTTCCCAGGAAGTCCGGAGGAATGGATCGAACTCTGCAACAGGAGCGGCTCCAGCGTGGACGTGTCCGGCTGGCGGCTGGATGACGCGGTGAGCTACACCATCCCTGCGGGGACGAGTATTCCGGCGGGCGGCTATCTGGTGATTTCAAACAATGCGCTGGCGCTGCAGGCGAAGTGGCCGGGTTCGGTGATCGTGGGGAACTTTAGCGGCAGTCTGAACAACAACGGGGACCGGATCGTGCTGGAGGATGCAGCTGGAAATCCGGCGAACGAGGTGAGCTACGGCAGCGGCGGAAAATGGCCGGCCCTGGCTGACGGCGGGGGCTCCAGCCTGGAGCTGCGCGATCTGGCGGCGGGCAACGGCCACCCGGCCTCGTGGGCGGCGAGCGACGAGACGGCCAAGAGCCTGATGCAGACCTTCACCTGGCGGGCAGTG